>NC_018526.1:990443-1320591 GCF_000294495.1 Streptococcus suis S735
CTTAACCATCGAGTGCAAGTTTGACTACATCGGCAAACAATTTCCTGACAAGATCGAACAACTACGAGAACTCTATCATCCCCTGGCAGACGATTTACTAGCCAAGTATGGCAACCAGATAGAGTTGAAGATTGAACCCTTTATTTTGTAAGACAAAAGAGATGACCGCAATCATCTCTTTTCTTCTATTCTGTATTCCAAACCATATTGGTCACGCGACAAGTAGCCGTAGTCCACCAAGTAGCGTCTCAATATAGCATAATCATCATAGACTTCAGCTAGAAAGGCATTGACTTCTTTTTCTGTGAAGGTAGAGCCTTTCTTAGCCAACTCTTCTTGTAAATAGGCAAATAAAACTTGCTTACTTTTTAATTTTTTAGGAATAACGATAAGCTTGCCTTCTCGAAAAAATTTTTCTTGAATATCTTGAGTGTTCATACTTCCCTCCAAAAAATCCCAGCCCGCTGACTAGGATTTCACAAGATTTACATGTTAACGAATTTCAGCTCCAAGTGTTTCGAGCGACTTACTGATTTTCTCCATGTACTTAGCCACTTCCTCATCCGTCAAGCTATCCTCAGGATTCTGGAAGGTCAGGTTATAAGCCATAGACTTCTTACCAACCTCGATATTGCTGCCAGCATAGACGTCAAAGAGAGTCACCTTGGTCAAGCGTTTCACGCCAGCACCAGCAATGGCATCCAGGACATCCTGATGTTTGACATCGCTGTTCAAAAGCAGGGCAATATCACGGCTAACCGCTGGGAATTTAGAGATGTCGGTAAATGGCTGAGCAGGCTGGAGGGCTTCTTCAATCGCATCCAGATTGATTTCAGCCACATAAGTTTCAGGAATACCGTAGTCCTTAGCCGTTTGAGGGTGTACCTGACCGACAAAGCCGATCACAGCCCCATTCAAATGGATTTCAGCTGTACGACCTGGGTGCAGGGCAGCAATCTCACTAGTCGCCACAAAGTCAACTGCCAACTTGTAATGATCAAAGATAGCTTCCAAAATCCCTTTGGCATGGAAGAAATCAACTGGTACAGCTGGTGTCTGGAAGTCTTTCTCAGCAACCAAACCAGTCAAAACAAGGGCAAACTTGTTGATTTCTTGTGGCAGGTCCTCTTTTGGATTGCCAGACTGTTCAAAGATCTTACCGATTTCGTAAAGAGCCAAATTCTTGTTCTTACGAGCCACGTTGTAGGCCACTGTGTCTAACATACCAGACACCATGTTCTGACGGAGGGCAGAGCGGTCAACTGTCATCGGCCACATGAGTTCGGTGACTGTGGTTGGACGAGCCACAAACTCCACAGCCTTGTCAGGCGTTGTCAAGGCATAGGAAATGATTTCTGTCAGACCTGCACCTTCAGCCAGGCTACGTACTTGGCGACGGATGTTCTGGGTCAGGGTCAACTCGCCTGCTGTTCCGTCCTCTTTCGGAAGAGTGGTCGGCAGATTATTGTAACCATAGATACGAGCGATTTCCTCTACCAAGTCTGCTGGAATGCGAATGTCCCAACGACGACGCGGTACTGCTACTGTAAACTGACTTGCATCGCCAGTTGTTTCCATACCTAAACGACGGAAAATATCTGCGATTTGGGCATAGTCGAGGTTGGTCCCAAGCGAGCGGTTAACGTAATCAATGGTTGCTGTGACTGGGACATCCGAAGTGTCCACGCTGCCCGCAGAAACGATGCCAGACAAGACCTGACCGCCAGCCAGTTCCGCAATCATAGCAGCCGCTGTGTCCATAGCCTCCGTCAAAGTTGCTACGTTGATGCCTTTTTCAAAGCGAGAAGAGGACTCAGACCGAAGGTTGAGGCGACCTGAGGTCTTGCGGATAGACTTGCCGTCAAAGAGGGCTGCTTCCAGCACGACGGTCTTAGAGCTATTGTCAATCTCTGTATTAGCACCACCCATGACACCACCGAGGGCAACTGCCTTGTCCGCAACGGAAATGACGATGTCATCGGCAATCAAGTCACGTTCTTCGCCGTCAAGAGTTACCAAGTTCTCACCCTCTTTTGCCTGACGAGCCACGATTTTCTTGCCTTCAAATTTATCGAAATCAAAGGCGTGCATTGGCTGACCGAAGTAGAGCAAGATGTAGTTGGTGATGTCCACCACATTGTTGAGCGGGCGAATACCTGCGTTCATGAGCAGGTTTTGCAACCACTGCGGGCTCGGTGCGATAGTCACATTTTCAATAACACGGGCCGTGTAGGCAGTCACCTTGTCTGACTCAATGGCCACTTCAATCACATCGCTGGCTTTCTTGTCGCTTTCCTCCAAGACCACTGGCTTGAAGTTGACCTTGCTGTCATAGATAGCTGCCACTTCGTGAGCCACACCACGCATAGAGAGGGCGTCGGCACGGTTTGGTGTGATGGACAACTCAATAATCTCGTCGTCGAGGTCAAGATATGAAAAGACTGGCTCACCCACGACTGCATCTTCTGGCAGGTGGTAGATACCGTCCGCATAGACCTTTGGCACAACTGAGTCGGACACGCCGATTTCGCTCAATGAGCAGAGCATGCCCAAGGATTCAACTCCGCGGATTTTGCCTTTCTTAATCTTGTAGTTGCCAGCGATACGAGCTCCTGGCAGAGCAACGATCACCTTGATACCTGGCTTGACATTTGGAGCACCGCAAACAATTTGCGTGATTGCTTCGCCCACATTTACCTGACAAATATTGAGGTGAGTATCTGGAATTGGCTCAGCAGACACAACCTGACCGACAACCAACTTAGAAAGGCCAGCACTCTTTTGCTCAACCCCTTCTACTTCAATTCCTGTTGTTGACATTTTTTCAGACAAGTCATGGCTTGTCGCATCAAAGTCAACGAGTTCTTTTAACCATTTGTAACTTACTAACATATTATCCTTTCTGGTGCAAAGGCCGTTTCAGTAGCCAATCCACATCAATCTTATCACCGACCGCAAATTCATGCTGGCCAAATTTTTCAAATCCGTATTTGGAATAGAATTTCTGAGCCTTGTAATTATGTTCCCAAACTCCCAGCCAGACCCAATCACAACTAGACTGCTCTGCTTTTTCCAAAGCAAATTCAAACAAGACCTTCCCAAGACCGCGACCTTGATAGGCCTGCAAGAGATAGATACGCTGGATTTCAAAGGCATTTTCCAACTCTTGCTCCGTCTGGGCAGAACCTTTGTTGAGCTTGAGATAACCAGCTATCTGATGATCTATTCTTAGAAAATAGTGCTGGCAGTTGGGATCCGATAACTCACTAGTCAAGACCTCCAAGGAATAAGATTCCTCAAAGAATGCCTCCAGTTCCTTCGGGTCATTATCGTGAGCGAAGGTCTCTGCAAAAGTCTGCTTGGCCAACTCCTGCAAAACGGAAACCTCTTCCAAACGTATAGGATCAATCTGCATCTCATTGCCTCTCATTTCTAACTGGACTAGGAAAGTCGCAGAGCAACGATACCCACACCTTAAATAGTGCGAGATTACGACGGTTCAAGGTTGAAAACGACATATTTTTCAACCTTGAACCTAGTGAGGGGAGTAGGTAGACCGCCATAGCGGCTACCGTCCTGTTTCTAGATACTTTCAGTATCAGAAACAGGTCTCACATCAAAACTGCTCCGAGAATCGTACATCACCTTGATAGAAACCACGGATGTCGTTGATACCGTAACGGAGCATGGCAATGCGTTCCTGACCAAGACCGAAGGCAAAGCCAGAGTACTTGGTTGAGTCAATACCACTCATTTCCAATACTTGCGGGTGGACCATGCCGGCACCGAGGATTTCAATCCAGCCTGTTTTCTTACATACATTACAGCCGTCACCACCGCACTTGAAGCAGGAAACATCCACCTCAACAGAAGGCTCAGTGAATGGGAAGTATGATGGACGCAGGCGAATCTGACGCTCTTCACCAAACATTTTCTTGATAATCATTTCAAGCGTACCTTTGAGATCGCCCATGGATACATTTTCACCGACAACCAAGCCTTCAATCTGGTGGAACTGGTGGCTGTGGGTCGCATCATCCGTATCACGACGGAAAACACGTCCTGGCGAAATCATCTTCAAAGCACCTTTTGAGAAATCATGCTGGTCCATGGTACGCGCCTGAACAGGCGACGTATGGGTCCTCATAAGGATTTCTTCTGTGATGTAGAAGGTATCTTGCATATCACGGGCTGGATGATCTTTCGGCAAATTCATCCTCTCAAAGTTGTAGTAGTCTTTTTCCACTTCAAATCCGTCAACGATTTGGAAGCCCATGCCCAAGAAAATATCTTCAATTTCTTCAGAAGTTTGGGTCAAGACATGGCGTTTTCCGACCTTAACCTGACGACCTGGCAAGGTCACATCAATGGTTTCGGAAGCTAGTTGTTGCTGAATTTTTGCTGCTGCAACCTTTTGAGCAGTTTCTTCAAAGGCAGTTGTCAGCACATCACGCACTTCATTAACCTGTTTACCAACGATTGGTTTCATGTCGTTAGACAGGTCTTTCAAGCCTTTCAATAAGTCCGTCAAAGACCCTTTTTTACCCAAAACCGCAACACGCAGGTCTTGTAGTTCTTTTTCTCCTTGGTGCTGGATTTCTTTTAACTTTTCTAGTGTCGTTTGGCTTAATTCAGCCAACTGTTGTTCAATGTTTGACATAATTCCTCCAATAAAAAACGCATGACACCACTCGTATCGGAGCGTTGTCACGCGGTACCATCCGTTTTCATCTGCAAGGCAGACCTTAGTTCTATGAACCTATATTCACAAGTGAAGTGCTTGCACATAAGAGATGGTTTTCCGCTAATCAAGGCTGTTTTTTGAGGGAATACTGACTGTATTTTGAAAAAAACTAACGATGAGTAGCTGAAAAACTAGCCTTAGATGGAAGTGTTGAACTGTGAATGCAGGTTCTAAGTCCTTGTGTGAGTGAATTCGACCAACTTTCACTGATTGAGCTTGCAGTCACGGCTCAACTCCCTGGACAGCTTCCATAAGGTGTACTAGTCTCACAGACTTCTATTCAATTAAGGATATTTTATCAAAAAGAAGAAAGTTTGGCAAGAAATCTTCCTAGAAAACTCCCTCTATCTAGGATAGAAAGGAGTTTAGTTTTATAGTTTTGCCTGCCATTTATTGGCCCAAACATTCTCATTTGGCACACCAAAGAATGCGTCTTTTCCTTCTAATTTATCAAGTAAGGATTCGATAGTATTTTTATTGTGATGGTAGGCATTGATAGCAGTTTTGACCATGGTAACATCGTGAAGGTGAGTTGTATAGTTTAGTGAAATGAAAATGGTTGGAACTTCATGTACATACCAAGGAACTTCATTTGACATGGCCGTTTTCCACTGGATGCGGTAATTATTCTGCGCTCCATATCCAATGACATTGGCAACAGTCAAGGCTAAATCAACTTCTTCTCGGTATTGCAGCGTTTTTCCTTTGATCCGAGTCGTACCATCATTGACGGTCACTTCATAGCCACGCGCTTCCAAGGCAGCTTTAAGGTTATCAACCACTTCTGTACTTGCCGCCATAATCCCTTCTTTTTCACCTTCTAGGTAATACAATCGGATTCTGCGATGGGTTTCTGGACTGATTGGAAGATTTTTCTGTGTATCTTTCAACAGCGTAATTGCCTTGTCTGCCGCCTCACGTTGCCAAGCCAAGTGTTCTTCACAGCCGATAATAGCCAATTCATCAGCTGATTTTAGTAAGGTTCCTTCCGCTTGCTTGATATGCAGATTGAGTTTGGCTTTCAGACCTAAAATGCGACGGAGAGCATCATGAAGGCGTTCGTCAGTAATCACTCCCTTGCGGTAGCCATTGAGCATAAATTCAAAATCTTCTTCTAAGTTATTGAAGAATAAGAACATATCGCAACCCGCAGCAATGGCTGCAGGTACGTAGTCTTCACGACGCATGGCTGCTGTCATCCCCAACATGTGGCTGGCATCTGTTATGACCAAGCCATTGAATTCCAGTTTTTCTTTCAATAAATCTTGGATCAATTCAGGAGCCAGCGTTGCAGGCAAAATATCTTCGTCCGTCAAACTTGGATTGAGTCGTTGTTGGTAATATGGCAAGGCTATATGTCCCGCCATAATCATCTCAACACCAGCTTCAATATGATGACGATAGACACGACCAAAGCTCTTGTCCCATTCTTCTGGAGAGAGCTCATTGACGCCTAGGACTAGGTGCTGATCACGTTCTTCTTTACCATCTCCTGGGAAATGCTTGATACATTGAATAACATCTCTTTCAGCAGTCAATCCTTCTAAATAGGCACTGGTATAGGTAATAACATCATCCGCATTTGTACCGTAGGCTCTGGTATTGACGATAGTATTGCGCCAGTTCTGAACAATGTCCACGCAAGGATCAAAATTGACATTTACACCTAATGCAGTCTCCTCACGCGCAGATACGAGACCTGCTAGGTAGGGAATACGAGGATCCCGACTGGCTTCCGATTGAGCACCTGAGGAAATATAGGTTCCTCCTTTCACAGCTCCATCTCCACCTGAGTCACAGTTCGCTGCAACCAAGAGAGGTACTTTTGAATAGCTTTGCAGCTCGTTAATCAGTCCTTGTACCTGTTCTGGACTGCCATTCATATAACGGGCACCACCTATGTGGTATCGATTCATCAATTCCTGATTACTCAGATTATTTCCGCTAAAAGCGTCTCCTCCGAAGAAGAATAGATTAACAAACAATTGACCGATTTTTTCTTCATCAGTCAGATGAGCCAAGGTATTTTCTACCCAGGTAATCTGCTCATCATTCAAACAATAGGGTTTCTTCCGCAAATCAACCAATCTAGGCATTCTTTCCTCCTTATTTTCCGCGCCAAATCTGTGTATCTACCAAGCCACAGTAGGCATCAACAGGCGATACTCCTGTAAAGGCTGACTCTCCTGCTAGTTTAGCAACCAAGGCTTCTAATGTGACAGGCAAGCCATCGTAGGCATTGATATAGGTTGCAACCTGTGGCATATCTGCAAGTGCAAATGGGTGCTGAACAGAGACAACAATGGTTGGAATTTCGTGAACATAGAAAGGCTGGTCTGGTGTTCCCTTGGCAGCTGGCCAAATAATTCGCTGAGTTGTTCCTCCTGAGTTGACATCAACTAAATTGATAATCAAATCATAGTTATCTGTGATTTCCGCAATTGGACGCTTGGAAGCATAGACATTTGCAATCGCTGCTGGTCTTTCTTCTTCTGGCAATTTGGCAATCCGTGCCTCCGTATTTTCCCAGATAGATACTTGGTGACCTCGAGCTTCTAATAGTTCTTTCAGCGTATCGGCTGCTCTCTTCTTGCCAGCATTGATCATGGCACCAAAACCACCCTTATAGCCATCTACTTCGACCAACAAAATACGTTTGTAGCGTTCTGGATTGACTGGGAAAATTCCTTCTTGTTTGGCTTTTACCAAGGTAATCGCCTTGTCAGCTACTTCTTTTGCAAGCTGTTTCGCCTCATCTCTACCAATCAAAGCCAGTGCTTCTTCTTTTGGCAACATGATTTCCTGACGACGACCTTCAAACAAGTGAAGACCGAGTTTAGCTTTCAAGCCCAAGGTACGACGAAGGGCATCATGGAGGCGTTCCTCAGAAAGCAGACCATTTTCCAATCCTTCTTTCATCCATTGCAAATCTTCTTCTGGATCGTTGAAGAAAAGGAAAAGATCACATCCTGCCTCAATAGCTGTAGGCAATAGCTCACGACGCGGCATAGAGGCTGTCATACCGATCATGTGACTGGCATCCGTGACAATGGCACCATTGTAACCTAACTCTCCACGAAGCAATTCATCCAAGAGGGTTTTATTCAGCGAAGCTGGCAACATGTCATCCAATTCACGTTCTGGATGCATTTCTTTCTCAACATTTGGCAAATGAATGTGCCCCGCCATAATACCTGGGAGACCTGCGTCAGCCATCTCACCATAAATCCGTCCAAATGTTTCCATCCATTCAGACTTGGTCATGGGATTCGAAGCGAAAGACAAATGATGATCTCGTTCGTCAATACCATCTCCAGGAAAATGCTTAGCAAACGGCACAATGCCATGTTCCATAATGCCTCGCATGTATTCTTTGGACAATTCAATGACTTGGTCTACATTAGCTCCCCATGTTCGGTTTGCAATGATTGGATTGCGCCAATTACGGCTTAGGTCCATAATCGGTGCAAAGGAGGCATTGCAGCCTACCGCAGCTGCTTCAAGTCCTGCAACTTTCCCCATTTCATAAGCATAGCGGGGATCGGTTGTCGCAGCAATCTTGATTTCATCCCCAATTTTCGTTCCATCCGTAACAGCGCCATTTCCACCAGATTCGGTATTGGCTGCAATCAAGAGGGGAATCTTAGACTTGGTCTGCAAAATATAGTTTTGCTCCCAAATATCTGCAGCAGGTCCAGGATTGTAACGAACAGCAGCAATCTTATAATCATTTAATACTCCAGTCAGATAGTCTTCTGTCCGCTGGCTCCCCATGTTGACAAAGAGGTGACCGATTTTTTCATCCAAGGTCATCTGAGCAATGGTTTCTTCAATCCAAGAAATAGCCTCTTCATCAAGGCTGTAAGGTTTCTTCCGTAAATCTACTAAATGTGTCATGTTTGCCTCCAAAAAAGCTAGAGGGCATAGCGCCTCTAGCCCTTCTCTAGTCGTCTAAATTATTCCAAAATGCCTGTATCAATTCTGTTTCTTTCTCACCTGTGAATGCTTGATGAGCAAAGTCATCTGCAATCGTTTCTGTCAAATCTGCCCAAGATTGCATCTCTCGTCCTACTAAAATAGGATAGAAATGGACACCATTCAATTCCGCCGCCTTCAAATCACCAGGCGAGTCACCAATCATCATAATCTTATTAGGACAATACCCTTCCTCTATTAACAGTTTGATGACATCTTCTTTCTTGCCACGGTCTTGACAGTACAATTCTGTAACAAAGTCCATCAAACCTTGGTCTGTCCACTCTTCTTCTACTGCTTCCTTATTAGCAGAAGAAACTACGTAGACTTTTCCTAACTGGCTCAATTTTTCCAAGCCCTTGTGAACGCCGATGAAGGCTAAAACAGGACCACTATAATGCTTAATGGCTTGATTGACTTGAGTGGACCATTTTAAGGCTAATTCCAAGTCTTTTGACGGCTGCTCCTCTATCAATCTTTCCAGAGAAGCATTTGACAAAGAATCTGTGGTCGCGACCCAATTTTTCAAGTTGTCTATACCAGTCACACCTGCAAATTCTAGGCCTTTAACTAAGCCAACAAAACGGTTAATGCCACGTTCTCGTGAGTAGAGATTAACTCGATTCCATTCAGCTAAAAACGGTTCTTTATCTTCAACACCAAAAACTTCCGCAGCTAAGGGGCCGAAGAAAAGCTTATGTTTGTAGGTCATGGTGTCCATGGCGCAGCCATCAGAGTCCACACAAAATACGTATTCCATCTTCATCATCAGACTCCTGAATAGGCTGAGAAGCCACCGTCAATCGGTAAAACAACACCGTTGACAAAACTTGCCAAATTCTCATCTGCCAAGAAGAAGACGCCGCCGACTAGCTCTTCCGATTCACCAAACCGTCCCATTGGTGTATTGGTCAAAATCTTGTTGGCACGTGCGGTCGGTTGACCTGACTCGTCAAAAAGCAAACCACGGTTTTGGTTGGTTACCAAAAATCCCGGAGCAATGGCGTTGCAACGAATACTAACTTTTGAAAAATGTACTGCCAACCATTGGGTAAAATTACTGATGGCAGCCTTAGCACCTGAATAGGCAGGAATTTTTGTCAAAGGAGTAAAGGCATTCATGCTGGAGATATTGATAATATTTGCTCCGCTACGGCCAATCATATCCTGTGCAAAGACCTGTGTTGGCAATAAGGTTCCTAGATAATTCAGATTGAAAACAAAGTTAATCCCCGCCTCATCTAGGTCAAAGAAGGTTTTCGTATCCGCTGGAAGACCCACTTCATGGAACTCATTATCCGTTGTCGCTTTCGGATTATTGCCACCTGCTCCGTTGATTAAAATATCTACCGGACCGAAATCTGCCAATACCTGTTGGCGAACTTCTTCCAAATTTTCCTTGGAAAGGACATTAGATTTGTAAGCCTTGGCACTACCTCCTGCTGCAACAATCTCATCAACAAAAACTTGGGCTGCTGCTTGATTTAAGTCTAAAAGAGCCACCTTGGCACCAGCCTTAGCAAATTCCTTGGCTAAATAACCACAAAGTACTCCGCCTGCTCCTGTAATGACAACAACCTTGTCCTTAAATTCAATGACACGCGTCATAGTTATCCCTCCTTTGTTCCAACTGTTTTTGCTTTAATACCAAAATCTGGTGTTTTGCCAGCCGCTCGCATATTGGCTTCGTATAGACCATTAAAGTAAGTCGCCCCGAGCGCTCGGTCATACAGACCGTAGCCCGGTGTCTTGGTCTGATCTCCCCAGATACGACGACCATGATCTGGACGCAAAGAACCTTGCCAATCATAGTCCACCAATAATTTAACAACAGCATTCATATCAATGTCACCAGCCTGTGACAAATGTGCAGTTTCTTGGAAGCCCCAAGCACCTGCCGTCACATTGCGCGTATGCATAAAATTGATACGATTGCGTTTGAGAGCATATTCCGTCATGGCAAGGACATCATTTTTCGGATCAGAAGCATAGGATCCGACACACATGGTAATTCCATTGTGTTCTGAATCATAGAGATTCAAAAATCGTTCAACGGCTTCTTGACCAGTAATAATACGTGGCAATCCGAAAATTCCATACGGAGGGTCATCAGGGTGAATGGCCATTTTGACGCCAGCCTCCTCAGCCGTTGGCAGAATCGCTTTGATAAAATACTCCAAATTCGCCCATAAATCTTCTTCAGAGATATTCTGACGATAATTTTCAATAATAGCCTTCATTTCTTCCTTGGAATAGGACGAATCCCAACCTGGTAAGTTCAAATCATCCGCCACAGGATCAACACCTGCTAAATCAGATTTTAGGAAAGCTAAAGAGGTTGAACCATCCGGAAGTGGGTGGTGCAAGTCTGAACGGGTCCAGTCAAACACAGGCATGAAATTGTAGCAAACAACTGGAATACCTGCAGCCCCGACATTACGGATGGAAGTCTTATAGTTTTCGATTAAGGCATCACGATTTGGCTTCCCTTGTTTGATGTCTTCATGAACAGGAATGGATTCAATAACAGTAATTTCAAGTCCTGCCTCTTCTACCATTTTTTTCAGCTCTAGAATGTTTTCAAGGGGCCATGCCTGACCAACTGGTACATCGTAGACTGCCGTTACGATTCCCTGCATACCAGGGATTGCTTTAATCTCTTCCAGTGTCACAGGATCTTTTTTCCCGTACCAGCGAAATGACATTTTCATGATTTACTCTCCTTCTATTGTTCAAAAAACTCTTTGGCATTGTAATAGGATATGGCTTCTACAAATTGCCCTAAACGATTGTAATCTTCTGGCACTTCTTCATCAACAATCCATTGACCAACATAGGTCGCTAAAATGCGTCTGAAATAATCATGCCGTTGATAAGATAAAAAGCTACGCGAATCTGTCAACATACCAACGAAATTGGCAAGCATGCCCTGTTCTGCATAAGCATTCATCTGGTCAATCATGCCCAACTTTGTATCATTGAACCACCAACCAGCACCAAATTGTAGCTGACTACGAACCCCTTCCTCATTGGACTGGAAATTCGCCAAAGTATTGGCCAGAGCAATGTTGTAACTTGGATTGAGATTGTACCAAATCATTTTTGGAAGGGCATTTTCCTTGACCAAGTTATCTAAGAAACGATTCAAATTCACAGTCAGACATGTCTGGTCTCCAATCGAATCCACACCTACATCTGCTCCAAGTTTTTCAAACAGTCCGGTATGGTTATTCCGTAAGGCACCGAAGTGAACTTGTGTCACAAAGCCATGTTTCTTGTACAATCGGCACAATTCTCTAAAGATAGCAGTCTGCCATTTATTGATACTGGATTGACCAGCTTCTTTACCTGCAAGTCTTGCTAGTAAAATTTCATCCAACTCTTCGAGGGTAGCCTCTTCATAGGAAATAGCCGTAAAACTGATGTCACTTGCTCGGCAACCGTGTTGAGCAAAATAGGAAACACGCTGACCAAGTGCCTCTACAAAACTTGCAAAGTCTCTTACTGCTACCCCTGTTACCTCCTCCAAGCGTTTAATAAATGGATTGAAATTTCGATGTTCTATAAAAGCTTCATCTGGTCGGAAAGTCGGTGCCACTACAGTATCTATGGTCGAGTCCTCAGCCAAGCGCTTATGCCATTCCAAGCTATCAAGAGGATGGTCAGTTGTCCCAATAAAGGTCACCCTAACATCCGCAATCAGCTTCCGTGGACTAACTTGATGTTCTTGCAAATAAGCATTGAGCTGATGATAGAGTCGCTCTGCATTTTCTTCGGTCAACAATTCCTCAACACCGAAAACCTGTCGCAATTCCAAATGACTCCAATGATAGAGAGGATTTCCGAAAGCCCGTTCCAAGGTTCTTGCCCAGGCCTTAAACTTATCTAGTTTACTTGCTGAACCTGTGATTTCTTCTTCTGAGATACCATTAGCCCGCATCAAGCGCCACTTATAATGGTCACCCCCCAGCCACAAATCAACAATATCTTCATAAACCTTATCTTCAAAAATTTCCTTCGGATCCAGATGACAATGGAAATCATAGATAGGAAGCTCTGCTATTTTCCCGTAAAGCTCCTTAGCAGGCTCGTTTTTTAGCATAAAGTTTTTGTCATTAAAACTCATTTCATCCCTCCAAAGCTGCAACAAAACTGCGAGCAATCGTCGTTACACTTTCATAGCCTTCAGCCTGCACTCGACTTGCCAGAGCCGAACCGACTCCAACAGCACAAGCACCTGCCTTTTTCCAATCTGCAACATTTTCAACCGAAACTCCACCTGAAGGCATCAAATTCACATCAGGAACAGGGCCGTGAATATCCTTGATAAATCCAGGACCCAAGACACCACCAGGGAAAAGCTTGATAATAGGACATCCCGCCTGACTAGCTGTGACAATCTCTGTTGCAGTTGCACAACCTGGGAAGTAGAATACCTCAGCCTCTTGCGCCAAGTCTTGAATTTCTTTATCAAAATGAGGACTAACCAGGAAACTAGCACCTGCATCAATGGCCGCTTGTGCCAGCTTAAGATTCATCACTGTTCCCGCCCCAATGACTACGGATGAATCATCTGAGAACTCCTCTTGTAATTCTTTGATAACTGTCGCTGCATTTGGAGTCGAAAATGTAATTTCAATATTTCGAATACCTCCCAAAATCGCATGGCGAGCGATCTCTTTCGCATCTTCTTCATCTTTTCCGCGAATCACTGCGAAAAAGTAATTTTCTTTTAATTGCTTTAACATCTTGACCTCCAATTAGAAAGCGTTGTCATTTATAGCTATAGTATACAATTCATCAGATGATTTGTCAATAAAAAAGCAAAAAATACCCAGAAGAATTCTTCTGGGCTGTCTATTTTTTATTTCTATTTATGATCGTTGAGACCATGCAAAGTCATATCTTTATCGAACCATTCGCTTAAAACAACCTGTCTTACTGATATAATATGTGCTAACATGCTATCATATGCTGCAACAGGGTGACGTTGCTTGATAGCCATTAAGATATTCCTGTGGGCCTGTAAACTATCCGATTTCATCTGACGATTTGAATAGTTTTCATTGATTAGATGAATAGATTGATTAATGACAGGCATGAGACTTGTCATAGCCAGATTCCCACTCATCTCAGCCAGCATACAGTGGAATTTCACATCCAACTCCAGATGCTTCGTGTCTCCAGCAGCAACAGCCTCTTCAATAGCAAGGACAATTTCTTCTAGTCGAGCAATGTCTTCGTCCGAGGCAAACTGAGCGACACGCTCCGCAATTCTCGGTTCAAGTAAATACCGCACTTCAAACAAATCTGTCGTCAACTTCACACGGTCTCTTACCAAAGAAAAACCTAGGGGATCCTCTGATACTCCTTTTTTAGAGCTGATATAGGTTCCCGACCCTTGGCGCACCTCCAGAATATTTCGAGTAGCCAAACTTCGCACAGCTTCACGAACAGTCGAACGTCCAACTTCTAAATCTTGGGCCAATTCATACTCATTTGGAAGCTTATCACCAACTTCATATCCTCTTTCCAAAATCAATTCCAATAAGCGCTCTGATGCTTTTTCTACCAAGGGTTTCGCCATGTGCTTGGTCCTCCAATACAACTTTCTATTTGCTACTATTATAGCTCATTTCCTCTTATAATGGTAGTTTGGAATGGCAGTCCAACGTTTCTTGATTTCTCTTACAATTTGCTTGGGTTGTCTATTTCTTGAGAATAATCCTTTGTGATTTCCTTGAATGCGAATGATACCGACTGTAGTTTCAAAATCAGCAAAATTCCATACCTGCTCACCAACTAAATTCGGAATTGAATCAAAGACGCAATGGTTCATATCGTAGTAATCCACCTGAAATTCCTCTGTATAAGGAATATCCCACATCGAATGCAAACCTGGAAGAGTATCTGCACCATATTCCGTAATCAAAATCGGCTTGTCAGGATAAAGTTTTTGCCAAGTCTCCAACTCTTGACGGAGCCCTTTCTCTGCCGCCTTCAAGTCACCATGAGCAACATACCAACCATAGTAACGATTGAGACAGACAACATCGACCAAATCCATAACCTCATCCTTATCAGGCGTTGCTGTCATAATATTGACCAAGGTCACAGGACGCTTAGACGGATCTCTGTCCCTCATGCGCTGAATCAGAGGTTCAAAGTAAGCACGTGCTCCCTTTTCATGCCCTGCCGGTTCATTGGCAACAACCCACATCACTACAGAAGGATGATTCTTATCACGCGCTATCAATTCATCAATCACCAGCTCATGAGCCTCCTTGGTTTGCATAACTTCCCAAGTATTTTTTGCTTCTTCAGAATCCCCTGTCAAATTCAAGGCTGCATTGAAAAGCTGGAACAGGCCAACTGCTGGCACTTCATCAAGGACGACAATTCCCAAACGATCTGCCAGCCGCATCATTTCCTCAGAATAGGGATAATGAGATGTCCTAAAGGAATTTGCTCCAATATCTTTAAGCAAATTCAAATCCATCAGATTGGCTGCTTCATTGAAACCACGCCCATTGATGAAGGTATCTTCATGTTTACCAAATCCCTTGAAATAGAAAGGTTTTCCATTGATGAAAAACTGCCCATTTTCAACCGCAACACTACGAATGCCGAATTGTTCTGAGTAGGTATCGAGTAAGTTTTCTCCGTCAACTAATTCAACTTTAGCAGTATAGAGATAGGCATCCAAGACCTCCCAAAGGCGTGGATGTTCAATGACCATTTGTCCATTTTCAAGAAGACCTACTTCCTGTCCCTCTTGATCTAAAATAGACATACGGATGGAATCGTACTGCCCAACTGTCTTCACATCAACATTCACTACCGCCTGAGTCAAATCTTGATTTAGCTCCGTCCGAATAACAATATCCTCAATCCTATTTTGGGGACGTTTATAGAGATGAACTGTCCGCTGGATACCAGCATAGTTGAAAAAGTCAAAATTTTCCTTGACGGTCTTCACAATTTGACCATTCTCATCCACTTCTTCGCTATAATTCCCTACTGGGAGGGTTGTGTAATTCAACTCATTATTAGCACAAACCGTCAAACGGAATTGATCAGCGTCGTATAAGTTTGACGGAATCAAGCATTCAAAAGGTGTGAAACCACCCTTGTGCTCCCTGATTAACTGACCATCTGCATAGACTTTAGCCTGATGTGTCACCGAACCAAAGCGTACAACTAACTCTTCATCATCAGCTACTACTGGAAGAGCTACCATCAGTTCATACCAATTATCTCCGACAAAACGACGTTTGTCCTTATCAACAACAACATCATTAAAAGAACTCGGTACAACCATTACCTCATCTGTATCTAACAGAGTATGAACATCATTGTTCCCTTGCTTAAATTTCCATATTCCATTTAAAGAATAAACTGAGCGTGTTTTTGTCTGTATTGGATACAACATACTTTTTCCTTCTTTCTATCGTTTTATTTCACGTGACCCTTTTTTCAATAGCAAAGCAATATCTGACGGACTGATGACATTGACATCACCTTCAATGGTATGTTTGAATTGAAAACTAGCCATCCCCAAGTCGACTATTTCCTGTGGCGTTTTTTCCTGCAAATAGCCCAAAATAATTCCTGCTGTAAAGGCATCCCCTGTCCCAACTCGGTCCAAAACTTGAATGGATTCTTTTTCCGTTTCATAAAGAATACCATCTTGATACAAATATGCTTTCAGCAAATATTCATTATTGTAGGTCATTTCCCTCTGGGTAAAAGCAAGACTTTGCAAAGAATACGTCTCCGCCAGACCTTTAACCACCGCCAACAAGACTTCTTTATTTTCATAAGGGCGCTTCAACCCCAATTCATCCTTCACATCTTTTCCAGATTCATTGAAGAGTTGAATAGGCTCTAGACCAAAGCAAATATCTGCTAAACCTACAAAAGGAGATAATTTCTCCCTCGCTTCTTCAAAAGAAGACCACAAACTTTCTCGATAATTCAAGTCAAAAGAAACCTTAACACCCTGCCTCTTTGCCATTTCCATCAAACGAAAGGCCAGTCGATAAATATCTGGATTCAAAGCGACCGTTATACCACTGACATGAAACCAATCGACACCGTCAAACATACCTTCCAAATCATACTCTTCTTCCTTGGATAAGCTAAAGGCAGAATAATCACGGTCGTAGGTCACCTGGCTAGGTCTAAGAGAGAAGCCCTTTTGATAATAATAAATCCCCAGCCTTCCTTTTTTTCGAATCAGATGCTTCTGTCCAATCTGCCGTGCAAAGAGAAAGTGTTCTGCCATCTTTCCCACTTCATTTTCAGGAAGTGCCGTCACCAACTCAACTGAATGCCCCAACTGTGCTAAACTGGCCAAGACATTCAACTCTGAGCCACCAAACTGACAATCTAAACTGGTAGCTTGTGTTAGGGTCTGATAATGAGGAGGAGATAGCCGCAATAAAACTTCTCCAAACGCTAAGATTTTTTTCATACCGCCTCCTAGATGAAAGACCCAGCTGGAATCCTCCAACTAGGTCGTTATTGTATTATTTATCGTCGTATTGATCAACCTTATATTGAGTAACATCTACATAATCCATATCAGATAATGGAACATTTTTCGCAATCGCACGCACACGTTCCTCATCTTTTGCCGCTTTCATAACATGGATTTTCTCTTGAATACGTGCCATTTCTTCACGATCTAGTTTGTAAAATTTCATCAAGAACAAGGATACGCTCAATACCACTGCTGGAATCACTGTCAATAGGACAATCAAAGCCATTCTCAAATCTGTTGAGAATGCTGTTTCAACGGTTGGGTACTCTTTACCAAAACCAATACCTGCTAATACAAATCCAACAACCATTGGGGCAAATGAAGAAGCAATTGAGTCTGTCAATGAGAAGATAGTCCCAATCATACCTGACAAGTAACGACCAGATACTGAAGTTTCATAGTCTGTAATATCTGCCCCCATTGTCAATACCAAACCAGATGGAGCACTAGATGCGTAGCGAGCAATGATATAAACAACAAAGAAGCCGATTGTGTAGAGATTCCAATTTGTCAAATCCAACATACCTGGTTTAGCTGAAAAGAGCATCGCTGCCAAGGTCACAAGACCAGCAATCCCAAGTTGAAGCGCTGTAATATAGGCAAAGCGTAAACCTTTACGACGAGCCAATTGCGCAGCACCAACTGTTACAAGAATACCTGGCAAAATCAACAGCATAGACATTTTACCAGAAAGAGCATAGTCACCGAAGATAATACCATACAGCATAACCCCGATAACGGAATCTCCAAACAGTTGAGCAACAAATTTTACAAAAGCTGCAGAGATTGAAAGAACCTGCAAAGGTTTGTTTCCTTTGATAACTTTCCAGTAGTCTTTCAACTTAGTTTCTTGTGTCTTCTCACCAAGACCAAAGTATTTCTTATTGTCTTTCTCCCAAATACCGATAATAGCAAGAATACCCAGAACAGCTGAAATTACTACTACACCGAGGAACAATTCTTGGAAGAAACTTCGAGTGAAACCACCATGTTTTGGAACCAATGTCCCTGACACAACAACCTGACTACCAGTCATCAACACAGTTGTCGCAATACCATCAACAATATTAAAGATTGGACGTTGCTTTGGATCATTGGTAAGCGCAACTTGTCCTGCTTTTGTAATCGTCTGTTGAAGTGAATATCCAATTTTATGGATAATCAAAACAAGGATGAATAGAGGAAGACGGAGACTCTCGCTAACTCCACTTAAACCTAACATCATAAAAAGAGAAGCTGCTGTAATGATATTCCCCAAAACCAAAATAGGACGATATTTACCAAACTTAGTATCCGTTTTATCAATGATAACTCCGATTGTAGGATCAATGAAACCATCAAAGATACGAATATACCCCATCAGTTGACTAACAAACAGGGCTGCAAGACCAAGCACACCTGTCGATAAATAAGTCACGAAAGTAAAAGCAACCAAGTAAATATTCGTCGATGAATTGTTCATCGCAAATAATATGATTTGCCATAACTTGGCTTTGTTATAAGTAACGTCTTCGACACGTTGCTCAACATGTTTTTCCATTGGAAATTCCTCCTAAATGTTTTCTACGACAAAGTCGTAAGCGTTTTCTTTAACTATATTCTAATATTCATCAGATGATTTGTCAACTGTTTTTGTAAATATTTTTAATTATACGCAAAAAAAGACGATTTTACGTGAAAATCGTCTGATATATTTGATTTAACGAGGGAGAATTCGTCTGACTATTTATTGATTTACTGCAATTTCCCCACTATGATAGTTGATACTGAGACCACTCTGCACATTTGGAACGAACACATTGAACTCTAGGCTACCATCTGCTGCTTTTGCCTCTAGATGACTTCCGACAGGAACAAGGTCTTCACTCTCAGCATACACCAAGGTCACACGATAGCGGACACGCTTATTTTTATCCAAGGCCCGCCGAATCTGACTTTCAAAATAATTCTGCCCAGTTGAAGTTTGGTCGTTAGCTTGGTTGGACCAAGCTGTTTGAACTGCAATATTCTTAGGATTGCTGGTTGAAGCATCGAAGCCAGACAATCCACCAATCAAAGCATAACCTAGGAGGTGACCACGGTCCACTGCATGGTCATATTCTCCAGTTAAATCATGGATCTGATGCCAACCCGCAGGTGTCCAAGAAGTTCGACCATTTCCTGTTTCTTCACGATCCTTATACTGACGTGTAGATTTAGCTAAAAGCGCATTGGCTACTGTTGGAACCGTTTCTCCCTGGACTGTTTTTGTCTTATTATCACCATAAGGAACACTGGCAACCGATGCATCTAAATCCGTTTGATTCCCGTTAATAATAAACGCTCCAGCACTATTCCATTCAATCGAATTTCCCAGTTGCTTTTTTACATCTTCTGTCAATACCGAACTAGCCAGTTCCTGATTAGGTGTGCCTTCACTTGCCTTAGACTGATTGACATAATAGGAATAATCAGCAACGTTGCTACTCTTGTTATCACTTAAAAGATAGCCACCCGCTACTACAACAATCGTAGCCAATAAGCTGAGCAGACTCATTGCTTGTTTTTTTACATTTTTCTTCGCCATTTTCTCTCCATCAAAAAAGCAGGTCCAGCCTACTTTCCTGTAAATTTACCGATTAATTCTTGCCACTTAGCTGGTGACAACACCGCAAATACATTGTCTCCATCTCCTATGACACCGTAACCAACCATTAATCCTAAAATAAACACCAAAATAGCAATCAACAAAACAACTGCTACTAAGATTAAATTTTTACCAACATAGCTAAGATTATCCTTATCCATTTTCATCTTCTCCACTCACACGTTCAATCGTTGCACCTAAAGCAGCTAATTTCTCATGAAAACGATAGTAACCTCGATCTAAGTGCGTTAATTTACCTACAATCGTTTCACCTTCAGCGACCAAACCAGCCAGAATCAAAGCGGCACTTGCTCGTAAATCAGTAGACATAACCTGAGCACCTTGCAGAGCAAGTCCTCCCGTGATGATAGCTGTATCTCGTAAAATTTCCGAATGCAAATCCATCCGACGCATTTCTTCCAAATGCTGGAAACGATTCTCAAATACCGTTTCAATCATGGTAGATTCACCCTTTGCAACTGCCATTAGAGCTGTAAATTGAGCCTGCATATCCGTTGGGAATCCTGGATGGGGCAAGGTTTTTACTGTTACAGGTTTAAGCTTATCCACTTGCGAACGAACTCGAATCCCTTCAGCTTCTTCCGTCACCTCAACTCCCATTTCCAACATCTTAGAAATGAGTGGACGGTTATGCTCCCAGACAGCGTCCTTGACCAAGACATCTCCACCAGTCATTGCCGCTGCCACCATAAAGGTACCCGCTTCGATACGATCTTGCACCACTTGATGTTCTGCGCCAGTCAATTCTTCTACACCAGTAATCGTAATCGTCTCTGTACCTGCCCCCTTAACTTTTGCCCCCATTTTGTTTAGGAAAATAGCCAAGTCAACAATTTCAGGTTCTCGCGCTGCATTTTCTAATACCGTTGTACCCTGCGCCAGAGTTGCAGCCATCATCAAATTTTGCGTTGCCCCAACACTTGGGAAATCAAGATAGATATGAGCTCCCTGCAAGTTCTCTGCACTCGCTTCAATATAACCAGCGCGTTGTTTAATTTTAGCCCCCATAGCTTGCAAACCTTTTAAGTGCAAATCAATTGGACGACTACCAATTGTACAACCTCCTGGCATAGAAACCTTAGCATAGCCATTGCGTGCCAAAATCGGACCAAGAATAACAATAGAGGCGCGCATTTGACTCACATACTTATAAGGAGTTTCACTACCAAGTTTACCTGTTGCATCAATATCGATAGTCTTTGTTTCCTCGTCAAATTTCACACGAACTCCCAGACCACGTACAACATTATTCATTGTATAGACATCAGACAAAATAGGAACCTGGGTCAATTTGGTTTGCCCTTGACTTGCTAGAACTGTTGCTGCCAATAAAGGCAGAACGGCATTCTTCGCCCCCTCAATCTCAACCTGTCCTTTCAAACCGTTTTTACTACCTGTAATAATAATTGTATCCATTTCTTATCCTTTTCTTACTTAAATCACATATTTGCAAAAGAGCGTCCCATCATCAACAATTCTAAAAAGAAAGTCGAGACTAAGTACCCCAGTGCTATTGCCAGAAAGAGAATCAGCAAATTGATTTTACGCTGATTGTCCCCAGTCACCTTCAACCACCGTGACCAATCAACTGTTGTAACCAAGAGATGATGAGCCAGATAGATAAACAATATATGACTAAAAAACTGTAAAATTGAAATTACCATGTTTCCATTATACCATGAAATTAAAAAATGGAACTGAACCAAGTTCAATCCCATATAGATTAATGTTTCCCAACACGAATACGATTTATCGCACGTTGGAGGGCGACTGTTGCACGCATTTCCATATCAATATTACGAGCAGTCTGTGCTTCTTCCAATTCACGTTCCGCGCGCAATTTGGCACGTTCCGCACGACTAATATCAATATCCCGTTCCCGCTCAGCGGAATCAGAAATGACCGTAATAATATCCTTGTTGACTTCAATGATTCCACCATTGACCGCAATCCAGTCTACATGGTTTTCATCATCAACACGACGCACTTTCATTTCACCGATTTCCAAAACTGCAATCAGTTCTTCATGTCCAGAATAGACACCCATCTCACCATCAACCGTTTTGACCAAAACAAATGCTGCATGATGGTCATATTTGATACCGTCTGGTGTTACGATTTGTACAGTCATTTGTCCCATAAGCCACCTCTAGAATTTCATTTTAGCAGCTTTAGCGACCACATCCTCAATTGAACCAACATTTCGGAAGGCATCTTCTGGTAGATGGTCGTGTTTGCCGTCCAAGATTTCCTTAAAGCCTTTCACCGTTTCAGCTACTGGCACATAAGAACCTGGCATACCTGTAAATTGCTCCGCAACGTTGAAGTTTTGAGAGAGGAAGAATTGGATACGACGAGCGCGACCAACCAAGGTCTTCTCTTCATCTGATAATTCATCCATACCGAGAATGGCAATAATATCTTGCAATTCTTGGTAACGTTGAAGGACACGTTTTACTTCCATAGCTACTGCATAGTGCTCTTCACCAACGATTTGTGGAGCAAGTGCACGTGATGACGAAGCCAATGGATCCACCGCAGGGTAGATACCAAGCTGAGTCAACTTACGCTCCAAGTTAGTTGTTGAATCCAAGTGAGCGAAGGCTGTCGCTGGAGCTGGGTCTGTATAGTCATCCGCAGGTACGTAAATAGCCTGAATAGATGTAACAGAACCCTTCTTGGTTGAGGTAATACGCTCCTGCAATTGTCCCATCTCCGTCGCAAGTGTTGGCTGATAACCAACGGCTGATGGCATACGACCCAAGAGGGCAGACACTTCTGAACCAGCCTGTGTGAAACGGAAGATATTATCGATGAACAGAAGAACATCCTGCCCTTCCACATCACGGAAGTATTCCGCAATAGTCAAACCAGTAAGAGCAACACGCATACGGGCTCCTGGTGGCTCATTCATCTGACCAAATACCATGGCCGTTTTTTCAATAACACCTGATTCTTTCATTTCCCAGTAAAGATCGTTCCCTTCACGGGTACGCTCGCCAACTCCGGTAAATACAGAGATACCACCGTGTTCTTGGGCAATATTGTGAATCAATTCTTGGATAAGAACGGTTTTACCAACACCAGCACCACCGAAGAGACCAACCTTACCACCTTTTAGATAAGGTGCTAGGAGGTCGATAACCTTAATCCCTGTTTCCAAAATTTCGCTTGAAGTAGATAATTCGTCAAAAGCCGGCGCTTTCTTATGGATAGGCTCACGTTCAAAATCTGCCGGAAAAGACTCTTCAAGGTCAATGGTATCTCCCAACACATTGAAGACACGACCCAGCGTTTCTTTACCGACTGGAACAGAGATGGGACGACCTGTATCGAGAACTTCCATCCCACGTGTCAATCCATCCGTTGATTCCATGGCAATGGTCCGTACAACGCCATCACCAAGTTCCAAAGCCACTTCAAGCACGACTTTTTGTTTGGAATCATCATTTTTATATACAACGAGTGCGTTGTTAATCTCAGGAAGTTTATCTTCTGCTGCAAACGCAACGTCTACAACTGGTCCGACAACCTGAGTAATTTTGCCTGAACTCATTCTATTTCCTCTATTTCTATTACTCAAGGGCTGAGGCACCAGCTACAATCTCAGTAATTTCCTGAGTAATCGCTGCCTGACGAGCCCTATTGTATTGGATTGTCAAATCGTTAATGACATTCTTAGCATTATCCGTTGCTGTCTGCATGGCTGTCATACCTGCTGCATTTTCAGCAGTTTTGGCATCCAAAATCGCTCCATAAATAGTTGATTCTGCATATTGAGTCAAGAGTTGTTCCAAAATAACCTCACGGTTTGGTTCCAACTCAAAGGTAGCTGTATAACCATCTGCTTCATTGTGGTCCAAATCTTCTACAGGAAGCATCTGTTGTACACGCACCTGACTGGTCAAACTATTGACATGGTGGTTATAACAAACATACAACTCATCAAAGAGTTCATTCTTGTACATTTCAACAGACTTAGAAATGATTTTTTGAACCTCTTCAAAACTTGGGTTGTCTGCTAAACCTCGCAATTCAAAGACAGGATTGATACCACGGGCACGGAAGAAATCAGCTCCCATACTACCAATGGCAATAATCTCATACTCGTCTTTTGAGTCATGATCCTGTTCAATCATCCCCATCACAGCCTTCAAAATACTGGAATTATAAGAACCTTTTAGTCCACTGTCAGAGGTAATGACAATATAACCAGATTTTTGAACTGGACGACGAATCAGCATTGGATTGCTTGTATCTGAAGCCATCAACTCTCCACGCAAGAGGTCCGTTGTAATCTGACGAACCTTGCTAGCGTAGATTTGAAAGGATTGCGCTAATTGCTCTGATTTGGCTAATTTAGAAGCCGAAACCATCTGCATGGCACCGGTGATTTGACTGGTTTTCTTAGTTGATGCAATTTTTGATTTGATTTCATTGAGAGAACCTGCCATTATTCACTCCTTTACTTAAAGACAGACTGGTCTTTGAAAGCTTGGATAGCAGCATTCAATTCATCTGTATCAGGAAGATCTTTTGTTGTACGAATAACATCCAAAAGACCATCGTAGTGCAAATCAAAATATGCGTACAGTTCTTCTTCAAATGCCAAAATATCATCGATTGGCACTGAATCCAAGAAGCCATTTGTCAAAGCATACAAAATCAAAACCTGTTTTTCAACTGGAAGCGGCTTATGCAATGGTTGTTTCAACACTTCCACAGTCCGACGACCACGGTTGAGTTTAGCCTGAGTTGCTGCATCCAAATCCGAACCAAATTGAGTAAAGGCTTCTAATTCACGATAAGAAGCTAAGTCGATACGAAGGGTACCTGCAACCTTTTTCATGGCCTTAATCTGTGCAGAGCCACCTACACGTGATACAGAAGAACCCGCATCAATGGCTGGACGGATACCAGAGTTGAATAAATCGTCCTTCAAGAAGATTTGTCCGTCCGTGATAGAAATCACGTTGGTCGCGATGTAAGCTGAAATATCTCCCGCCTGTGTTTCGATAAATGGTAGAGCTGTAATGGAGCCACCGCCCAATTCATCTGAAACCTTTGCTGAACGCTCAAGCAAACGACTGTGCAAGTAGAATACATCCCCTGGATAGGCTTCACGACCCGGAGGACGACGAAGCAAGAGAGATAATTCACGGTAAGCTACCGCTTGTTTCGACAAATCATCGTAAACAATCAAGACGTGTTTGCCTTCATACATGAACTCTTCTGCCATCGCAACACCAGCATAAGGAGCCAAGAAAAGCAATGGAGACGGTTGTGAAGCAGATGCAGTTACTACGATTGTGTAATCCAAAGCACCATATTGACGAAGGGTTTCAACCTGAGTACGAACAGTTGACTCTTTCTGACCGATAGCCACATAGATACAAATCATGTCTTGGCCTTTTTGGTTGAGAATAGCATCAATAGCTACAGATGTCTTCCCTGTCTGACGGTCACCAATAATCAATTCACGCTGACCACGACCAATCGGAACCAAAGCGTCAATCGCCTTGAGACCAGTTTGAAGCGGTTCATTAACCGACTTACGTTGCATAACACCTGGTGCTGGATATTCAATCGGACGAGTCTTACTAGTACGAATCTCACCAAGACCATCCACAGGTTGACCAAGTGGGTTGATGACACGACCAATCAAAGCCGAACCAACTGGTACTTCCATAATTTTACCAGTACGACGAACAACTGACCCTTCACGAATATCGGTAAATTGTCCGAGAATGATAATACCAACATCGTTGGTTTCTAAGTTTTGTGCCATACCAATGGTGCCATTTTCAAATACCAAAAGCTCTCCACTCATGGCATTGTCAAGACCTTGCGCACGGGCGATACCGTCACCGATATAGGTTACGACACCAGTCTCTGTGTAGTCAAAGTCAGGCTGAAAGCCTTCAATTTGTTGTTTTAGTAAAGCGCTAATTTCTTGTGCATTAATCAAAAGAACACCACTTTCTATTTTTTAAAGTTTTTTTCTAATGTCCTTCAACTGTGTCCGAACGCTTGCATCGATTACCTTATGGTTAACCGTTACAATAAAACCACCGAGGAGACTTTGATCAAGTTCTTCCGTGATATTGCGTACACGCAAGGAAAATCGTTGTTCTACCAAGTGACGGAGACGCTCTTTTTGAGCTTCTGTCAACGGATAGACTGAAACCACACGGGCTTCAAATTCATTTTTAAATTTACTGATTTGTAATTGGACACGCTCAAGGGTTTCAAGAAGCAAGTCTGCATGACCATCACGAATAACATCTTCAATCAAGTCATTGATTTGCCAGAAACTAGATTGACGTACCGTCCTTACAAAGTCAGCCTTTTCTTCTCTCGATACTGTCGCTGACAGCAAGATTCGATTCAGCTTACTATCATGAATGATGGAAATCAAGTCAGAAATCTGGTCATACATATCCCAAATATCTGCATGATCACTGACTTTTTCAACAAATGATAGAGCATATTTTTGCACGATGGCATTTTCTCTAGCGTTCATCTACTTGTCTCCTAGTTTGTCCAAATAACGGTCAATCAAGTTACTATGAGCTTGTTGGTCCAAATCTTCCAAAATAATTTTGCTTGCAAGATCAACTGCCAATTCAGCAACTTGAACACGCAAGTTTTCTTGTGCTTCACGTTTTTCAGCTTCAATTTCCAATTGAGCTTTTTGCTTCAATCCTTGAATTTCAACATCTGCTTGCTCAAGAATACGTTTTTTCTCTAGTTTTGCGCGTTCAACCGCGTCTTGAATAATCTTTTGACTTTCAATACGTCCCTGTACCAACTCATCTTCACGTTGTTGAACAAGGTTTGCTGCTGCTGTTAATTTTTCTTCTGCAGCATCAATATCGTTCGCAATCTTATTGGCACGTTCTTCAAAAATACCTGTAATTTTATCCCATGCAAAAACACGAATAAGAATAATAAGTACTGCAAATGAGGCTGTTACCAAGATAAAGTTTCCAAGAATGGTACTAGATTGCATTGTAATAGTTGTTGCCATAGTTGTCTTTCCCTTTCCTATTCACTCTCACTACTGATTTTTTTATTTAAGTACATAGATACCAACATGATAAATACATATCCCTGCAAGCATGAAATGAATACAGAAAATGCTGTCCAAACAACGTTCAGAGCAAAGGCAATTGGATATGCAAGTGCACTTTGTTGAGATAATTGTAGAAGAAGAGAGACAAGCACTTCACCAGCATAAATGTTACCGTACAGACGAAGAGCAAGCGACACAAGGTTGGTCACTTCTTCCAAAATGTTCATTGGAGCCATAGCCCAGGGTGTCACAAAAGATTTGAGGTATGCCTTGAAACCGCGACGACGAATACCCTCAACATGACAAAATACTGTTGCAATTGTTGCCAAACCGAAATCGTAAGCCATATTGGCTGTTGGAGAAGTCCACAAATTATGTCCTTCTGCTGTTTCCAATTTGGTCATCAAACCTAGATTATTGGCAACCAAAAGAAAAGTAAAGACTGTAAAGAAGAACAAGGAATACCGCTTTGCTTCCGCATCGCCAAGATTCCCTTTTGTAAAATTGATGGTCAATTCGTAAACATACTCCAAAACATTCTGTTTTCCTTTTGGCTTGAGCTCCATCCGACGACTAGCCCAAAAAACTAGTAAGAAAATAATGGAAATGGTAATGACAGAAACCAATACCATGGTCAGGTCAAAGGTTACGGGACCAAGGGTAAGGGTTGGACTTAAATGTTCTTCCAATGGAGGTTCCCCCCTTTTCTATTTCTCTATTTTCTACTATTTTAAGACAAATGTCATAGCCAAGGTTACGAAGAAAGTTCCCTCGATAAAGGCAACACCCAAAAATACACCAGCCATCAATTTACTTTGCATTTCTGGTTGACGTGCAGTCGAACTAAGGTATGAAGCCACCAACAGTCCCTCACCGATACTTACACCAAGACAGGCCAATCCAAGGGCCAATGCGCCTAAACTCATAACGAATTCTCCTTTTAAAATTTAATACCATGTAAGGATACTCCTAAAACATCTATTTGTCAAGAAAATACCGCCATTGTAAGCGTTTAATTCGTTTTTGTAAAATAAAAAGAAAAGAGTATTTCATCTTTTCTTCCTATTTAATAGCTTCATCAATATGGTCTGTTTCTTCAATGAATCGTTTGGCCATATCTTCTCGATTCATCTGATCAGTATCAAGAGTGATTGCATGGTCAGAAACCAGATCTGTATCTGCGAAAAACTCTATATGGTTTGATAGGTTGTACAGACGTACAGGGGCTTCCCCACCAAACTCTCCATCTAGATTGAGCAGTAGACGGTTATCTGGGTTCAGATTTTCGATGGATAGGCTCTTGGTTTTTATGTATTCAACTAAATCACTCTCAATGTGTTTGCCACCATCTAAGACTTGACGAATCAGATGTAGAATTTCAAATAGATTCCCTGTTTTAACCATCAATAAGGTAAAATTACCATCATCTAACTTAGCATCGGGAACGATCTGTTCAAAACCTCCAATTGAATTGGTTAAGGCAACAAAAATCATTGAAACCGAGCCTTCAAACACGCCCTCATCATGCTCTACACGAACAGGTGTAAATTGTACTTGTGGCAGGAGTTCTGCTCCTTTTACTACATAGGCCAAATAGCCAAACATGGTCTTAAGTTGACTGGGAACACTGTAGGTCAACTCCGTAAGTGTACCTGCCGCAGCAATGTTGATAAAATAATGTTCTTGATGAAAACCATTTTTTTGATTTTTGGCTAAACCAATATCCATTAAAATTGTCTGCTGCTTACCAATAACCTTAGCTGCTTCTACAGGATTTCCCCTAGGCACTTTTAAAGCACGCGCATAGTCATTGGTGGTGCCAGTCGGTATGATGGCCATCTGCGGACGTTTTTCAAGTGGAGCAATTCCATTGACGACTTCATTGATTGTTCCATCTCCACCAGCCGCGATAATCAAGTCAAAGCCTGCAAGCGCCGCACGTGTAGCTTCATTCTTTGCAGAGTCTTTCTCAGCAGTTGTTTGGAAAGCTGAAGTCTCATAACCGTAGCCTTCCAAAATTTCCAATACTTCGGCCACATTTTTCTTCATGATTTCTTGACCTGAGGTCGGATTATATATTAGTCTAGCACGTTTTCTTTCTTCCATCGTTTTACCTTTACAAGCTCTCTAACCAAGCCTCATCTTTTATTTCAATACCTAGCTCCTGTGCTTTGGTCAATTTACTGCCTGCATCTGTTCCGGCAACCACAAGATTAGTTTTTTTAGAAACAGATCCCGCTACATTTGCCCCTAAAGCTTCTAATTTGGCTTTGGCTTCGTTTCGTTTCATTCGCTCCAATTTACCAGTCAGTACAACTGTCATACCCGATAGCGCAGCATTTTCATCTACTACTTGGCCGAGATAGGTTAAGTTTACCTTAGCTTCCTTAAGTTCGGCTAAAAGTTGTTGCGCACCCTCACTAGCAAAAAAAGTTGTCAAAGACTTAGCAATAACCTGACCAAGACCTTCTAGCGAAGCAATTGCTTCTTGATCAGCAAATGCTAGAGTTTCTAAATCACCAAATTTTTCTACTAAAATCTTACTTGCCTTACTACCTACATGGCGAATACCTAGTCCAAATAGGAGGCATTCTGCTGAGTTACTCTTAGAAGTTTGAATGGCTTGATAGAGCTTGTTAGCTGATTTTTCTTTGAAACCTTCCAAGGTCAATAGGTCATCAACAGTTAATTTATAAATATCAGCAACATCGTGTACCAAGCCTGCTCCAAAGAGTTTTTCAACGATTGAAGACCCTAGCCCTGCGATATTCATAGCATCCCGACTTGCAAAATGTTCCAACTTACTCATCAGCTGGCTAGGACAAATAGGGTTGATACAGCGGAGGGCAACTTCGTCCTCATAGTGTTGTAGGTCGCTCTGACAAGACGGACAATGACTAGGAATGGGCATGATTTCTTGCTCTTTTCGATACTTGTCCACCACTTTCAGAACTGCTGGAATAATATCTCCCGCCTTATAAACAATGACCGTATCGCCAATACGAATATCTTTTTCGGCGATATAATCTACGTTATGCAAAGTTGCTCGACTGACAGTCGTTCCTGCCAGTTGAACAGGACTAAGATTGGCCGTTGGTGTCACAACACCTGTTCGGCCAACAGTCCAATCAACCGACAAGATTTCTGCTTCTTTTTCCTCAGCTGGAAACTTGTAAGCTACTGCCCATCGTGGCGCTTTAACTGTAAATCCTAGTTCTTCTTGTATAGCTAAATCATTTACCTTGATGACAACACCATCTATCTCATAGGGTAAATCATCTCTACGCTCTGCTATTTTTTCAATAAAATCCCACGTGTCATCAATCGACTCCGCCAAGCAATATTCGTGGTTGGTCACAAATCCCAGAGCATCCAGTTTCTCCAGTACTTGTGACTGACTAGTCGCTTCAGATGGACTAGCCTCTTGGTAGAGGAAAGTAGCGAGACCACGCTGGGCCACCACTCCCGTATCAAGCTGGCGGAGGGTCCCTGCTGCTGCATTACGCGGATTAACAAATTCAGCTTCACCAGCCTCCTGACGCTGTTTGTTAACACGGTCAAAGGAAGCTTTTGGCATATAACACTCACCTCGGACAGTGATGTCCACAGCTTCGGGTAAGGTCAAAGGAACATCAGCCACTCGTTTGAGATTTTCTGTGATATTTTCACCGACACTACCGTCACCACGTGTAGCACCCACGACTAAATTACCCGCTTCATAGGTCAGGGAAATAGACAGACCATCAATCTTCAATTCACAGATATACGTTGCTTGAGGAAATTCCTTGCGAACTCGCTGGTCAAAAGCTTCTAACTCTTCACGAGAAAAGGCATCCTGCAAACTAAAAAGAGGATAAACATGACTATATTTTTCAAATCCGTCTAGCATCTTTCCCCCGACCCGATGGGTAGGACTATCTGGTAAAATCAGTTCTGGATGAGCCGTTTCTAGCTCTACTAATTCACGATAAAGCGTATCATATTCTGCATCTGATACGCTAGGTTGGTCCAATTGATAATACTCTTTAGCGTATTGATTGAGCACGCTAACTAATTCTGATATTCTTGTTTTCATAAGAATATTATATCATGATTTGAGGGTGCGAACTATATTTGCGCTTCAATAAAAACAGATTCCTTTAGATAATTTTTAGTAAAAAATGTATAATGTTTATATAAAATTTTTGGAGGTGCCCTATGGCTGTAACTTATAAACGACAAGATGATTTAGAAAAGATGCTGGAAGAATTTGCTTCATTTGAAAAATTGGAAGAAATTGAGTATCCAGATCCAAAATCAAAAGAACATTCCGAGAAAAACAACTTGAATCAGGATAAAAAATAATATGCTTGGTCTTGATCAATTACCTACCTCCGTCCTACAGGCGGGGGCTATTTTCCTATCTATCATGATTGAAGCATTGCCCTTTGTCTTGATTGGAGCTATTATTTCAGGTTTTATCGATGTGTTTATAACACCAGATAAGGTTCGTAAACTCTTACCTAAAAACAAGTTTCTTGCCATTCTATTTGGAACCTTTATCGGCTTCATTTTTCCGTCTTGCGAATGTGGTATTGTCCCTATTGTCAATCGGCTATTAGAGAAAAAAGTGCCGAGTTATACTGCTGTTCCCTTTTTAGTAACGGCGCCTGTGATTAATCCTATCGTCCTTTTTGCAACCTTTACCGCTTTTGGAAATTCCCTACTTTTCGCACTCTATAGAGCCCTAGGAGCCATCATTGTATCCCTAGTATTGGGAATCATTCTTGGTTTTTTCGTAAAAGGACCAATTCTTAAAGGAAGCAAGTTTGACCATCACCAGCATGATTATTCAGATAAAACCAGCTGGCAAAAAGTTGGCTTCGCACTTATTCATGCCATTGATGAATTTTTTGATACGGGACGTTACCTAGTCTTTGGTTGTCTATTTGCCAGTCTCGTACAAGTCTATATTCCAACCGCTGTCCTGACTACCATCGGTCACAGTCCATTAACAGCTATTTTACTGATGATGTTGCTGGCCTTTCTTCTTTCCCTATGTTCCGAAGCCGATGCCTTTATTGGTGCATCACTACTATCCAGCTTCGGATTCGCCCCAGTAATGGCTTTCTTAGTTATCGGACCCATGGTGGATGTTAAAAACTTGCTCATGATGAAACATTATTTCAAAGGGAAATTTATAGTCGGTTTTATCATTACTATCACTCTCGTTATTTTGGGATATAGTCTGATACTTGGAGGTGTAGTATGATTCGTTTTTTAATTCTTGCAGGTTACTTTGAAATGACCATGTATCTTTATATCTCTGGAAAATTAGACCAATACATTAATCTGCACTATAGCTATCTAGCCTATCTATCCATGGTTTTATCTTTCATACTTGCCATCGTACAATTGTATGTCTGGGTAAAAGAAATTCGAGTACATAGCCATTTAAAAAGCAAAATTGCCAAACTATCAAGCATTGGACTATTGCTCATTCCTCTTGCTATAGCCTGGCTCTTTCCTACGGTAAGCCTGGATTCAACAACTGTTGCTGCCAAGGGCTATCATTTCCCACTAGCAACAGAAAACGATACTAATACACAAAACCAAGAAGGGGCGACTGTTCAGTATCTCAAGCCTGATACTTCTATTTATTTTACAAAATCTGCCTATCAAAACCAGATGCGTGAAATTGCTGATAGATACTTGGCTGAAGAAACCATTGTCGTTACTAATGAAAACTATATGGAAGTGATGGAAGCAATCTACGACTATCCTACGGAATTTTCAGGAAAAACGATTGAAATGATTGGATTTGTCTACAATGACCCTGACAATAGCCAGCAATTTTTCCTTTTCCGCTTTGGTATTATTCACTGCATTGCTGATTCTGGGGTATATGGCTTACTCTCTACGGGGGCTACCACAGAATTTCCTAACAATACTTGGGTAAAAGCCAGAGGAACAATCAAGGTTTCCTACCACACATCGTTGAAACAAAATCTCCCAACACTTGAATTACAATCGATGGTTCAGATTGAGCAGCCAGATTCTCCGTATGTCTACCGTGTTTTCTAATAATTCCAACTAAAAAAGTGAATTTTCTGACAATTTGTGGTATACTATTAATGATATTCAACAGATAGGAATGAAATTATGTCATCACATGTATTGTTTACAATTTTTGGTGCTAGTGGCGACCTTGCCAAACGCAAACTCTATCCATCCCTCTTCCGTCTTTATAAGGCAGGCCATATCCGAGAAAATTTTGCAGTAATTGGTACAGCTCGCAGACCCTGGACCAAGGAATTTTTTGAGCAAACCGTCATTGAATCACTAGGTGATCTGCCTGACACACCACGTCAAGCTCATGAATTTGCAAATCATTTCTACTACCAAAGCCACGATGTCAATGACACGGAACATTATGTAGCTCTTCGTAAATTGCAGGACGACTTGTGTGAAAAATACAATACCCAGCACAACAAGGTCTTCTTCCTCTCTATGGCACCTGAATTTTTCGGAACCATTGCCAAACACCTCAAATCTGAGCAAATCGTTGATGGACAAGGTTTTGAACGCTTGATAATTGAAAAACCTTTCGGAACTAGCCTTGCTACAGCTACCAAACTCAATGATGAATTGGCAGCAGCCTTCAATGAAGACCAAATCTACCGTATCGACCATTACCTAGGCAAGGAAATGGTGCAAAATATCTTTGCGGTTCGCTTTGCCAATATCATTTTTGAGCATATTTGGAACCGCGATTACATCGATAACGTCCAAATTACATTTGCTGAAGCGATTGGTGTTGAGGATCGTGGAGGCTACTACGATCATTCTGGCGCCTTAAAAGACATGGTGCAAAACCATGCCCTTCAAGTTCTTTCCCTTCTAGCAATGGATAAGCCAGCCAGCTTCAAGGAGGAAGATGTCCGCGCTGAAAAGATTAAGGTCTTCCAACACCTTCGTCAGCCTTCTGATGAGGACCTCAAACGCAACTTCATCCGTGGTCAATATGCAGCAGGTTCCATTGACGGAAAAGACTACGTTAGCTACTTGGATGAACCAAATATTGCCGAAGGTTCTCAGACAGAAACCTTTGCAGGAGGTGTCTTCTTCGTTGATACTGACCGTTTCCGTGATGTACCTTTCTTCTTCCGTACAGGTAAACGTCTGACAGAAAAGGGCACGCGCGTGACCATCACCTTCAAGCATGCGGAAGATATTTTTGGTCAACCTTCCGAAGCCAATGTATTGACCATCTTCATCCAACCAACTGAAGGCTTCATGCTCTCTATCAACGGTAAGGAAGTTGGTTCCCATTTTGCTCTTACTCCTGCCAAACTCAACTTCCGCCACAATGCAACTGCTCTTGGAAATTCACCCGAAGCCTACGAAAAACTCTTTTTCGATGTCCTAAATGGTGATTCTACTAACTTTAGCCATTGGGAAGAAGTGAAAGCAAGCTGGAGCTTGATTGACCGCATTGTTGATTTGTGGGCAAGCAACCAAGTCCCACTCCACACCTATCCAGCTGGAACTATGGGACCTGAGGCAGCCTTTGATTTGCTAGAAAGCTACAGTTGCAAGTGGGTTTGGACACCTGATGTCTGGTATCGTGAACGTGGTTTATTGAAATAGTCATTTAGTTTAGCTTTGATTACTTCGTTAACTCGCTTTGCCGTACTCCACGAAAGTGACTTGCTTCGCATGTCTTATTTCCAACCTAGAACAGCCTCTAGGCTGTTCTAGCAACCTGCACCTCGTTGCCTTGTACTAAAAGCAAACTAAACGACTACATATAAAAACTGGAGCAATCCAGTTTTTTTGGGAGATATTTATGACTGAAATGAACATCATTCTCACCCAACTTGAAGTAGCCAGCCATGCTGGCACCCTCAAGCGTTATGAAAAAATTGGCGAAACTAAGCCCTACTACGGAGTTCCAATGGGAGCTATTTCTGGTATCGCCAAGGCCTATAAAAATCGACTGGACTTATTTGCCCCACTCTGGCAAACAGGTGTCCTAGAAGCACAATATTTAGCTATTCAAGTTGCCAAGGCTAAACCTAACCAACTTCCCCAAGCTGACCTAGAGAATTGCCTCAATGAACAAATTTCGGTCAATGTCCTCGATAAATTGGCTTCCATTATCCTCAGCAAACGCAAGGATAGCAAAGACTGGGAAGAATACTTACTCATCCAAGACCAGGCTATTTTTCAACGATTAGGTTGGTTCCTTCGTGCCAAATACTTTGCTGGAAGAACTGCCTCAAATCAAGAAATCGAAGAATCTCTAGACCATATTCGCCAGCATTTGCAAACCGCTGACCCGCTTGTCCAATGGACCATGAACCAATGCTTAGTGGAGATTGCAGTTACCTATCCTGACTACCTGGAACAAGGTCTTGCAATTGGTCAGGAATTGGCCGTCTATGCGAACATGAAAGTTCCAAAAGGCTGCACTTCTGCCTATGCACCAGACTGGATAGAAGCGTTGTTGAGGAGGAAATAAGATGCAACATAAAGGAACTCAGATTTTAGAAACAGAACGTCTAATTTTACGCCCTTTTCAAGCAAGCGATGTTGAATCAGTTTTCCAAAACTGGACTTCAGATGAAAAGGTTACCACCTATCTGACCTGGCCAACGCATCAGACACTCCAAGATACTGAAGACTATGTCCAGTTCTGTCTTCAATCCTATTCACAGGAAAAAACATACAGGTGGGTAATTGAGCTCAAAGAAAATCAGCAACCCATTGGAGATATTTCCGTTGTCAGCCTTGATGAAAGAGTTCAAGCTGCCGAATTAGGTTGGGTGTTGGGCAGTAAATGGTGGGGGCAAAGTTATATGGCCGAAGCTCTTGAAGCTGTTAATCACTATTTATTGGAGGAAGTGGGCTGTTTACGGATTACAGCTGTTCACGATAGTGAAAATCGTCCTTCTGGTCGTGTCATGGAAAAAGTCGGTATGACCTATGAAGGAACTCTCCGCCAAGCCGCTCGAAACAATCGGGGTATTGTGGATATTGCCATTTACTCACTGCTGCATACAGATAGAAAAAGTCGCTAGTTCATTGAACTAACGACTTTTTTCTATACCAATCCTTCCAATAGCCCACGCATGAATTCTTCGGATTTGAATTCACCGATGTCATCGATTTTCTCACCGAAACCAATTAGCTTAACTGGTATATCCAGTTCCTGACGGATGGCAAGAACGACACCACCCTTGGCTGTACCGTCTAGCTTGGTCAAGACTAGCCCAGTCAATGGAGTAATTTTTGCAAATTCCTTGGCTTGACTGAGGGCGTTTTGACCTGTGGAGGCATCCAGTGCTAAGAGGGTTTCATGCGGTGCATCAGGTAGGGTCCGTTTGATGATGCGACCGATTTTTTCCAGCTCTGCCATGAGGTTTTCTTTATTTTGCAAGCGACCTGCTGTATCAATCATGAGAATATCCACGCCTTCTGCCACGGCACGTTTTACCCCATCAAAAACCACACTAGCTGGGTCTGACTTTTCAGGTCCTGTGACTACTGGCACATCGACACGGCGACCCCACTCGACCAGCTGGGCTACCGCACCCGCACGGAAGGTGTCCGCTGCGACCAACATGACCTTCTTGCCAGCTTGCTTGTACTTGTAGGCTAACTTACCGATAGACGTCGTCTTCCCAACACCGTTGACACCGACAAAGAGCATGACTGTCAAATCATCTTGGAAATTGATTTGCTCACTGAATTGACCGTCTTTTTCGTAAATATCCACCAATTTTTCGATGATAACACGACGGAGTTCATCTATCTTCTTGGCATTTTGTAGCTTGGCTTCATAGCGGAGCTCCTCTGTCAGCGTAGAAGCAACTTGCACACCTACGTCTGACAAAATCAGCATTTCTTCCAACTCTTCGAAAAATTCTTCATCAACCGAACGGAAATTGGCAAAGAATTCATTGAGCCTTGCCCCAAATCCTGTACGCGTCTTTTTCAAGGTACGCTGGTACTTGTCCTGTTCACTTTCTTGCCCTACTGGAGCAACTTCCTCAACAGGCTCTTCCTTGACCTTGGTTTGAATAGCAGGGTCAAAGCCTTGTTCCTGCGCTTCCTTCACTCGAGCCGCAGCGGCTTCTTTGGCTGCATAATATTGAGCCATCATGTCTAAGGTCCGTTGTTTCTGAGCTTCTTGTTCGGCTGTCAATTCAGTCTCTGCTACTTCAGACTGGAACTTTTCCATTTCTTGAGTAGCTGACTCAACTTCAGTAGTTACTGTATCTTCGCTAGAAGCCGACTGCTCCCTTTCCACTTCTTCAACAAGAGCGACTTGCTCCTCTTGTTTTTTTTGTCCAAATAATCGATCAAATAATCCCATACTAGTCCTCATTCAATACATAGTGCTCGATGACCCAAGCAATGCCATCTTCATCATTGTTTTTTGGCAGGACAAGGTTGGCCGCAGACTTGATTTCATCAGTCGCATTAGCCATGGCAACACCCAGACCAGCCCATTCAATCATCGAAAGATCATTTCCTTCATCGCCACAGGCCATAACTTCTGACTGATCAATCCCCAGATGTCCAATCAACTTAGCCAAACCATTTGCTTTATGAACACCTTTTGGACTCCATTCGAGCAGAATATCACGCGATTTGAAAATCTCGAAACGCTCGTGAAGTTCCGCAGGAATTTTTGGAATTTGTCCATCCAAAAAGTCTGCTGCCACAGCTGAAACTGCCTTATTGTAGACAAAATCTTCTGGCATTTCCTCATCGCTTGCCACAATTTTATTAAGCAATGGATTACAAGTTAGATAAAGTGATTCATGGGCTGATGGTAGAGAATAGACATCGCCACCATAGAGAACATCCAGAGGAAGGTCCAAGTCATTTGTCACACGACTGATGGTGCGCACATCTTCAATGGTGAAGCCAACCTTATCCAAAACTCGACCTGTATTTTCCTGGACTAGACCACCGTTAAATGTAATCGAATATTGATTCTCCCCTAACAGATCTAGTTCTTCTAGAAAAGTACCGATAGCTTGTAAAGGACGCCCTGTTGTCAGAACTACATAAACTCCACGCTCACGCGCTGCCTGCAAGGCCTTTTTATTAGCTTCTGAAATCCGTTTGTCCGATGTCAGAAGTGTTCCATCTAAATCCAATGCAATCAACTTAATTGCCATTTACTTCCTCCTCTAAATAGGCTAATACTGCTCCATCATTGCAATGACCAATCATCCAATCTGCCTGGGCCTTCACTTCCTCTCTTGCATTTTCTGTCGCAAGAGCCAGACCAGCAAAGTCAAACATATCCAAATCATTTTGATTATCACCAAATGCCACTACATCCTGACGGGTAATTCCAAAATGAGCACAGAGATGACTCAATCCAACTGATTTATTTGAACCATTTGGAATTATATCAATATTGTCAAAACCAGTTGTCATGGCCGTTACACCTTCAAATGTATCATTTAACCATCGTCTAGCATCGTCCATTTCCTCAGGAGAAAATTTGGCATTGATTTTTATAATCTCTTCTCGAACTTCTTCAAATGTGTCTACCAATCGAAAATGTGCGTAATAATTCGTCATCGCTTCTAAAAACTGAGGCTCAGCATTTTTTAATAAATAAAAGTTTTCGAGGCCAGACAGCACCATGGAACGACTGCTACCAAAGGGACCTGCATCAATACCTGCGATAATCGGCAGATAAATTTCAGGACTAATTGGATCATCCATAAAGATAGTCTGCCCCTGATATTCAACGATTGAACCATTTTCAGCTACAAACCCGATTTCATCTACAAAATCTTCAAAAACAAGTTTCAGGCTTTGCATAGATCGCCCACTTGCTGCCACAAATAAATAACCTTTTTCTTTGAACTGATTCAGTATACGACGAAACCGTTCCTTATCAAAACTATGGTCTTCTCGTAAAAAGGTACCATCCATATCACTGGCGTAAATTTTGTTAATCATAATTTCTCCACATCTTTCAGCTTAACGGAAACAATCTTGGACACGCCAGATTCCTGCATGGTCACCCCATACATGGCATCCGCTGCCGCCATGGTCCCTTTACGGTGGGTCACGACGATAAACTGACTCTCCTTATCAAAACGGTTGAGGTAGTCGCCAAAACGTTTGACATTCGCCTCATCCAAGGCTGCCTCCACCTCATCGAGAATTACAAAAGGAATGGTCTTAACACGGATAATGGAAAATAGCAGAGCGAGGGCCGAAAGGGCTTTTTCGCCACCTGACATAAGATTGAGAGATTGAATTTTCTTACCCGGAGGTTGAACAGAAATCTCCACACCCGCAGTCAATAGGTCACCTTCTGTCAAAATCAAATCCGCTGAACCACCGCCAAACATTTGTTTGAATGTCTGCTTAAAGCTTTCACGAATAGCTTCAAAAGTAACCTTGAAGCGCTCTTTGACTTCATCATCCATCTCGTGGATAGTATCTAGTAGTAAATCACGCGCCGACAAAATATCTGTCCGTTGCTCATTGAGGAAGGTCAGACGGTTATTGACCTCGTCATACTGCTCAATAGCATCCAAATTGACTGGACCCAAAGCACGAATAGCTCTTTCTAGGTCTTTGAGGCTTTGTTCAGCAACTGCAAGATTCTCAACTTCCTTGGCCTGAGACTGAGCAGCTTCAAAACTCAATTTGAAATGCTCGGTCAAATTACCAAGTAAAGTCCGTAATTTATCGCCCGCTTGCTCACAATCCGCCTCTAACTTAGCCTGCTTACGGATCAAATCATCATTCTTAGTCCGAGCTTGTTGCAATCTTTCTTCCAAGTCTTCAAACTGCCCATCAATATCTTCCAACTCAAACTTTAAGCGAATTAGAATCTGATTGGTCTGGTTTTGCTTATCAGATGCGGCCTGCAATTGTTCTTCAAGAATCTCAATACTAGTATCTTCAAGAGCTTCTAACTTCTGGTCAATCATATCCTCTAAAAGAGAAATTTCCTTATCTGCAACCACTTTTTCTTCTTGCAAACGTCTCAGATCTGTCTGTTCAAAACGAAGTTGGCTAGTCAGTTCAGCTTGTTCCAAAGTTAGTTGACCCTTCTGAGTCTGTAGTTTCTGCAAGCTTTCTTGAATACTGTCGCGATTATCACGGACTTGATTGATTTGTTGATCCAAGGCTAGTTTTTTCTCATTCAAGGCTTGGACATTTACTTCTTCCTTAGCAGCAGCCTCTTCTAGCTCAGTCAAAATGGTCGGACTAACCTGACTCATTTGCAGGTCATACTGGGCTGATAGCTGAGCCAGTCTATTTTCTGCCTGTTCCTGATGAATCCTTGCGCTCTGCTGGTTCAATCTAGCTTCTTCCCCCTCCGCCTTAATCGTTTCCAAGGCTTCTCTGGTTTGGTCTAAGCTAGTTTTCTTAGCTGCAACCAAGCTTTCTTGCTCCTGCAACTGGCTAGACAGCTCTGCTATTTCTCCTAAAAGAGCATCCAGTTCTGGTTTGATAAAGGTCGTGCTGTTATTTCGATTGCTACCACCAGCAAAGGCTCCACCAGGACGGATTTCCGCTCCATCCATGGTCACCATACGCACTTGAAACTTGGTCGCACGCGCCGCCTGGTTGGCATGGTCAATGCTATCAAAAATCGCAATAGTGCCTAGCAAATTTTGGAAAATCGCATCTAAATTTGGCTGATAAGTCACCAAATCACTTGCAAGCCCCAAGAATCCTTCTGAAGATTCTAGTAAAGAGACTTGCTGTCCAGAAAGCTGACGTGGCTTGATAGTTGTTAGAGGTAAGAAGGTTGCCCGTCCTTGCCGTTTTTCTTTCAAAAATGCGATAGCTCGTTTAGCAGTCGCTTCATCTTCAACGATGACGTTTTGACTAGCACCGCCAAGAGCAATTTCCAAAGCCGTTTGGTAACGAGTATCAAAGGTCAATTGTTCACTGACTGCTCCAATAATTCCTCCTAAGCTTGGTGCCGCCTGTAAGACAGCCTTAACCCCCGCGTAAAAATTGGAGTGATTTTTTAAAATAGCTTCTAAACTAGACTGACGAGCCTGCTTGCCTTTCAACTGATCCAGCAAATCAAACAAGCGACCTTGCTCAGCCTGATAAGCAGTCTGGACTTGATCCAATTCTGTTTTTTTGGTCTGATAGCTCTCAAGCAACTGGCGTAACACGTGATCAGCTTCTTCTAAACTTTTCCGACTCTTATCAAGTACTTCTTGAGCTGTTTGTTTTTCCGTCTGCAAGCGTGCCAAGTCTTCAGATTTACTCTCTGAAAGACTGATTTGATTGGCAATATCCTGCTGAATCTTGGTCAGACTGTTTGAAGCTTCTGCCTCTTCCTGCATCAGAGCAACATACTGTTCACGCAGATGATCTAAAACCTGATCAGGATCTTCTGAAAAGTAGGAAATTTCTTTGTCTACCGCAGCAATATCGTCTTTCAAGCTAGACAAGGAACTATCTAATTGCGCAAGCGTTTCTTGCTTTTGCTCAATCTGTTCTGCCAACTGCTCTCGTCTAGTCAACAAGTTTTCCAAGCGCGCCTGCGCTTCTTGACGACTTGATTCGTTTTGACTAGATTCCAGTTTATGGACCTCAATTTTTCGCTCCAAATCACTGATTAACTTGGTCAAATCCAACAGAACTGCCTGTTCACGCTCCAATTGTTCTGAAAGGCGGTGGCGCTTCTCTTTCAAGTTCAGATTTTCTTGCTCCAGCTCAGAACGCTGTTTGTAGTAGCTAGTCAATTCAGTTTTGACAGACTCTAGTTCGGCCTCTTTTTCCGATAACTTTTCCTTACCAAGCGACAACTGAGCCACCAAAACATTTAAGTATAATTCCTTACGTTGACCATCTAATTCTAGAAATTTCTTAGCAGTTTGTGCCTGTTTCTCTAATGGTTTGACCTGATTATCTAATTCGTAGATAATATCGTCCAAGCGGTCCAAGTTGTCCTGGGCCTGTGCCAACTTACTTTCTGTTTCTTTTTTACGCGTCTTGTATTTTAAGACCCCTGCCGCCTCTTCAAAAATAGCACGGCGTTCCTCAGGCTTGGAATTGAAAATTGCTTCAACCCGCCCTTGTGAAATGATAGAGAAAGAATCACGTCCCAAGCCCGTATCCATGAAAAGATCATGAATATCCCGTAGACGAACCTTTTGCCCATCAATCAAGTACTCACTATCACCAGATCGATAAATGTGGCGTTCTACCTTGATTTCTTTCTGTTTATTGGCGATAAAACCTGTGCTATTATCCAAGGTCACGACAACCGAGGCATAGTTAAGAGCCTTGCGACTTTCTGTTCCCGAAAAGATGACGTCTGGCATCTTGCCTCCACGTAGGCTTTTAGCAGACGACTCTCCCAAGGCCCAACGTAGACTTTCTGTAATATTGGACTTGCCAGAACCATTCGGTCCTACAACAGCAGTCACTCCACGATCAAAGACTACCTTAGTCTTATCCGCAAAGGACTTAAAGCCCTGCATTTCAATTGATTTTAGATACATACCTATCCTCTAGCCTCCACAGCATTTTTGGCGGCGGCTTGTTCAGCTAATTTCTTAGAGCGACCACGACCACGACCAATCACACGCTGATCAGCAGATACCTCCACTTCAAAGGTCTTATCATGGGCAGGTCCAGACTCAGCTATTACTTGATACGAAATAGCAATCTCACCATTGACCTGCAAAATTTCCTGCAAAGCAGTCTTATAGTCGGTCACGCGCTCAAAATTCCCTTTTTCTAAACGAGGAATCATGACCTTATGGATAAATTCCTCCACGGTCTTTTCCCCTTTGTCCAATAGCAGAGCTCCTAAGAACGCCTCGAAAGCATCTCCTAAAATAGTATCGCGATTTCGCCCTCCAGACTTCTCTTCCCCCTTACCAAGACGAAGAAACCGATCAAAACCACAAGCACGTGAAAAACCAGCCAAAGACTCCTCACGTACAAAGGTCGAACGCAACTTGGACATCTCACCTTCGGGTCTATCAGGATATTTTTGATAAAGATATTTGGAAATCATCAACTGGAGAACAGCGTCTCCTAAAAATTCCAAGCGCTCATTATGTGAAATTTTTAGAAGGCGATGCTCATTGGCATAAGAAGTATGGGTAAAAGCCGTTTCTAATAAATTCAAATCCGAAAAATCAATCCCAAAATCAGCCAATAATTTTGCATGTAAATCTTTCATCTATATGCTCCTTTCTAACTTAAACGAAATAGATAGTTTACATTTACTCCGTCCTAACATTATACCATATTTTCCACTGGACTTCTCTTGTCAACTAAGTTTCAGCCAGCACCTCTCCACATCTTTTTGCAAACATTTACATATTCATCAGATTTCGATAAAATAGAAGAAAAAAGAAGAACGTTAGCATGCAAAATAAGACAAAACCACTCAATACATCACTGCTCTCCCTCATCCAGTTCATCGGAGCCATTCTCGTTATCGCCCTCCATTGCCGCAGGTTATTTGAAACAGACCAGCTCCACTTCATCCAAAAATCAATCTTTAGTCGCATGGTCGTTCCCTACTTCATGGTCACAGCCAGCTTCTTCCTCCGACGCAACTACCCCAGCCTCTCCAAACAATACCTAATCCGCTACAGCAAGCAGTACCTGACCTGGTCCGTCCTCTACCTACCCTTCTACCTCTTCTACCTAAACCTCCAAGAAATCCCCCTACTCCACTACCCCCTCGCACTCCTAGTCGGACTGACCTACACAGGCACCAGCTACCAACTCTGGTACATGCCCGCCTTCCTGCTAGGTCTTGTCCTTGTCCACTATTCTTTAAGGAAATGGGGCTGGCGCATCACAGCTTGTCTAGCCTGCCTTCTCTATCTTCTAGGCTCAGTCGAAACCTACTCCTCCTACCTGGCAGAATCGATTTTCCTGACCGCATTTGACAGCTACAAAACCTTCTTTTTCACCAGCCGCAACGGCCTCTTCTACGCACCGATTTTTGTCCTGACAGGCTTTTATCTAGCCGACAAACTCAATCACCCCATTTTCCAATACCGACAAAAAAACAAACTACTTGTCTGCACAGCCCTTTTAGCTTTTGAAGCCACTGTCATCTATCTCAAACAGGGCTACGACAAGAACTTTCTATTTAGCCTGATTCCATTCACAGCCTATCTAGTCGCCTGGACCCTAACCACAGATCTATTCCGCCAGAAAAAATTCCAATTTCTAAAAGAATACGCCAGCTATTATTATTTTATCCATGTTATCCCAGTCGAAATCAGCTTTTTCTTCCTAGAAAATCATTCCCTGACTATAATACAGCAAGGCTGGCTGGTTTTCTTTATCACCATCATCACTTGCCAACTGCTCAGCTGGTTAATCATTAATACTCAATGAAAATCAAAAACAGACTAGCTCCAACAGTCTGGCAATAGACTGTTGGAGGTCGGAAATTAGACGAACTTGGTTCGTGACCGTAAGATGCAGATAGAACACTGTTCCTTATTATATTTCAAGGGAACAGGCTGAAAAGATCCACTGGACCTTTTCACTCATCAAATCAAGTCAACAACGTCTGATTTTGATTTTCGAAGGGTATAAGCACAAAAGAACCTTGTAAGATCTAACTTACAAGGCTTTTTTTACAAATCAAAATCCTCTGTCAATTTGGCAATGACCTCTTGGAGAAGTTCACGATTGACACTGTATTTGACATCGCTATTTTTTGTATTGAAGAGAAGTAAGTCACCGTTAATCAGCTTTTGAGTGTGGAAAGACACTGCCGCCCCTGTAATAGCCAGTCGTTCTGCAATGTCCTTGCTCTTGGCATGAGGCTTGGTCAGCTCAACCAAGACCTGATAGCGCGTACTATCGCTGATGACTTTAAGAGCCGTTGTCAAATCATCCAGATCCAGCTCGTCATTTGACAGCATAATCTGATCAATTCGACAGGAAGCTAAAAGAGCGACTTTCATATAGTCAAATTCTTCGTTGCCATAATAAGCAAACCAATAATTCCACGGACTGAGAACGAAGAATTGAGCATTTTCAACACTCAAAGCATCCAAGCCAGTCATGGACAACTGTTTGGAGTCTCGATAGAGTTTCTCAATGTCAAAATCCCTAGCAAAGGCTTCCCGCTCAACTCTTGCTTGCTCAAAATAGGGCTGGTAGATTGGAAGCATCTTATCCAAGAGATGGACAGACCGCTCAACTGTTTCCAGGGGATTGCGGATAGCCAGTGACCAGTACCACTTATCTGCCGGCTTTTTATCCGTTTTTTCCAAAAGTTCCATGAGGCTGAGGGTCTTCTCACGATGTCCGTCATTTTCAGATGCCAACATGGTTCGCATGGCATCTTCTACTTCTTCTTGAGACAGCTTTAAAATCAATTGACAAGCTTCCTCAACTGTCTTTGGATCCTGCCCATCATTCAAGATATAGAAATAAAGACTATGCAAAATGTTAAAAATATATCCCCAGACAAAGACTTGATTGACTTCTTGACGAAAATCTGCCAACTTTTCTTCAATCTCATCACGAATGTCCAAGGTATCTTTGAGAATGCCTTTTTCTTTCTGTGAAAAATCCGCCTCAATCGGTTCCTCACGCTCCTTGACAATTAAAGGAATAAAGAATTTTTCGACAATCTCGCTTCTATAATCTCGGTAATCTAATTTCATACGCATACTTTCTAAGCTTTAACAACTACTTCATTTTTAGACTTACGCCCCACAAGAATAGTATAGCTTACTAGTCCTACAGAAAGCAAGAGGAAGATGAGAGAAATACTTGTCGCAGAAAGCACTGTCACCATTAGGGCAACTAAAGCTTGACCTGCTACCATACCAATCTGGCAGAAAGCATCAATCCCTCCACCGACTGTCGCCAATTTATCTTCAGGCAGTTCATTTAAGACCAAGGCATTCATTTTCGGATTGAAGACACCCAAAGTCATAGCTGTCACAAAAATAATCGTCAATACCACATAAATATTGTGGAGAAAGAAACCTGAGAAAATCAAGACTGGCATCAATGTAGAGAATTTGAGGAGATTGATTAAGCTGACATTTTTGAACAAAGCCATACCGATACTTGACCCCAAGATACTACCAACTGAGAAGAAAATGGAAATCAAAGCAACGGTTGTTCCTGCATTGACAATCACAAAGTCTGAGAACTCCTTCATATTTAGAATAACTAATGGTGAAAGTGCGGTAAAAATGGCATTCAGGCTGGCAATGGTCACAATTGACGCTTTGAGAACTGGAATATTCTGAACAGCTTGGTAGGATTCTTTGAGACTGTTACGCATGCCCTTGATAATACCTGCTTCTGTTTCTGTTTGCTCAGCTTCTTGGATTGGATTTTCCTTCAGTAGCTTGGCAAGAGCTGGACGGAGGGTTGCCATGATAGCAAGACTGACCAAGAAGGTCCCTGCATTGAAGAAGGCGAGATTCTGGTAAGACATAAATCCGATCAGGATAGCACCGCTAGCTTGGAAGGCAATTTGCAAAAGACTTTTCACCGTCATCTTAAAAGCCATAGCTGTTTCACGGTCTTCAGCAGCCACAACCCGCAAGCTGACTGGCATATAGAGACCGTTTTCGTATTGACCAGCAAGGTCAGACAGGAAGTTGATGACGCAGACCACCGCCACAACCCAGAGGGCTGGTGCAAATCCCATCAAGAAGCCAACAAAGGCATAGAGACCGACACGAACCACCAGAGTTGCAAGAATGGTATCCAATTTGTTTTTGGTCTTGTCTGCCCAAATCCCGATAAAGAGGCCTGCCAAAATCGGCAAGGTTTCAGATGCGGTAATCATAGCCAGGGCAAACTTGGTATCTGGTAAGAGTAAAACATAGTTCATCAAAGCCAGATAGTAAAGCGTATCTCCAAAGTTGGAAATCAAGTCTGCCACAAAGCTAGATAGAAATAATTTATTGTGAATCAACCTTTTCATAAACGTCTCCTTAAACATCAATTAAATATTTGTTTAATGTTATTTTACACTTTATTTCAATAAAGTCAATATTTAATTTTATAAAAATTAATTTTTTTAAACGGTAAATTCTCAAAGTAAGTTCTAGTTCCCGTCCTTCCAGAAGTTACTCTGAGAAAACTGCATAACATCAACAGAATTTAGTCTCAGACTAAGTTCTGTTTTTGACTAAAAATGTTGATAATAGTGAGTTTTAGGGTTGAAAATGTTGAAAAAAGAGTACACTAAAGTTACTGGCTCTGAGACGTCTCAAAGTAAGTTCTAGCTATCTGGAATTTTGGATGGAACAAGTTCCTTTCTATTTTGAAATTATTTTTTGATAAAAACTAGCGATTACTTATCCAATAATCGAGGTGATTGAATGACGTTCTCAGGGTCAATTTTAGAGATTCCCAAAAGTGTTGCCAATTCCTCACCGTAGGTAAATGTAAAGAGTTCATAGGCTGATTTTCCGTTGAAAGAAGCTCGTTTGACGCTGTTGATATGCGAACAAACCAGGTTGATGTCCTCCTGTGTCAAGTTGTCAAAAGAACTTCTTTTAGGAAGAATATCTCTGATAAGTGTGTGATTCTTCTCAATTCTCCCCTTCTGGTCAGAACGATTGGGGTCACAGAAGAATAGCTTAGATTCTCCGCGAACATCCATTTCGATATCGTCCACTCTAGCGAATTCACCGCCATTATCGGTCAGAATGACAGGAAATATTTCGCAAAAGTCCATCTCTTTCTGATGCAGGTCATTCTTGATAGCGTAGAGATGTTTAGCGACCTCATTAGCTGTTTTATTATCAAGTAATTGAGCGAAGATAAAGTTACAGAAGGAGAGGTTAAAGGTGAGAAGTACCTTTCCGCCGATCCGTCCAGTAACGGTGTCCATTTCCAGCCAATAGCTGATTCCTTTCTCTGTGAGAAAGCGTTGGAAGTCCTCGTAAGACCGTCCTTCTTTGGCGATTTTAGGAATGGGTTGTAGGTTTCTGATTCTCCGCTTTCTGAATTTCACGACACGGGGGAAATCAATGGGCTTTGTGGACAGATAGCCTTTTTCAAGGTATCGGTAGATAGAAGCTCTGGATGCCGACATTTCGTTTGAGGCGATGATGTGGTTGAGGTGTTGTCCCTTTTGGATGGCAGCAGAAACAATCTCATCCATGCGATAGAATTCTTCCTTGTTTAGTGCAACACCTGTTCTCGAATCTGAGAGCTTAACTTCATAATCAAGCTGAGCTCTTTTTGCGTAGTAGAACTGTTTCTGGTATCCGCAGTTGCTTCTCTTTTTCGGACAGGCATTACAAACGTAAGGAGTCTTTTTGAGTAGAGGGCAGGCCTCACAATTGGAGGTACTAGAGTTCTCTTTTATCACCCTATTTCTCCGAACTTCTTTTGAAATTGTGGACGGATCTTTTCCTAACTTAGCTGCTATAGCTGAGAAGGGCTTAAGTTGTTCAATTCCTATTTGAATATCATTGCGATCAGAGAGAGTTAAGTGTTTGTTTTTCATTGTCAGTTACCAACTTGTCCCATAGTAAGTTCTACCTTATTTCTTTGTCTCAGTCTAATTTCCAGTTTTTAAGACAGACTAGAACTTACTTTGGGAATTTACTAATTTTTTTAAACACTTGTTTAATTTTTCTTCTGTCTGACTTTTTCTTGACAAGATTAGCACAGTTTGTTATAGTATTGTTCGGGCACCTCTTTTGAGAGGTCGGAGAAAAGGCTCCCTAGTTTTAGGGAGCTATTTTTTGTTTTCCCAGAGATTAATACACATTTGGAGGACATATTTATGAAAAAAATCGCATTTGATTCAACTAAATATTTGAATTTGCAACGTGACCATATTTTAGAGCGTATTGCCCAATTTGAAGGCAAGCTCTATATGGAATTTGGCGGAAAAATGTTGGAAGATTTCCACGCAGCCCGTGTTTTACCTGGCTATGAACCAGATAACAAAATCAAACTCCTCCAAGAGTTAAAAGACCAAGTAGAAATCGTCATCGCCATCAATGCAAGCAACATCGAACATTCTAAGGCACGTGGTGACTTGGGTATTTCTTATGACCAAGAAGTCTTCCGCTTGATTGACACCTTCAATGATATTGATATTTATGTTGGTTCTGTGGTCATTACCCAATACCGCAACCAACCAGCCGCAGACGCCTTCCGCAAACAGTTGGAAAAACATGGTATCAAGTCCTATCTCCACTATCCAATCAAGGGTTATCCTTCTGATATCGACCACATCATTTCACCAGAAGGTATGGGCAAAAATGACTACATTGAAACTAGTCGCAATCTCGTCGTTGTCACCGCACCTGGACCTGGTTCAGGTAAATTGGCGACCTGTATCTCCCAACTTTACCACGACCAATTGCATGGAGTAACATCAGGCTATGCCAAGTTTGAAACCTTCCCAGTGTGGAACTTACCACTCCACCATCCCGTTAACTTGGCCTATGAAGCAGCAACTGCCGACCTGGACGACCTCAACATGATTGACCCCTTCCATCTGCAAACTTACGGCAAAACTGCGGTCAACTACAACCGTGACATCGAGGTCTTCCCTGTCCTCAACCGTACCTTTGAACGTATTTTGAACAAATCACCATACGCCTCACCGACAGACATGGGCGTTAACATGGTGGGCTATTCCATCGTGGACGAAGAGGCTGCGATCGAAGCATCCAAGCAAGAAATCATCCGCCGCTACTACCAGACCTTGGTTGATTTCAAAGCAGAGCGGGTGAGCGAGCAAGCAGTTAAAAAGATTGAACTCCTCATGAATGAAGTCGGTGTGACGCCAGCAGATCGTAAGGTTGTTATCGCTGCGCGCGAAAAAGCAGAGCTGACAACTAGCCCTGCCCTTGCTATTCAGTTGCCAACTGGAGAGATTGTAACAGGTAAGACATCCGACCTCCTCAAGCCAACTGCAACTGTCCTTCTCAATGCCATCAAGCAAATTGCTAACATCGATGATGAAACACTTCTCATCGAACCAAACTACATCCGTCCAATTCAAGAATTGAAGGCAGATTATCTGGATAAGACCAATACACGACTCGATGCAAGTGAGATTCTTAACGCCCTTGCCATCACTGCACAAGATAGCCCTCTTGCTGCACGTGCCATGAAAGAATTAGGCCAATTAAATGGTAGCGAAGCCCACTCGACTGTTATCCTATCTGATGAAGACAAGAGTGTCCTTCGTAAATTAGGCATCAATCTTACCTTTGACCCTATCTACCAACACAATAAATTTTATCAGAAAAACTAAGCACACAAAAAGACTTGCTCCGACAAGTCTTTTTGTGAACAGTAAAAAAGCAAGGATTCAATTCCCTGCTTTTTTCAACGATTAATCGAAATCAACATACTCTTTTTGAAGTTCAAGAACTTCTTCTGCCGTTGCACATTCTGTCAAGGCACGGTGAGCATATTCTTCCATCTTAGCTGTATCAAGTTTCTTCATAAGGCTACGTGTACGAAGTACAGATGTTGCACTCATAGAGAACTCATCCAAGCCCATACCTACAAGAAGTGGAACAGCTTGTTGATCACCAGCCATCTCACCACACATACCAGCCCATTTACCTTCTGCGTGTGCAGCCTTGATAACATTGTTAATCAAGCGAAGGATTGATGGGTTATATGGTTGGTAGAGGTATGAAACTTGTTCATTCATACGGTCTGCAGCCATTGTGTACTGGATAAGGTCGTTCGTACCGATTGAGAAGAAGTCAACTTCTTTGGCAAATTGGTCTGCAAGCATTGCTGCTGCAGGGATTTCAATCATGATACCAACTTGGATATCATCCGCAACTGCTACACCTTCAGCCAACAAGTTTGCTTTTTCTTCATCAAGGATTGCTTTTGCTGCACGGAATTCAGTCAACAAGGCAACCATTGGGAACATGATACGAAGTTTACCATGTACTGATGAACGAAGAAGGGCACGCAACTGAGTGCGGAACATTTGGTTACCAGTCTCAGAGATAGAGATACGAAGGGCACGGAAACCAAGGAATGGGTTCATTTCGTGTGGAAGATCGAAGTAAGGAAGTTCCTTATCACCACCAATATCCATTGTACGAACCACAACAGGCTTGCCATTCATACCTTCAAGAACAGCCTTGTAAGCTTCGTATTGCTCGTCTTCAGTTGGGAAGTCTTGTGAGTCCATATACAAGAACTCTGTACGGTAAAGACCAACTGCTTCTGCACCGTTATCATTTACACCTTCAACGTCTTTTGGTGTACCAATATTTGCTGCCAATTCAAAGTGTTTGCCGTCAGCTGTAACTGTTTGAGCATCTTTCAAAAGAGCCCATTCAGCTTTTTGTTTAGCATAAGCTTCACCAGCTGCTTTAAATTCTGCAATCACTTCTTCAGAAGGGTTAATCACTACGTCACCTGTGATACCGTTAACAGCCAATACATCACCGTCTTTAACGATTTCAGTAATGTTATTTGTCCCCAAAACAGCAGCAATTTCAAGTGTACGAGCCATGATAGCTGAGTGACTTGTACGACCACCAATGTTCGTTACGAAAGCTTTTACCAACTGTTTGTTTAATTGCGCTGTATCTGAAGGTGTCAAGTCATGTGCGATAACGATTGACTCTTCGTCGATAGTTGCTGGGTTTGGCAAGCGAACACCAAGCAAGTGTGCCAATACACGTTTGGCTACGTCACGAATATCTGCGGCACGCTCTTGCATGTATGGGTTATCTTCCATACCTTCAAAGATAGCGATAAACATATCCGTAACTTCTTTCAAACCAGTCTCAGCGTTTGTTTTCTTCGCACGAATTGTTTCCTTAATCTGACCAATCATTTCTGGATCAGCAAGAACCATCAAGTGTGCATCAAATACGGCTGCGGCCTCTTCACCTAGGCTAGCTACTGCGTTCTCACGAATAACAGAAAGCTCGTTTTGAGATGCTTCTAGAGCAGCATCCAAACGAGCTTCCTCTGCATTTGTATCTTCAACTGTAACAGTTTCGAAGGACAAATCTGGCTGAACGAGTAGATATGCCTTAGCAACAGCAACACCATCTGATGCTGCGATTCCTTTAAGCATTTCTGTCATATTCTTATGCCAATCCTTCTTTTTCCATTGTTTCAGTGATAGCTGCGATTGCGTCGTCAGCATCAGCACCTTCAGCAGAGATTGTTACGTCAGCGCCTTGACCAACACCAAGACTCATAACACCCATGATAGATTTAAGGTTAACAGACTTTTCTTTGTAGTTCAAAGTGATGTCTGAAGCAAATTTACTAGCTGTTTGCACAAGCAAAGTTGCTGGACGTGCGTGGATACCTGTTTCTGCCACAATGTGGAAGTCTTTTGAAGCCATATTTGGATTCTCCTTTATTTTTACAAAATTGCGAGTTATTTGTGATAACCCTTACAAAGGACATTATACCACTTTTTGAAATCATTTTCAAGATTTTTTTACCTTTCTTTCATGTTTCCGTCATAAAAAGAGAGGTTCATTTTACTTTTTCTTCATTAAATAGAATCTATTAGAACTTCTGAAAATTGACTAGTAGATTGATGAGCAACGTCCAAAATTTTAGCAAAATCAAGCGTAACATTTTTATTTATAAAAGCGTCTTCCAAGGCCTGAATAATTAAAACAGCCGCTTCTTTCCAGCCAATATATTCCAACATCATACAAGCCGAAAGCAAGAGAGAACATGGATTAGCCAAATCCTTTCCTGCAATATCAGGAGCAGTTCCATGTGTCGCTTCAAAGATAGCATGACCTGTCTGATAATTAATGTTAGCACCCGGTGAGATGCCTATTCCTCCGACCTGAGCCGCAAGAGCATCTGATGCATAATCTCCATTTAGATTTGTAAGAGCAACCACCTGGAAGTTTTCCGGCGCCAATAAAATCTGCTGCAGAAAGTTATCCGCAATAATGTCATTTACTACCAAAGTCCCCTCTGCAAGTTCTGTAGCAAATTCTTCTTTCGCCAATTCATAACCCCACTTGCGGAAGCCACCTTCTGTAAACTTTTGAATATTTCCCTTATGAACTAAGGTCACCATCTTCAATTGATGTTCTAGGGCATATTCTATTGCAGAGCGAATGAGGCGTTTACTCCCTTCTTCCGAAATCGGTTTGATACCAATACTTGAAGATTCTGGAAAACGGATATTTACCACTCCCATTTCTTCTTGCAGAAAGGAAATGACTTTGGCAACTTCATCTGAACCAGCCTCCCATTCAATACCTGCATAAATATCTTCTGTATTTTCACGAAAAATAGTAATATCCGTCTTTTCAGGCTCTTTCAGCGGACTTGGCACTCCCTTAAAATAGCGAATCGGACGCACACAGGCATACAAATCTAATTCTTGACGAAGTGCAACATTAAGAGAACGATGACCTTTCCCAATCGGCGTCCCCAAGGGACCTTTGATTGCAACTAAATGCTCACGAATTATTTCCAGTGTCTCATTCGGCAAAGAAGTTCCCATTAATTCATAAGCCTTTTCTCCTGCAAAAACCTCCCTCCACTGAATAGAACGTTGACCTGCATAGGCTTTTTTCACTGCAGCATCAATAACTTTTTGACTGACTGACCAAATATCCCTGCCAATACCATCTCCTTCAATATAGGGAATAACGGGACAATCTGGGACAATTAACCGTCCCTCTCTCATTAGGATTTTTTCTGCCATATTTACCTCTTTCCAATCGGGATGTAAACCAAATTCCTACCACCTAAGTAGGAAGAGCGCGGACGAATCAATTTATTATTTTTCCGTTGTTCCTGGACATGTGCAATCCACCCCGCCATACGGCTCATTGCAAAAATCAATGTAAAAATATCACTATCAATACCTAGCACATGGTAAACTGTCGCCGAATAAAAATCTACGTTTGGAATTAAACCTTTTTTGGTTTTAATAAAGCTTTCTACTTCCTCTGACAATCTATAAAACGCTTCATCGTCTGTTCCGAATGTCAAATCACGCGCCATCTCCTTCAAATACTCTTGGCGAGGATCAACCGTTTTATAGACTCGATGGCCAAATCCCATAATTTTTTCCTTCGAATCCAGCTTCTTCTGCAAATATCTCTCGGTATCACCACTCTCACGAATAGCCAACAACATGTCAAACACTCGTTCATTTGCACCACCATGCAATGAGCCTTTCAGAGTCCCAATTGCCGTGGTGACACAAGAATATAAATCCGTTAACGTTGATGCCGTGACACGCGCAGCAAAAGTAGATGCATTCAATTCATGATCAGCATGAAGCACCAAAGCTTTGTTAAACGCTTTGATTTGTAAATCACTCGGCTCCTCACCATTCAGCATATAAAGAAAATTCGCCGCAAAACCCAGATCAGACCGCGGTTCAATTGGAACCAATCCGCGTCTCAACCGAGCAAATGTTGCAATAATCGTCGGAACCTTGGCCATAATCTGAATAGATTGTTCATACAAAGCTTCTAACGAATTCTCTTCAGCGTGTACATTATATACTCCAAGGAGAGATACTGTCGAACGCAACACGCTCATTGGATGCAAATGTCGCCGTGATTGAATCAGAATACATTGCTCTACCGCATCTGAAATCGCATATTCTTTTCGCAGGCTTTTCTCAAAATAATTTAATTCAATCTGAGTTGGCAAATGCAGGTTCCACAGAAGATAGATGACTTCCTCAAAAGAAGCGTTATTCTCCATCAGTTCAGCGATGTCATACCCTGCATAGGACAAGCGGTCATTTTCAATTGCACTGATTCGCGTATCACAGGCAATCGCATCTTTTAACCCATTCGTTTCTGTCATACCTTTCCTCCTAATTTCTTTCTTACTACCATAGGTAAAATACCTCCGTGGCGATAATAACGAATATCCGCTTCTGCATCAAACCGCACCAGAGCTTGAAACTCCTTTGTAACATCGTCTGTTTGCGCATGGACTGTTACAATTTGACCAACACCGACATCTTCTGGCAAATCAATTGTATAGCTTTCATGTCCAGTCAAGCCAAGACTTTCTGCCGACTGACCTTCTAAAAATTGTAAAGGAAGAACACCCATCATCACTAAGTTTGAACGGTGAATCCGCTCAAATGACTCAGCAAGAACAGCCTTCACACCAAGTAAACTTGAACCTTTCGCTGCCCAGTCACGGCTTGACCCCATCCCATAGTCTTTACCAGCAATAACAATACTACCGACACCAACTTCCTTATATCTCATAGCCGCATCATAGATAGGAAGAATCTCTTCGCCAACTCTTGTCCAACCACCAATTTTTCCATCTGCCAGCTCATTCTTTATACGAATATTTGCAAAAGTCCCACGTATCATGACTTCGTGATTTCCACGACGACTTCCATAAGAATTAAAATCCTTATAAACAATGCCATTCTCTTCGAGATAACGAGCGGCTGGACTCAATCGTGCAATATTCCCTGCCGGGGAAATATGATCTGTCGTTACAGAATCGCCAAATTTAGCCAAAACAGATAAATTTTCCAGTGGTTTTATGGATAAATCTGCCTGCATGTTGTCAAAATAGGGCGGATTTTGAATATAGGTAGAAGATGAATTCCAATTGTAATTCTTATTTATTTTTGTTTCAATCGCATTCCAAGCCTGACTATCTGTAAATACCTGTTGGTATTCTTCCTTATAAAGGTCACGAGTCACATAACGCTCAATGTAGTCGTCTACCTCCTCACGACTTGGCATAATGTCCGCAAGGTAGACAGCTTGTTGCTTCTCATCATACCCCAGCGGATCCCTTGTTAAATCTACATTCATATTTCCCGCAATAGCATAGGCAACTACAATCGGTGGACTCGCTAAGAAATTAGCTTTTACCAACGGATTAATCCGTCCTTCAAAGTTACGATTTCCAGATAATACCGCAGAAACCAATAAATCTTCTTCCTTAATCGCCTCCGCCACTTCAGGACACAGATCACCTGAGTTACCGATACAAGTTGTACAACCATAACCAACCAAATTGAACCCTAAGGTATCTAGATAGGTCTGCAAACCTGATTTTTTCAAATAGCCAGTCACTACTTTTGAGCCTGGTGCCAATGACGTCTTGACCGTCTTAGAAACTGCCAAACCTTTTTCTACCGCATTTTTCGCCAGTAATCCTGCCGCCAAAAGGACATACGGATTGGAGGTATTTGTACACGAGGTAATCGCCGCAATAGCAACATGACCTGTTTGAATTTGCTCATCTCCTTCAACATACTTAACCGAGGCTGTTTTATCTAACTCTGCTTCCTCCAAACCAAATCCACGCACGCCTACTTCACGTATTAAACTAGCCTGAAACTCTGCTTTTGCATCTGTTAATTCTATCAAATCCTGTGGTCTTTTAGGACCAGAAATAGATGGGACTACTGTCGATAAATCCAATTCTAAAACCTTGCTATAAGACGGAAAACGTTCAGCATCATAGAATAAATAATTAGCCTTAGCATAGGCTTCTGTCAACTCCACGTGCTCCTCCGAACGGTTGGTCAATCTCATATAATGTAAAGTTTCTCCATCGATCGGGAAATAGCCACAAGTCGCACCGTATTCTGGAGCCATATTGGAAACAGTTGCTCGATCCGCTAATGTAAGAGAAGATAAACCTGGTCCAAAAAATTCGACAAACTTCCCAACTACATTTTCCTGACGTAGAAGTTGAGTGACCTTAAGCGCCAAATCCGTTGCAGTGGCAACCTTAGGCAATTGCCCATCTAGGCGAACACCAATCACCTCAGGAACGGGAAAATAAGATGCTTCACCCAACATTGCAGCTTCCGCCTCAATACCACCTACACCCCAACCAAGTACACCAATACCATTAATCATGGTCGTATGACTGTCTGTACCAAACATAGAATCTGGATAAAGCAAACCATCCTTGTTGATAATAACATCGCTTAGAAATTCAATGTTTACCTGATGGATAATTCCTGTTGCTGGAGGCACAGCGCGATAATTTTCAAAGGAATTCTCTGCCCATTTCAGAAATTCATAGCGTTCATTATTTCTTTCGAACTCTAAGGCAATATTTTTCTCCAGAGCATCTTCAGTCCCAAAAAAATCAACTTGAACAGAGTGGTCGATGACTAAATCCACTGGAATTTCTGGGTTAATCAATTCAGGGTTTCCACCTGCTTTCACCACCGCATCACGCATGGAGGCTAAATCTACCACAACAGGAACACCTGTAAAATCTTGCAAAATAACACGACTAGGTTTAAAAGGAATTTCCCCTTTAGGAGAGGCAGCCTGATAATGAAGCAACTCCATTATGTGATTTTTTGTAACATCCACACCATCTTCTTTTCTTAAAAGACTCTCTAATAAAATACGAATAGTATAGGGAAGTGAATGAATATCCACTTTTTCTTCCATTGAAATCGACTCCAATGCATAATATGAATATTCTTCCCCTTTATAAAACAAGCGCTTTCTCTGTGTTTTTTCCATATTTTATAACCTCTTTCGACATTATTGAATAGTATAGTACAAAAGGTAATATATATTCAATACATGTATAACCATAAATGTTATATTTTGTAACATCGTTTATTTCCTTCAAAATATTATGACATTTGTAAAAAAGCTGATTTATACTTTACCGAGAGATTGTTAGGGTTATCAAACTAAATAGAAACAGCTATGTAAACGCTATTTTTCGACTTGGCAGCATTGGACGGATGTACAATATATGGTGTCTTATGAAAATATTGTGCACTATATTTTGTGATTTTAAATAAACTTCCTTCTTGACTTTAACCTTAAAATCTTGTATCCTAGATTGGTAACAAAATTGGGATTTTTTATTAATCCCTCATGGACAAAGGAGAAATTGAATGGTAACGATCTATTCAAAAAATGATTGTGTACAGTGTAAAATGACCAAGAAATTCTTGGACCAACATAGTGTAGATTATAAAGAAATCAATCTAGATGAACAGCCTGAATTTATCGATCACGTACAAGGTCTCGGTTTCTCAGCTGCACCTGTTATCGAAACTGAAAATGATGTTTTCTCAGGTTTTCAACCAGGAAAACTAAAAGCCTTGGTTTAACTCCCTACTGTTTATAGAAAGAGATTGCGACTATGAGTTTAAAAGAGCTAGGCGATGTGTCCTACTTCCGTTTAAATAACGAAATCAACCGTCCTGTCAATGGACAAATTCCTCTCCACAAGGACCAAGAAGCGGTTAAGGCCTTCTTTACAGAAAACGTCCTCCCAAATACCAAGCAATTTGATAGTATTTTAGACAAGATTGCTTATCTATTAGAAGAAAATTACCTCGAAAAAGAGTTTTTGGACCAATACAGTCCAGAATTTATCATCAAAATCGATCAATTCTTGAAAGACCAAAATTTCCGCTTCAAGTCTTTCATGGCTGCTTACAAGTTCTACAACCAGTATGCCCTTAAAACCAACGACGGGGCTTACTACTTGGAAAGTATGGAAGATCGCGTTCTCTTCAACGCCTTGTATTTTGCTGAGGGCGACGAAGAATTAGCACTAAACCTGGCCAACGAAATGATTCATCTTCGTTACCAGCCAGCAACACCGTCTTTCCTCAACGCAGGCCGTGCCCGTCGTGGTGAGTTGGTATCGTGTTTCCTCATTCAAGTCACTGACGATATGAACTCGATCGGACGTTCTATCAACTCTGCTCTGCAATTGTCCCGTATCGGTGGTGGTGTTGGTATTTCCCTTAGCAACTTGCGTGAGGCAGGTGCTCCAATCAAGGGCTATGAGGGGGCAGCTTCTGGGGTTGTTCCTGTTATGAAACTCTTCGAAGACAGCTTCTCCTATTCTAACCAGCTTGGGCAACGCCAAGGGGCTGGTGTCGTTTATCTTGATGTTTTCCACCCAGATATTATTTCCTTCCTTTCGACTAAGAAAGAAAATGCCGATGAGAAAGTTCGCGTGAAGACCTTATCACTCGGTATTACTGTTCCTGATAAATTCTACGAATTGGCACGTAAAAACGAAGATATGTACCTCTTCAGCCCATACTCAGTTGAGTTGGAATACGGTGTCCCTTATAGCTACCTTGACATCACAGAAAAATACGACGAGTTGGTAGCAAACCCACGTATCCGTAAGACAAAAATCAAGGCACGTGACTTGGAAACAGAAATTTCCAAACTCCAACAAGAGTCTGGCTATCCATACGTTATCAACATCGATACAGCTAACCGTAGCAACCCTGTTGACGGCAAGATTATCATGTCAAACCTCTGTTCGGAAATCCTTCAAGTTCAAACACCAAGCATTCTTAATGATTCGCAAGAATACTTGAGCATGGGTACTGATGTTTCATGTAACCTCGGTTCAACCAATATCGTTAACTTGATGAAGTCGCCTGATTTTGGACGTTCTGTCCGTACCATGACTCGTGCTTTGACTTATGTCACAGATCATTCACACATTTCAGCTGTACCATCTATTGAAGCAGGAAACAGTCAAGCGCATTCAATCGGTCTTGGAGCTATGGGACTTCATTCTTACTTGGCTCAGAACTTGATTGATTACGGTTCAAAAACTGCTGTAGAATTTACCAACATCTACTTCATGCTCCTCAACTACTGGACTTTGGTAGAATCAAATAACATTGCCCGTGAACGCAAGGCAACCTTCCATAATTTTGACAAATCAAAATACGCAGACGGCACTTATTTCGATAAATACGTGACCGGAGACTACCAACCACAATCTGACCGTGTCAAAGAACTATTTGAAGGAATTTTCATTCCAAGTGGACAAGATTGGGCGGAGCTTCGTGAAAAGGTAATGGCAGATGGTCTCTATCATCAAAACCGTCTAGCTGTTGCACCTAACGGTTCTATCTCTTATATCAACGACGTTTCTGCTTCAATTCACCCAATCACACAACGGATTGAAGAACGCCAAGAGAAGAAAATCGGTAAAATCTACTATCCAGCAGCTGGCTTGACAACAGAAACCATTCCATTCTATAAATCTGCCTACGATATGGATATGCGCAAGGTCATTGATGTCTATGCTGCCGCAACAGAACACGTTGACCAAGGTTTGTCCCTCACCCTCTTCCTCCGCAGCGAGCTCCCAAAAGAACTCTATGAATGGAAAAAAGAGAACAAACAAACTACACGTGACCTCTCTATCCTTCGTAACTACGCCTTCAACAAAGGTATCAAGTCTATCTACTACATCCGTACCTTTACCGATGACGGCGAAGAAGTCGGCGCAAACCAATGTGAAAGTTGTGTAATCTGATTTACAGACTAAAATAAAGCTATTCAATATTTCTGGAGGTTTTTTATGTTTGGATTTGGTAAAACAAAACAAGAAAATAAAAAATTAAAAAGAGAAAATAACGTACTAAAAAAAGCTTATTCACAAACTAAAAAAGAAAATAATAAGCTCAAAAAAACGAGCGACCGACTAGCTGCGGATGGATTACGCCACGGTAGTCCTGAAGCAGGAAAATACTTAGTCGGAAAACGCAAAAAATAATTATTGATAAAACGAAAGAAAGTAATATGGAAACCTACTACAAAGCCATAAACTGGAACGCCATTGAGGATGTTATTGACAAGTCAACTTGGGAAAAGTTGACTGAGCAATTCTGGCTCGATACACGTATTCCTTTATCAAACGACTTGGATGACTGGCGTAAACTTACTGCTGAAGAAAAAGACCTGGTTGGTAAGGTCTTTGGCGGATTGACCCTCTTGGATACCCTTCAATCTGAAACAGGTGTCCAAGCCCTCCGCAATGACATTCGCACACCCCATGAAGAAGCTGTTTACAACAATATTCAATTCATGGAGTCTGTTCACGCCAAATCTTACTCTTCTATCTTCTCAACCTTGAATACCAAGTCTGAGATTGAAGACATCTTTGAATGGACCAACAGCAACGAATATTTGCAACGCAAGGCAAAGATTATCAATGAAATCTACGAAACAGGTACACCACTTGAAAAGAAAGTAGCCAGCGTATTCCTTGAAACCTTCCTCTTCTACTCTGGTTTCTTCACGCCACTCTACTACCTTGGGAATAACAAACTGGCCAACGTTGCAGAAATCATCAAACTGATTATCCGTGACGAATCTGTGCACGGTACCTACATTGGCTACAAGTTCCAGCTTGGTTTCAATGAATTATCAGAGGAAGAACAGGACAAACTTCGCGACTGGATGTACGACCTGCTCTACCAACTTTACGAAAATGAAGAGGGCTATACACGCTCCCTCTATGATGCAGTTGGCTGGACTGAGGAAGTCTTGACTTTCCTTCGTTACAACGCCAACAAAGCCCTCATGAACTTGGGACAAGATCCACTCTTCCCAGATTCAGCAGATGATGTCAACCCAATCATCATGAACGGTATCTCAACCGGTACATCTAACCACGACTTCTTCTCCCAAGTCGGTAACGGCTATCTTCTTGGTGAAGTGGAAGCTATGACAGATGATGATTATTTATATGGGTTGTAGATCTTAGGAAAAATATCATTTCTATTTTTCCGTTTTATAGTCATTTTGTTTATCTTTGACGTGAGGCTGGGCAAAAAGCCCAGCGCCACTTCTTAGAGTTCGTGTCAACATCTCAGCGCAGTGGTTGATTGGCGGATTTGTTCGTGTTTTACACTCTAAATCCAACCTAATCAACTGTGCGGCACTCCAGTACTGTCTGCGGCTCATTGCCTAGTACTAAAAGACTATAGAAATCTGTTGAGTTTAAAATCGTATATAATGTTAATATATCATCTCGATGAGATTGGCATAAAAATAGGAATTCTCCCACCAGTTAAGGGAAAATTCCTATTTTTTGTATATATTAGGCGATTCAAGGAGGGTTTCAGTGAGCTCTCAATCAGAATATTCTACTTCGTTCTGCTCCTCTTCCTAAGAAGTAAAATTTGACTTAACTTAGAATGTAGAATCTTTCCAATGAACTGTGCAATCTAAAACCTGTTGTCGTCCCACTTGGTTTCCGCCCTCAATCTGATTGATCAGCATCCTTGTTGCCTGACACCCTTCTTCAAAGGCGGGTTGAACAATGGTAGAGATAGTAGGGGATGAAAAATTTGTCCATTCAGTATTGTCAAACCCCAAAAGACCAACCTGAGGAAAGTCATATTTAAGTTCTTTCATAGCATTAAAAACTAAAGGTAACGCCCAGCAATTCGGAACGAATACTAGGGTCTTTTCCTGAGGATTTACCACCCCTTGAAGAAAACATTTAATTTCCTCTATGTCCGTATTTTCATCTGCAATTGTTAAATCTTGATAACTTTGTTTACAATCTAACAGAGCATCCATAAACCCTGTAGCTCGTTCAATCCGTGTACTTAAGCGACTAATGTCAGCTGTAATAAGAATAAATTTTTGATAACCATTTTCTACACATAGTTGAGTTGCATCATAGACAGCATCATAATTATTTGTCTTAATCCAACTGGTACGGTGTTCGTAAAGCTGACTATCAAAGAAAACCATATGCTTTTTCTTATCCTCAATAATGCGCGAATATTTTCTAAAATGCGATGTCGGCTGAATAATAAAACCATCTACACCCAACATCAGCATACTCTCAATATACTTATCTTCGCTTTCTTGATTGTAATTGCTGTTTCCGATGATAACTTGATAGCCACTCTTATGCGCTTCTTCTTCTATACCTTTGACAATTTGATTGGAAAATGTATTTGTAATATCACCAATCAATACTCCAATCAACTTAGTATTTTTTGAATTTAGGCTCCGCGCAACAACGCTGGGTTTATAGTCTGTTTCGCGAATGACTCTCTCAATTCTTTCGCGTGTCTCTTTGGACATCTTTTCATATTTACCATTTAAGTAAAAGGAAACTGTTGTTTTTGAAGTCTGAGCCAGTTCTGCAATATCTTTGATGGTAAACTTCTCTGACACCTTACCGATACCTCCTTTAGTTACTTTATTCTATCATACTATCCGTACTTTATCAGTTATTTTGCACAGAAATGACTGTATTTTTTTCTGTCCCTTCTAATTTTTGAGTCGGACAACTTGTCTCTTATCCCTATCCACTACTAAGCACTTACCTCTCAACTTATAACCAGCCACTTGAAGCAATTTCTCTCCCTTACATATATCATTATCAGAAACCACTAACAGAATATTCAGTCCCTTTCCTTGACAGCTAAAAGCCAAACCGCTTTCTATCAAATGATAGTCTGTTTGGTAAACTGGCAATTGCTTGACACGAATTGCTTCATCTGCTAATAGAGTAAATGTAACTAATCTATCTTGAAAACTCTCTTTTTTGACCAGTTTATTGGTCTCTACTAGTTGGTTGTATCGAGGAGAACGCACGGTTTTCTGGATTTCAAAATCCTTTTGACTATATAGCCGAAGATCATTTAACCGCTCTTCTCCAATCTTGACTCTTTCATCTAAAATCAATTGACTGATCAACTCATGCTGGCCTGAGCAATCAACGCTATCCACTATCAGCAATAAATCGCCTCCAACCATAAGGAGCTGTCGTTTATGCCAGTAAGGCAAGCCTTGGCTGGTCTGAGCCTGATAAATGCCCTGCATCCAATGACAGTGTTCAAAACCCTTATAACTGTGACTAATAAACTGAGGATACGTGTCATATTCCCATGAACCCTTTATCTGCCCTGGAGCATTGTCATCAAGGATACAAGTGCTGTGAGCCCAAGCGCTTTTAAGCAAGTAGCGCTCCTCGCATTCACGGTAGCTGAAACGACCGCTGTCAATTACGATTGGTTGTCCTTTGTGGTAAAAGCACAAGCTATTTTGGTCAGAGTGGCTGTGGGCACTTCCCATGGGACCGGCCTTGAAACATAAATAGCTGTCCACTTCTTTGACAATACTGTGACCGGATTCAGAAAAATGCTGTCCCCCTGACGAGCTGGATTGAGCGGTCAAGTGTTCAAATATGCGCAAGCCATTTTCTCCGACCAAGAAGAGAACGCCTAAATCTAGCTTGGAATTATCTACTAGGTAGGTGCCATCTTCAAAGAAAATCGCAGTCATCTGTAAGATGTCAGAAGTACAATGAACATCGCTATCGCCAAGAGCCACACTTTTGCCATCTGGCCCCGTCATCTGTAAGACATAGTCTGCCATTTTTTTCAAAATAGATGTCCACTGTTTTCGATAATCTGGCAAGCTGAAAGCTAGTCCTAGCAAGAGTTTATAAACTTCCACATGGTAGAGAAAAGACTGCTCAAACTGAGTTCCATCTTCCAATATCTGAGTTTGAATTTGCTCTTCGATTTCCTGACGAGCAAAATGGTGAAGCTCTACTAAATCCACCTGATCGCCGATATAAGCATGGGCCAAGAGCATTGCGCCAGTCTGGAAAATTCCCCAATTACTCAACGTATCTTTGGCACGGTAATGACTGTGAAGGTAAGATAATTGTTTTTGAATGGATACTAACAGTTGGCTACGCTCAGCTTCACTTAGTCCGCCCCAATCAATTAAAAATGGGAGAATATTGAGCCAGCTTAGACAGCGGATAGCCGTATCTAAGGTGCGACTGCTCGTTCTTTTAGGATACCAATCTGTCACTTGTTCTATCCAACTAAAGATAAACCGTTTAACCTGCTCCATGTAGCGCGAATCTTTTTCAACCAGATAGGCCAAAACTAATTTCCACAAGTATTCCTGCCGATTGAGCATAAAGGTCCATTCCTCATCCCCATGGCAGTCGGCTGTCCAGTCAAGAGGAGCAAGATGATACCCGACTGAACAAGGTTCCATATCCCAATTGTCTTCAAAGATAAAAATATCATTTAATAAATTTTGACAAGAAAGGAGAAGCTCTTTATAAGCTGCATCTTGTTGATTGAGAATATAGGTTTTGACCGACTCTGCTGACTGATTGGCTACTATTTTGCCGAATATTGTTTGCATAACAAGTCCTTTCTCTATCGCTTCTCCAAAAGAAGAGAGGCTGGGCAAAGCCCAGATCCACTCCTCAAAGTTCATATCAATATCTCAGCGCAGTGATTGATTGGCTTTAACAGTTCAGTGGACTGCTAAAGGTTGGAGATAGGAGTTCCAAAACAAATTTCAGCAATTCGTATTTCATACTCCGAATCTGATCTAATCAACTATGCGGGGGTGGGAGTGAAACAGTCTGGGGATAGACTGTTTCAGCTCAACAACTAGAAATAAAGACTTGTTGACGAACTCTTTTTTGACTAGTCGAGTTCTTTCCCGCTCCCCCTTCACCCACGAATTTCATTTAGGAGTGCGATCTGCGACACTTGAAATCCACCACTGCCCCCAAGGTTAGCAAACCTAAGAAACCAAGACCTAAACTTGCTTCTTCTCCTGTCTGGGGCAGACGGGGCTTACTCGACTTTGTTTTTTCGGCAGCATGATGAACCACTTGTTTCACCTCTGGACTTGGTTGGTTTTCCTTGAGTTGTTTTTCTTCTTTTTCTGTTTTTTCGACACTTCCAGTTTGTTTATCAGAACCTTCTGGCATAGTAACCTTCCAGACAGTGGATGGATAAGCCGCAGTTGGCTCCATCTCAACAGTCAGACTAGAACCTGCCTTTGTCAACTCAATGCCATTCTTTACGGTTCGGGTAGACGGATTGTAAAAGGCGATGCGATAGCCACCTTCGACTTTCTGAATGGTATACAAACCGGAATCTGTTAAGGTAATATCATCTGTCAGCTTGTAGGCTGTATCCGTGTATTTCACAACGCCCCAGACATTCTGTTCTTGGTCGTATACCACTTGCAAATCCCTGTCTTGATGAAGCAATTTCACACTAGCAGCCACCTGATTCACTTTTTCCATAGATTGGTTTGGAACAAGGACGTAAGCATAGTTACTTGAAGTCTGTGCATGTTCATGCCATAGGCTAACAAAGGAATTGCTCACTTCTTCTTTCGACTGGTTGTAGTTGATGTCACTCCATTTGCCAGTTCACTGGTCTAATTTGGCATAGGTCGGCAGTTGGTTCAAGAAGACGTAACCGATGGACTGGTTGTCCTTGCCATTGGTCATGTAAAAGGATTGAGTCTTATCTGTCACTACTTCTTTGGACAAATCAACTGGCTGGCCATTTATGTAATAGCTATATTTTTCTCCGGTCAAGAGTTTACGATTTTCAATCGTTGTCACGGCGCCTTGAGCAGATTGATGCTGTATATCAGTACCTAGGAAAACAATCTTATTTCCCAGAACAATCCAAGCCTTACGAGCAGTCAGACTATTGTTCCAGTTGTTGAAATTCATTGCAATCGTCGCTAAGCGGTTGCCTAACTGGCTTGCTCCAACAAAGTCACTTGCAAGAGTTACCTCGCCACTGCCATCTTCTCGTTTGTCCTTGGTCGTTGTCGTTCCCGGTAAGCGATACGGGTCAACTGTTGCCCAGTAGTGGTTACTGTAATGACTCAAATCATCATTGTAGAGGTAAACCATGCCATCTGCTGTATACCAACCCTTGCGGTTTTCATTGTTCATATCTTCATAGTTTTGAGTTTTAGAAGAGTACATAGACAAGGCAAAGGTAAAGCCTTCTTGAGCGCTTCGATAAACAAACTTATCCATATTGTTGAAGGCTGCAATATAATCTTTATCTACTTCAGCAGGGATTTGATTATCAGCTAAAAGCTTGTTGACCAAATCAATATCCTTATAGGATTTGAGGCTGCGGTAGCTGTCATAGAAGGTATCAGAGGTCAGCTGTGCCTTAACAAAGGAGAGAAGTTTGTTTTTTTGCTCAGGCTGAGCCGATTCTGCAATGCGGACCAAAGACCTTAAAATCTCCATAGCCTGAACATGTGATTCACCAGTTGCCCGACTGATGGAACGACCGCGGGTCATATCCATCAGTTCACCGCGAACCAATATTGGCATAAAGGCTTTTTCAATCCATTCATAAAGAATGTTGGTCTGTTCTTCCTTGAGGGCAAACTCCGTTGGCTGAATAACCGGTAGTAACTGTGAAAAACCTTCAATAAGGACATTTCCATACGCCCCTGTGTAGGCAACATTGGTGTGGTCGATAAAGGAGCCATCCTTGTAGAAGCCCTCTCCCTTATCTACAAATTTCATTATCGTTGTCAAACCTTGTGCACCAGCCCTCACACGGTCAGCATCTTCGCGAAGAGCACCTTCCAAGATGGCCACCTTGCTCAAATCCGTCTGATTACCGCCAACTGCTGGGACTGGATTGGTCAATGTTTTACGGATAGTGGTTGGATCTGGTACAAATTTTGAAATCGGTTTGGTATAGGTTAGAATCTCCTCCTGACTAAAGTAGGGATGCATGTAGATCAAGGTGTTGACAACCGCACGCGGAGTTCCAATTTCATAATCCCACCAATTCCCATCAATTGACTTATTTTCATTATAAACATTGGTGTAAAGCCAGTTCATTCCTTTTCTGACCAAATCGATAAGTGAGCGGTCGTGGTAATAGGCTGAGTCTGGATTCTCAACTACTTGAGCCATCTGCTCCAAGCGGCGATAGACCGTTGTCAGATGGCTGGATTTACTAAAGTCAATATCGTTGAAAATCGTTTTGCCCTGATTTGTTGGTTCAACCCATTTTTTAAGAGAAGAAGCTACGCCGGCATCTAAACGCCCTAGAAAGGCTTTCATCTGAGTATCGTTAGATTGGTAGCGTTTATTGGCTAAAGAAATATCTTCCCAGTTGTTCCTTAAGGTATCAAAGACTGTTGCTTGATGCTCCGTAACTGTCAGCTCGAAACTAGATAGTTTGGTGTCTTTATCATAAACATCTACCTGAGTCTTTCCAGCCGCAAGCGGACGAATCATATTTTTCTCTACTATGGCCACAGCCGCATCCGCAATCCGATAGGTCAGGTCTGGCCGAACAGGCAGGTAGACCTTGTTGCTGGCAAGACTTATTTGCCCTGTTTCAGGTTGGACAAGTTCTAGGCTTGGCTCTGGTGTTTCTGGTGTCTTTTCTACGTATTCGACCAGCGAGATGTTATCCAGCCAGGCTTGGCCGACACTATTCTCAAAAAACAGTTCCACCTTCAATTTACGAGTTTCCGGAGATACCGTCAAGATCTGCTCTATGTGCTCCGCTTGACTTCCATTTTTATAAGGTGTATAGGCAAATTCTTGTGGACTCAAGTCCTTACCTTCTGCAGTCAAACTACGCAAGCGAACACGAACACCGCTCCCTTTCAGGTCCTTGGTTTCTACATTATAGCTAAAGAGATAGCGCTTGTTAGGATCTACATCCACTGTTTGGTGCACTGCCACTCGATAGCTAGCTGTTGAAGAGATATGCAGCCGTCCCTCATCAATGCGAACCTGTCCGTTTTCTTTCTTCACATTTGCAGGAATCCATGTTTCCCAGTTTGTAGCTGCCGGATCTGCCCAATTTCCTGATGCTGCTGTTGTACTGGCGAACTCCCCGTTGGCTACTAGGTTCTTCTCTTCTTCTTTTGTCGCCTGAACAGCTTGCGGACTAGCAAGAGTTTCTGCAGCGGTGCTTGAAGGCTGGGTTTCTGTTGATGTAACAGGACTAACCTCAGAGCTGACCTCGCTTGTCATTACTGCTTCTGTCGTAAGATTAACTGCTTCTGTCGTTTCTGGAGTTGTTTCCACTAACTGACTGCTTTGTGGACTAGCTGTTTCTGTACTTGGCAGTTGATTGGCTGCAACCCTTGTTCCCAAGATAGACAGCGCGATAAGGGCGGAGCAGACACCCACCTTATATTTCCGGATGCCGTAATGCTGCTTGCTTTGACTGATAAAAAATCCCATTGGTGTTTCCTTTCCTTTTTATGCGGGGCAAAACAATGTCCCAGGGGTATAATTTTAATCCTGCAACCGCTTCCTTGCGGAGGCAAGAAAGAAGAACTACTTCGTAAAAAGTAGTTCTTTGGCTTTTCCCATAATCGACTCTTTTTCAACGTAAACAAGAACACCTTCTGCAATCTGCAATTCTACCAAGCTGTCTGTTAGTTTGATGATTTTCCCATGCAGCCCAGAGAAGAGGATAACCTCATCTCCAGCCTGTAAGGTTGATAAGTAGCGTTGGCGTTTTTCCAGTTGCTCCTCAAGTGCTTTTTGTTGTCGCTTACGATTGACATAAGAAGTGAGTACAGGAAGTATGGTCGATAGAGCTACTAAAATAATTAGTACATAGTAGAGAGTTTGTTGTTCCATAGGCGCTTATGCAAGGATGCCCAGCCAGCTACCCAAAATACCGATGATAACTGTCAGGATAACTAGTTTGTAGGTTGTCCATTTCTTGTTCTTGATGAGATAGTAAACCAAAATCGTAAACAAGGCTGGAAGCAATGCAGGGGCAATCTTATCGAGCATTCCCTGGATGGTCACAATTTTCTGATCTGCTCCTTCTGTCAATTCACCCGCCGCAAAGGTAATTGGCACCGAAATTTTTACAAAGGTTACTGCTAAACCAGAGATAACTGTCACACCGATGATATTGGCTACCTTAGAAATTGTTGCCATTTGGTCACTCAACTTATCAATCACGCTGGTACCAAATTTATAGCCATACAAACCAGTCAACAACTTGATAGAGGTCAAGATAATGTTCATTCCAAGGAAGAAAAGAATCGGTCCCATAACCAGTCCTTGACCTGCTAGAGAGGCAGCAATCGTAGATAAAAGTGGGGCTAATACAAATTGTGAAAGTGAGTCACCAATTCCTGCCAACGGCCCCATCAGAGCCATCTTAATCCCACGAGTCTCTTCTTCTGGGAGATCATTTTCTAACATGACCAAATGAAGACTAGTAATGAATGGAAGAAAATGTGGATTGGTATTGTAAAACTCACAGTTTTCTTCTAAAGCTTTAGTTAATCCTTCTTTGTCGTCACCAAAATGCTTCTTAAAAGCTGGATACATGACATTTGCATAGCCAATCCCTTGATAATTACTGTAATTGAAACCATTCTGCAAGAAGAAGGCCCGTAAAGAAGTGTTGAGATAATCTTTTTTAGTTAGTTTAGATCCAGTCATCGTGTGCTTCCTCCTGTTTCACTGCCACTTGTTCTGGTTTATTAAAGAATTCTTTAAGTGCAAAGATACTACCGACAATTGCGATACCAATTACAGGCAGTTGTAGATAAGCTGCACAAACATAGCCAAGCAATACAAACGGGATCAATTCTTTCTTAGCCATTACAGACAAAATCATTGCAAAACCGATAGCTGGAAGCATCTTACCTGCTACACTCAATCCGGTTAATAATACTGGTGGAATCATTTCAACCAATTTCAAAAGAGTATCCATTGAATAGGCACCCAAGAAACCAAGAGCAAATCCTAAAAAGGCGAAAGTAATCACTGTACCATTTGCAACACGTTTAAATTTAGAAAGGTTTCCTGCACGAAGATGTTTGATAGCTGATTCTGGAGCACCCGCATGTAAAGTATATGCTGAAGTTTGTAAGAATTGAATACCTACCGCAATAGGTGTTGAAAGTGCTAAAGCTGCTTCTGGTGTTACTTTTCCAGCACTTGTAATAGCCATCAAAGTACCAAAAATACCAGGTCCGATTGGATTTGGAGGAACGGTCCCCCCAGCACCAACACCAAATCCCATGTATGCCAGCTCACTGATAGCACCCATAGCTAAAGCCGTTGGTAGATCTCCTAAAATGATTCCGACCCCAAAAGAAAGCACGATACATCGGTTTGTGTAAAGCCCCAATAATAGACCGCTAAAACAGAAAGCTGTCCACAGACCAATAAGAGCTGCTTGAATTAGACTGATCGTCATGATAATTCTCCTTATTTTTTAAATATAATCCAATATATTAACTTCAACTGCCCCATCATTACCAGAAGGCGTTGTCTTTGTGTTGAAGCGAATCTTATAAACATCGTTCAACTCTCTCACTATAGCCTTATCTTCTGAACCAAAAAAGATAGACCGTGTTACTTGCATTTTTCCAGGCGCATTATGAATATTTCCAATATTTAATTCTGTGATTGGTACTCCCCCTTTAACCAAAGCTAGTGCATCTTGCAAATCTTTAATAACTAAGAAAATAGTTTGAGCAGGATTAGCCTTATGAATCACATCAATCACTTTCTGCAAAGAGAAGAAACGCATAGCTACTGAATCTGGAATAACCGTTTTCATTAATGTCTGCTGAATCTTATCTTCACTAACCTTATCATTTGCCACGATGACAGTATTACAACCTAAGGATTTAACCCATAGTTGTCCCTGTCCATGAATTAGTCGCTCATCAATACGAGCCATTACAATATTTGGTGTTGCCATTTTAACCTCCTACCAATATAATTCCCAATCTTTATAAAAACGAAGCAAAGCTTCTAAGTAATAATAATCGCCCCAAGTATTTCCTTCATTGACACCTTTTCCTGAATGCCAAGAGTAGACCCCATGTAAAAGCAATGGACGACCTGGAGCTAACTCACGATTAGCATAGTTATCAATCAAGGACCGTAGCATCGTGTGCATAGCATATTTATAAGTTTCCTTGTCCTCATCAACTTCTGGCAAATATTTAAGCATCTCGTGAATACCACAAACCGCTATTGCTGTCGCAGAAGAATCACGAGCGTGCCCACTACCATCATTAAAAATTAAATCCCAATAGGAAACGTTATCCTCTGGCAAACGATTAAGAAAGTAGTTGGTTACTCCTTTAAACAAATTTAAACATGCGGGATCTTTAATTTTACGGTAAGCTAACGGAATACCGTAAATACCCCAAGATTGACCACGCGCCCAGGAAGAGTCATCACTAAATCCTTGTCGGGTAACCCCTTTGAGCGGTTTTCCTGTTTCAGGGTCAAAGTAATAGGTATGAAATGTTGAAGCATCATCTCGAATAACTGTATTAACAGAAGCGTAGAAATGACTAAGAGCTACATCATAATATTTCTGCTCACCTGTCTCCTCATAAGCAAAGAAAAGTAATTGTAAATTCAGCAAACAATCAATAATCAACCGATAATCTTCTGCTTTACCAAGTTGCCCCCAGGCCTGAATAAAACCTCCCTTTTCTTGATAGCGCTCCATTAATTTATCAGCAGCCAAGAGCGAAGCCTCTAAAGCCTCTTTACTACCTGTCAATTTATAATCAGCTACCGTTGATGGTGAATACAGAAATCCCAAATCATGATGATCTAATTCAATTCTTTGTTTGACACGTTCCAAGAAAGATGTCGTATTCTTTTTTGCTAACGCTTTCATTTCATTGTTCAAAGAATACTCATGTCCTAACCAAAGCGCGCCCGTCCAAAAACCATTTGTCCACTCTGTATTATCCATCTTTGGATAATGGTTATCAAATGTGGCCGGAGTCGGGAACGATTCACCAAAATATTCACAATTGATAACAAGTTGTTGAATCGCCAATTCTATTGCAGCCACAACTTCTTTCTTACTCAATAGAGTGGAATTTCTAAACTCTCTTTTTTTAGCAATTGACTCAATCAAAACATCCTTAATCATGCATTTCTCCCTCATATACCATCTTCAAATAACTCTTCATCATGGTTATCCTCTGCTAACAGACTGACCGAATCAACGATTCCATCTTTAGAGGTGGTAATCAATTTACCAACCAATTGTTCTAAATCATCTGTTAACCGTGAAAAATTCGCTTCCAAAATCATCGCAAGATTTAAACCTGAAAGAACGACAACATTCTGCTCTTTCTGTTCTGTTGCTAATTCTACACTAACTTTAAAAGGCGTACCTCCTAGTAAATCAGTTAAAATCAAAACTTCTCTTTCGCCTAATATAGCTGATTTGATGCGTGCTTTTAGTTCTTGCGCCGACATTCCTTCACTAAAATCAATTGCCTCAATATTCTCCACCTCTCCTGCAATTAACTTTAGTGAAGTAAGAATCCCACTAGCAAACTGTCCATGAGCAACGACAATCACTTTAATCATAATTCTCTCCTTTTAACTTTACCGGTTTACCTACACTTTGTATTGTAGACTATTGACAACCACTTGTCAATAGATTTTATAAAAAAATGTAAGCGTTTTATATTTCGTTGGACTTTTATTTAAAAAATATTCTCCAGCTCCCTCTTTTCATAAACAGGAGTACCAAATATCTCCATGTTTCCGTTCAAAATTTCCCCTGTAACATCTCACTTTCTCCCACATTCAACCCCGTTGGAGGCAGGAGAAAGTGAAAACGTTAAAAATACAGTCCTTATTTTGAAATAAACTACTTCATCTTATCTCTAACACTTGTATAAGAGGACGCTAATTCTTGAATTGTACCGAACTCTCCTTTAGTAGCTAATTGATTAAATTCCCCACCGATACCAAGAACAGTTGCACCAGCGTTAAACCATTCTGAAACATTATTAAGCTTTACTCCACCGGTTACCATGATTGAAACATGCGGTAATGGTCCTTTGATTGCAGTAATGTAGTTTGCCCCCAAAACACTACCAGGAAACAGTTTAACCATTTCACAGCCTGCTTCCAAAGCATTTGTAATCTCCGTTAAAGTCATACAGCCCGGAAGATATGGCACTGCATAAAGATGACAGATTTTTGCAACTTCTATATTAAAAGATGGTGAAACAATATAACTTGCTCCTGCCATAATGGCTTGCCGTGCCGTTACTGAATCTAGAACCGTTCCAGCCCCAATTAAAACAGAAACATCATCTTTATGGCATCGACTAAGTTCTGTAATAATCATATTCGCGTCAGGATTTGTATAAGCAACCTCTATAGCTGTAATTCCTCCTGCAATACAGGCCTGTGCCGTCTTAAATCCGACTTCTTTGTCATCTCCTCTAACGACTACAACAAGCCCTTGCTCCTTCAATTTTGAAATAATTTGTGATGGACTCATTTTTTCTCCTTTATCGTATAATGTCATTTTTCCCCTCTAATAAAGACTCAACTTTTCTAAGAGATTGCCGCATGTGATCCCCTTCTATGCTACATTTATAAGTTCCACTAGCAACTGCAAAATCTAAAATAGCCTTTAACGACGTCCCCTCTAACAATTTATATAATGCCCCAGCAACAAACGCATCACCACTGCCAACACGTTGTAACACCTGAGTTTTCAATTCTTGAGAGCAACAAAATTCATCAGCCAATCCGTAAGCCTTATACAAATTTCTGCCTAGTTCATCTGTCTGCCTAATCGTATGGAAAATTGCTTGGAACTTATAGGCTTCCTTTAAAGTTTGCATCCGTTCTCTTATTGTATGGACAGTAGCCGTATCTCTTTCAAATAATTCCCAATCTTTTTCATTAGCCATAATAGGTTCCAGACCAAAACAATAGTCTGCATAGGTCGCAAATTGCGAGAACACTTTTTTTGCATCTCTTAATCCAATCATCTTAGAACGCCAATTAAGATCCATCGAAATCGGAATTTTACGACGCTTTGCTTCTTTTAATACTTGAACAAGCCATGCCCTAACAGCTGAACCAATAGCCACGGTGATACCACTAAAGTGAACCAACCCAACCTCTAAAAATAATTGTTCCATATCAAAATGATCGACTTGAATAGCTTCCAAACTAGACTGGCCACGATCATAGTAGACTTGACTAGAACGGCAACCAAATCCTGCTTCCATGTAGTATACCCCCACACGTTCCCCCTTACGTTGAACACTGGAAGTATCAATCCCTTTCCCATCTAAGAAATCTAAAAATCTATCACCTAGAGAGCCTTGTGGTAGTGCGGTCAAAAGCTTGGTTTCACATCCAAATCCTTGAAGATTACAAGCGACATTGATTTCTGAACCTCCAAAAAACACACGACTTTCTACACCATCTGTCAATTCTTGATAATTTGTTGGTGTAATGCGAATTAAAGGTTCACCAATCAGTAATACCTTCTTCATAACCGCCCCCCACTCTTTAACTTTCTAATACTGTTTTTAAATATGTTGCAATTGACTCGTCCTGACAGTTGGCAAAGAAATATTCTTGGAAATGTTCACCTGAAATAGTTTCTTTCAAAAAATCTTGATCAATTTCCTGAAGTACTGTCAGTAAGTCTTTATAGGTGACTGCTTTCATTTCATTCAAAATACGAGCATTTCGTTGTTCTGGAATAACGCGTTCACGGGGATATCCGCCCCCCATTTCCTCTGCAAACAGTCGCTCAAAAAGTAATTTGAGATTTAATTCAGCTCCCCAACCGAATCCCTTTGCAAATGGCAGAGACAAAGCATTTCCTCCATTTATCTGTGAAAAGAGGTATGCATCCGTCGGATCTACCGCGAAGCCACAAACTACCCCTGGAAAACTATTAGCCGCCAACATGGCACCTACCCCCGTGCCACAACCTGTAATAACAAAATCCGCTGCCTTACTAACTAGAAGGATTGAAGCCAACAGACCATTTTGTACATAAGTCAACTGACTTTCTCCCTCTTTACCATACATTCCATAGTTAAAAACATGATACCCTTTAGCATCTGTTACTGACTTCAATGTTTCAAAAATAAGACTATTTTTAGCAGCCTGACTATTTTCATTAATAAGTGCAATTTTCATCGTTTTTTCCCTTCTTATATCAAAATTTGTTAAATTTGTTAATTCGTTTATTACGCTTCCGGCTGTTTACCAATGTAAGCGAGAATTCCTCCATCAACATAAAGAATGTGCCCATTCACAAAATTACTAGCATCACTTGCTAAAAAGACTGCTGGACCCATCAAATCCTCAGCTTCACCCCAACGAGCTGCAGGGGTCTTCGCGATAATAAATTGATCAAATGGATGACGAGAACCATCCTTCTGGAGTTCACGTAACGGAGCTGTTTGTGGAGTTGCAATATACCCAGGACCAATGCCGTTACATTGTATATTTGCTTCACCGTATTCCGAAGCAATATTCTTCGTCAACATCTTAAGCCCACCCTTAGCCGCTGCATAAGCAGACACTGTTTCTCGTCCTAACTCACTCATCATGGAACAAATATTGATAATCTTCCCATGCCCCTTTTTAATCATAGATGGAATAACCGCTTTAGAAACAATAAACGGAGCATTTAGGTCAATATCAATAACTTGGCGAAATTGAGCCGCTGTCATTTCAATCATTGGAACCCTACGAATAATACCAGCATTATTCACTAGAATATCAATAATTCCAACTTCTGATTCAATTTGAGCAACCATAGCCTGTATTCCATCTTCATCAGTCACATCGCAAACATAGCCATGCGCATTAATACCAGCTGCCTTATAGGCTGCCATTCCTCTATCAACCAACTCTTGATTAATATCATTAAAAACAATTGTCGCCCCTGCTTTTGCATAGGCCGATGCAATCGCAAAGCCAATCCCATACGACGCCCCTGTTACCAAAGCAATTTTTCCCTTTAGAGAAAATTGATCCAATGAAAATTGCTGATTCATATTCGTAACTCCCTTGTATTTTAATTTGTAAAGCGTTTACAAATTGTATTGTAATATAGTAAACCGGTTTTGTCAACGGTTTTTATCATTTATTTTAAATACTTTCAAAACGAATCTTGATATAATCTTATAAAATTCGAGTATCTTCATTCCCCAAGCAATAAAATATACTTAACACAAGTATGATTTTCTTCTTCGATTTTATCAATCATTAGTAAACATTTTACATATCATTATTCATATATTATCCAAAATTGGCTATACTACATTCACGAAAGTAAACCATACAAAATGGGAGCGGGAAGTGATACGACTGACTCCCTCACTACCAATTTCCCACCTCAAACAATCTCCAGAATATTCGAAAACTCAACTACTCCGCCGAGATGTTAATAGGAACTCAAACATTAACATTTTTACCCTGTGTTTACTACTCTAAATAAAAAATACCCTATTGCAACGTGCAACAAGGTACCATCTATCTCAATCATATATTCTGTAATTCATTTTATATAGTCATATCAGTTTATCTTTGATTACTTCGACGAGCGAGGAAACGTCGTTTCCTTATTTCCAACCTAGAACAGCTTTTAGGCTGTTCTAGCAACCTGTAGCTATTGAGGAGAACTTGCTTCGCCCTATCTCCAGCCTTCAAAGGTTCCCCGAACCTTTGAAGCGAGTACTAAAAGCAAACTAAAAGACTGATATGTAAAGCCCTTTGTCAAGTAAAAACAATCGAACTGATAAAAAATGAAAAGTATCTAGAAAGAGCCTAGTTTTTAGCTTCGGGCATTGGCCACTCTAATATTCGTGGATTGGTTACCCACAGGTCAATGGTTCTGCCGCGAGTCCTACTCTCTATAAGCGTGGATCACAATTGTGTCACTTAGTTGTTTCGTAGATGACTCAAACCTTGAAGTCCTAAACTCCTTCAAGATACTCTCCATTCAAACATTATTTCAATCCTTATTTCTGTCCAAATTCACCCAGTGATTTGGGATAGAAATAGGGATTCCTCATCGCTCTGCGATGATAAAACTTAATTGTCAAAAGTGTACATGAAAACAAGTGCTAACTTCAAGCTATTCTTCCTGTCATCATCCCCCAAATAAAACCAGATAATTCCCGTGCAATAGCTGTTTTAGCAACATTTTGTTTCTTATTTTTTCCTAGAACAAGTGTGCGATAACGTCTTCTTAAGCGTTCATTAGCCTTATCCGCATAAGCAATCACCTCCACTCGGTTTCCACTTTGTCTCCTTTTCAATTCTTTGGATTTATACCCAATCGTCCCCTTAGCCAATGATTGTGCAGCTTCTATCAGAAGTCGTCTCACATGGCTATTCCCAGTTTTGGTGATAGCACCTCTTCTCTCCCTGTCGCCGCTAGAATTTTCGCTAGGAGTTAGCCCAAGATAAGAAGCAAAATGTTGAGCTGTCGCAAAGCGGTTAAAACCACCGATTTCCGTCACAATGGAAAGAGCGGTTAGTGTTTTAATGCCAATAAAGCAAAAAAGCTGAGAGACCTTCTCTTGATAACTGTCGCTTTGACCCAGTTGCTCAATTCGCGCATCATACCGTTCTATTTGATCTACTAATTTCTCATAGGTCAATAGATATTCTGTCAAAATCTCTGCGTAAAGTCCATCAATATTTAGGGGACAGAGCCAGCGGACATGTTTCTGTGTCCAATTACTGCTTCCCTCGGTATAGCGAAAATCATGTCGGAGACAGAAGGCAAGAATTTGTTGTTTGATTTTCTTCAGAGCCACTTTGTGGTCTGTTCTCATGCAGATATATTCTTTGACTTGTTCATCCTCAACAGTAGAAATATGAACAGGCCGATAGCTATGAAAGGCCAGAGCTTTTGTGAGCTGAGCTGCATCTTTTTTATCAGTCTTAACACGCTTAGATCCTTCCTTCATCACCGTTGTAGGCGCCATCACGATACAGGGAATCCCGTGAGCTTGTAGCTGGTGATATAGGGTAAATCCAAGACATCCGGCTTCGTAGCCACATAACACTTCTACATCTTGACCATATAAACGACGAAGCTCATTCACATAGTTCACAATATAGCTAACATTTGGACCAACTTTAGTGCTATGTTTGAATTGATTCGCCATCATATCATAATAGCAGAGTGAAAAACTTTCTTTGTGAACATCCATTCCGATGAAAAGTGTGGTAAAATGAAACATATAAGACCTCCAATTGAGTGTGGTAATTCCTGTTAGAAGTTGATTGTTTTTTATTCTAGTGTACAGGTAAATCCACGAATTCTCAACTGGGGGTCTTTACATATTGTCTATACCAAAAATAGAATCATCAAATAGGAAATTCCATTATTTAACATATGTAGCGCAATCGGATAACGAATATCTCGTCTAATTAAATAGAGCCAACCAAGATTGAGTCCCATCGTGAAATAAATCAAAAATTGGGGAAGAGTTGCTGGCATATGGACCAGACTAAATAAAGCCCCCGTTACAAATAGATAGATTCCAACAGCCTTCATATCTGCCATTTTAGGGAAGAAATAGGTCGCAAAAAATCCACGGAAAATCAATTCTTCTAAAATTGGAGCAAAGATCACTACTGAGCTAAATGCAATCAAGGGATAAGCTGATACGAATTCGATCACAAGCTTTTGATTTTCACTTTCTGGGACTGGTACTATAAATTGGATGATAAAAAATGCAATATAGAGCAATATCGGCCATTGAATCTTATGGAACCATGAAGCTGTCACACGATAGTCAACAGAATGACGTGGATAGATATACTTCCATAACAGAATAATGAGCGCAATGGAGAGAACAAGACCAATTATCGCACAAATCCAAATTGTACTGTCAATCAACTGGGCAGGTATGTCTGGTATGCTTTGTAAAGTTGGTCCTACCATCAGAAAACCTGAAGCAATTTGATAGGCAACAAAGTATAGAAATAGTAATGCGACGTGTTTGATAAATTTTAACATAATCCCTCCCTAAAAGCTCAAGTCAATAATATTATCGACCCGTACCAACTTGGTTTCAATCTCCCCATTCGCTAATTCACGAGAAATTTTAACCCATTCCTCATCAACTGCCAAAATAGTGTATTCATAAGCAATAGAAAATTCCTCATCAAAGCGGATTTTGGCTTTACTTCCGATCAATTCTTTCAATAAAACGGACATCTGATTTTCTCCTTTTGTAGTTTTCTGCAACTTTTTTACCCTAGCTTGCAACTGCTTCACTTTTTTCCTATCTGATAGAGAATTGAAAAATAGAAATCCTACTAGAATCCATAAAAATAGTTTCATCGTATCCTCCTATATCAAGCCCAGACTCTGCATCAGTAGCATCAACAAAAATCCAAGAAGATTATTCAGACTGTGTAGAATAAGTGCATTGGTATATTTGCCAGAAATACGATAGGCGAGTCCCAGGACCAGGCCCATACCTCCGTAGACAACCCAAGATCCGATATTGGTCGGATTGTGAATAAGTCCAAACAAAAAACTTGATAGCAATAATCCCACAATCGAATCCTTACCAAATACTCTCCCCATAAGAATCCCTCTGAAAAGCAGTTCCTCCAAAACTGGAGCAAAGAAAACTGCAAAGAGAAACAAAACTAAGGTTGGTAAGCCTGAATTGTTGATGATTTCCTGATTGGCAGTCGTTTGACCATATCCCTCTTCCAACATAATCAATTGCCCACCAATTATTTTCAGACCAAACATAACGATAAAAGCGAGGACTACAAACCCAACATTCGCAACCATCCCCCATTTCTGCTCACCTTTCCATAGACCTAATTTACCAGTCAAGATAAGACCAAGCACCACGGCTAACAATAAAAGAACTGCAGCAATCAGTAGATTATTACCGTCAAAATTTGGTAGGGCAAACATGGCCAACTGGGTCAATACATTCAGTGCAACGACTGCCAGTCCCACTAAGAGAAACTTCCAATTTTTAACCACATTCCAATCTTTGACATTTCCAAGTCTATTCATAGCAATCTCCTTCACATACACTAAATCAATTCTTATCACTTTCTTTTTTGAACAATAGCAGAGCTGGCAAGCCCAAAACCATCGGCAAGAGGATATTCAGATTAGACAAATCAATCTGCCCAGTAGCCAGCCATTCTCCGAAAATATAGCCAACTGCGTACAGACCGAGACCGATTAACCCCACGAAGTAAACAATTTTTAGAACCGATATAAACTTTTTATTCTCTTTCATAATCACTACCAAAACCTTTCCTTATTTAAAATACCGACGGATCATGCGAACCTGCATCACATTGATATAAATGTGCAAAAACGCCACAACTAGAAATGCCGTAATTTGTCGTTCCTGCAATAGCATGCTAAGTACAAATAGGAATAGATACAAACCTGGTAACACGATTTGATTCAAAGTGAAGACGATTTGGAAACTCATTTCGTAGTTTGCTTGTTTCTCACCTTCGTCCATCGCCTCAGCAAAATCCTTCATTTCTTTTACCGTAGCAAAAGCGGATAACTTATAGTCACGAATTTTCTGAGTTAATTTCATGATAAAAATCTGAGAAATGAGAAGAATGACATAGAAAACTACATCAAAAATTGACCCGTACATGATCGCCCCGTCTTCGAAGAAGGTAACACCAAATCCTAGAACCAAATTTAACAATGTCAATGATACAGCAACATTGAATGAAATGGTCGCGTACTCTAGGTTACGATACATTTTCTTATATAGTTCATCAACATGTTCCTCATCCTCATCTGAAATGGAATGATAAAGTTTATAATTTTGATTAGCTTTAACACCAAAATATACGGTTCCAGCTAAAATTAAAAATGTAATAATCCTCAAACAAATTAGAAAATTATCTAAATTGAGATAAGAAGGTAGGCTGAATTTAAAGATTAATATTCCAAAGAAACCGATAAAGCCACCCAAAATTGCTGAAATCAGCATATACGCTGAATATCTCATCCATCTTTGTTTCGTCGAAATTTGTTTCCCCTGTTTCATTCTTCTACCTCCACTAATTGAAAGACATTCTCCACATTTTCATTAAAAATTTGTGCAATCCGCATAGCAATGACCACCGAGGGTGTGTATTCTCCTCGTTCAATCAAGCTAATAGTCTGCCGTGATACTTCTGCCAACTTTGCTAGCTCTGTCTGATTGAGACCATCTCTGGCTCGCAATTCCTTGAGCCGATTTTTTAAGACATATTCCATAAATTTTCCTTTCTAGGCTTGGTAGATAATCAAGCCTGTTTCTGTGTCTTCGACAGCTATATTTCCCTTGGCAAACTTGACCAATAAGAGATAGGTATAGTAGAAATCACCTGCACAAGAGGCAGCGTGCATGGTTGCCAGCATGAAGTAAAGAGTAATATTCATCATCCCAAAACCTGCTACCATAGTCAAGACCAAACTAATCACAACAAAGGGTGCTAGGGAAATCACCAGCATTTGCATCCGATTGTAGAGGGAACCTGGACTGGTAGCATAGGCCATGCCCGATTTCCATTTAAACCCGTATTTGACAGGATTTTCAGGACAAAAAACCTTGAAGAAGATGCCGTGGATAGCCTCATGCACAACTATTAACAGAATATAGAGTGGGATAAGCAACCATACCTCCGACACGGATAGCTCCGAGTATTGCGAACCGTTAGCTATCAACCAACTGACTATCATTCCAAATACGAAGGCAAATGGAAAGATGAGTACCACAGCAAGAATATTCAATCCCCACACAAATTTCTTATTTTCCATGATATTAACTTCATATAATTTCTTTTTAGCTTCCATTTCTCTTCTCTTTAGATTTCATTTTGTAAAATAGCAGAGCTGTCACCAATGTCGCCAGCAATGGAGGAAATAGATAACTTCTCTCAGTCAAACTCATCTCAAAACCTAACAAAGATAAAACTTTAAACACCAAAATATTTATCAAGAAGAGTACGAAAAATAGTAGGACTACTTTCACTCCGTTTTTAACTGTCTTGTTCATTCTTCTTTTCCTTTTCTCTGCCGAGAGTGGTTTTCAAAATGAATAGGGAACTCACCATCATCAAGAGTGGCACCATATCTATAGGCTGACCAAATCCAAGAATTTGAACGAAAGCATATATCAAAAATAGAGCAATTATAACTTCCAAACCTCGCACAACACTTGTTCCTGTAATCAAAATTCCTTTTTTATTGCTACTGGTTTTCATAATTTTCCACCACCTACTACTCGACTAATTTTACTACTTTACCTTTGACTCTTTTCTGCCACCTAGTTTCTTCAAGCTTCCAGTTGTCACTGCGATGGCACAAATTGCAAGAGTCACATGAGTCTGATCCAACTGCTGCCACTTCATAATGTCAGCTAGTAGGACAAAAACTAGATAGATGATCGCGATAAGTTGTACAAAACCTGCCATGTCACTATTGTTTATCTTTTTCATATATAGTTCCTACTTTCTGTTTATTTACCAGATGGATTCGTTTTCATCTTTATCTCAATATCATTGTAACACTTACTTTTCTTTTTGACAACTATCATTGTCAAAAAAATAATAATTTTTGTCAAAAAGTTTATGAAGTTCGTCAAAATGACTAGAATAACATGCAAAAAACTCTTCTACCCAATGGATAAAAGAGTTTATTGAGCGATTATAGATTATCAGCTACGCTGTTCAAGAGGGTTTGGATTGCAGAGGCATCGCTACCACCTGCCATGGCCATATCTGGCTTACCACCACCACGACCTGCTACGATTGGCGCAAGGACTTTGATGAGGTTACCTGCATGAACATCGCTTGACTTGCTTGCCACAAGGACATTGACCTTGTCGCCGATGGCCGCAACCAGCACCAAGACATCTGAGTAGTCTTTCTGCTTCCAGTTGTCAGCGAAGGTACGGAGGGCACCTGCATCTGAAACTTGGACTTGGCTGGCAATGTAGCGAATGCCGTTAGCATCTTTGACATTTTTGAAGACATCACCAGCAGCGGCTGCCGCTGCTTTTTCTTTCAGAGCTGCATTTTCTTTTTGTAGGTCACGAACTTGTTGTGCAAGACTTTCAACCTTGTTTGGCACTTCCTTGATTTGTGGTGACTTGATGGTTGCCGCTACTTCTTTGAGGGCATCTTCTTGGTCACGATAGGCAAGGAAGGCTTCACGACCTGTTACCGCAATGATACGGCGAGTACCTGAACCGATACCTTCTTCTTTCAAAATCTTGAAGATACCGATTTCAGCGGTGTTGCCAACGTGGGTACCACCACAGAGTTCGACAGAATAGTCACCAATTGTCACCACACGGACTTCTTTACCGTATTTTTCACCGAAGAGGGCCATAGCACCCATTTCCTTAGCTGTGTCAATATCGGTTTCAACCGTTACAACTGGAATGGCATTCCAAATTTGCTCATTGACTTCTTCTTCAATACGACGAAGTTCTTCCGCAGTAACTGCCTCAAAGTGCGTAAAGTCAAAGCGGAGGAAGTCTTGCTCGTTCAAGGAACCAGCCTGTGTTGCATGCTCGCCGATAATATTGTGAAGAGCTGCATGGAGCAAGTGAGTTGCTGTGTGGTTCTTCTCAACACCCTTACGGCGTTTTGTTTCGATTTCAAGTGTGTAGGTTTGACCAACTGAAATGCTTGCGGACAGCTCAACTGTGTGTAATGGCTGACCATTTGGTGCTTTCTGCACATCGATGACAGTCGCAACAATGTCTCCAGTAGCATTTTTCACAAAACCATGGTCTGCAACCTGACCACCCATTTCTGCATAGAATGGTGTTTGGTCAAAGACAAGGAGGGCTTGACCTTCTGAGACTGCTTCTGTACGCGCATTATCAGCCACAATGACAGATAAGCTTGCTTCAAGAGCTGTTTGGCCATAAACAAAGGTCGACTCTTCTGTGATAGCAGCCAGGGTTTCATTTTGCATCCCCATTGAACCACCTTTGACAACTGAAGCACGGGCACGGTCTTGTTGCTCTTTCATAGCCGCTTCAAAACCAGCAATGTCAAGGGTCATACCACGGTGCTCAGCCAATTCTTCTGTCAATTCTACTTGGAAACCATAGGTATCATAGAGTTTGAAAATGTCACGACCATCAATCTCAGACTTACCTTCTGCTGCCAATTTATCCATCAATTGCTCAGCAAATTGTGAACCTGTATGGATAGTACGAGCAAATGACTCTTCTTCACTCTTAACAATCTTCTCAATGAAGGCACGTTTTTCAAGTACTTCTGGATAGTAACTTTCCATGATATTACCAACTGTCTCCACCAATTTGTACAAGAATGGCTCTGTAATGCCCAAACGTTGACCATGCATAGAAGCACGACGAAGGAGACGACGAAGGACATAACCACGACCTTCATTTCCAGGAAGGGCACCGTCACCAATAGCAAAAGAAAGGGCACGGATGTGGTCTGCAATAACCTTGAAGCTCATGTTGTCGCCATCTTGGTCATAGGTCTTACCAGAAATCTTTTCTACTTCACGAATGATTGGCAAGAAGAGATCCGTTTCAAAGTTGGTCTTAGCCCCTTGGAAAATAGCTGCTAAACGCTCCAAACCTGCGCCCGTATCGATGTTTTTGTTTGGCAATTCCTTGTACTCAGAGCGAGGAACAGCTGGGTCTGCGTTGAACTGGGACAATACGATATTCCAAATCTCAATGTAACGGTCATTTTCAATATCTTCTTCCAAGAGACGGATACCAATGTTTTCAGGGTCAAAGTCAGTACCACGGTCAAAGAAAATCTCCGTATCTGGACCAGAAGGACCTGCACCGATTTCCCAGAAGTTATCTTCAAGCGGAATCAAGTGGCTTGGCTCAACACCAAGGGCAATCCAACGATTGTATGAATCCATATCATCAGGATAGTAAGTCATGTAGAGCTTGTCTTTTGGAAAAGCAAACCATTCTGGGCTTGTCAAGAGCTCAAAGCCCCATTCAATCGCTTCATCACGGAAATAATCACCAATAGAGAAGTTACCAAGCATTTCAAACATGGTGTGGTGGCGGGCTGTCTTACCAACGTTCTCGATGTCGTTGGTACGGATTGATTTTTGGGCATTTGTAATCCGTGGGTTATCTGGAATGACAGAGCCATCAAAGTATTTCTTGAGGGTTGCCACACCAGAGTTGATCCACAAAAGAGTGGGATCGTTTACAGGGACAAGATTTGCTGAAGGCTCAACAGAGTGACCCTTTGATTTCCAGAAATCCAACCACATTTGACGAATTTGAGCAGAAGATAAATTTTTCATAAACTAAGATACCAAGCCCGATTAGAAGGCGACTGAAAAATAGGAAACTGACAGGAAATCTTGATTTCCTAGGCAGTTTATCTTTTTTCCGAGCCTTCCGAGCGGGTTCAATTTAACGAAACAGTTAAATTAAACATTTCCTTTCATATAGTAATAATTGAGGGGAAAGTCCGTAGCCCGAGTTCATTTCAGAATAAACTCGATACCCTTTCCTTTCATAAGTGATAGTTAGGCGGGTTCAATTTAACGGACCAGTTAAACTGAATGATTATTTCACGATTAAGTCGATGCATCTTCCATCATTTCGATGTAGTCAATTGCGACCACTAAGGAAATGACCAAATCTGCACAGGAGTCCTCCAATACAGTAACGGAGTAATGAGAAGTTAAATGAAAGAGTTCTTTGGAGATTTCAGCTACGAGCATACCATCTGGCCTTTTCAAGCGAAAATCCAAATCCCAGATATTTCCGTCTAGGATTAAACCTAGATTTTCCACAGTATAGCGATCCTTGAAAAAAGTAAATTCCTTTTGCAAGTAGAAAGAATGTCCCTCTACCATATCAATGGTAAACTGGGGCAGGAAGGTCAAAAACTTCTTAGTAATCTGACAAACTTCCCCACCTCTGGAATTGGTTACGATAAATCGTTTTGGAATTTCGAGAAAAGATCCCTCCACTTGATAAGCAAGATTCCCAAAACTATCACGAATATCAAATTTTTCACCACCAAAGGTAAAGCGCTGTTTCACTTGAAATTGCTTCATGATAACCTCCCCCAAAAAAATAACAAGAAATCAAACGAAGGGCGAAAAACCGCGGTACCACCTTCATTCAATGACTTGTCATTCTCATTTAAGAAACTGTATCCACAAGCAAAAAACTTTTATATATAAGCCACAAACTGTGAATACAGGCTCTACTATTCAATTGTAATATTAAGTAGCAAAATACTTGGCTTAGATGGCTCGCAACAACCGCCAATTTTCTGAACTAAGGTGTCAAGTACCAATTCTTAATAAGTAAATCGTCAATTACTGACCTGATGAACTAGAAGATTCTGTTGTAGAAGAAGAACTTTCAGTCGACGAAGAGCTGCTCTTCGTTGAGGAAGAACTGCTTTCTTCTGTTGTCACATACTGTGAAAGAAGATTTTGGAAAGCACTGTCTTTAACCTTAACGTTTGCTTTTTGGAGTGCTTCTTTCAGCACAGTAGCAACAAATGATGAATCTCTTTGCTTTTGTGCCAAAATAATTTCTTTCAGCTTATCTTTATAATCTTCCCATTTAGCAGATTTTTCTGATTTAGCATCCAATTTTACAACGTAATAACTCGTTGTATACGTCTTCATATCTACCGAAGAAATCACCGACGCTCCGACTTGACCTGCATCCAAGGCAAATACCGCTTTCTGTACCTCTGCTGGAACAGTTGTTGAAGTTGAATCGAATTTAACTTCGCCTCCATTGTCTTTTGTAGTAGTATCCGTGGAATTGTCTTTCGCCAATTGAGCAAAATCTGCACCTTCAGCTTGTGCAGCAGCTAAAACTTCTTTTGCTTTAGCTTCGTCTGCCAACTTGATGACACGTGCTGTTACTTCAGGTGTATAGGCGTCATAAGCTGCCTTGTAGTTTTCATCTGTCAATTCTTTCTCAGCAGCTTGTTTTACAGCATACTCAACCAATTTATTGGTACGAATTTGTTCCTTATAGGATTCTTCTGTCAATCCTGCCGAAGAAAGTGCCGCGTTAAAAGAAGCACCAAGTTGTTCTGCCTTCTTATCATATTCCTTATTTACTTCTTCTGCAGAGACTTTGTCACCATACTGATTTTCAAATACATTACTGATAACCATTGACAGCAAAACTTGTTGAGCTTGTGAGTTTGTTTTTACTTTCTCATAAAACTCAGACACAGTAATCGTGTTACCTTTCATCGTAATGATATCTTTATCAGCTGCATTGGAACAAGCAGCGAGTGTTACTGCAGCAAAGAGTGTTACTGCACCTGCGAGAATTTTTTTAGTTTGTTTCATTAAAGACTCTCTCCTTTTTTCATTAACCCCTTTATTATAACACAAAAGCTTAAAAACTTCTTAAATTTCTATATGTTTTAAGTCAACATTCTCTACATTTTTCCTCAACATAAGGAGACCGTCACTCATGGAAACAAGACTAGCAGTCACATCTGGATTATCCAAAGTCGCATCGAATAAACGTTGCAATCCCTTATAAATCGTTCGCTGCCCTCTTCTGATATCCTTGATGTCCTTGGCAACATCTCCTCCTTGGAAGATGTCATCCAAAATGATTAAACCACCTACTTTGACCTTTTTCAAGACTTCTGGTAAAAATACAATATATTTTGATTTAGCAGAATCCATGAAAATAAAATCATATGTGTTATCTGGTAAAGTAGGAAGAATATCCATAGCTTCTCCTTCCAGCAATTCAATCTGCTGGCGATAATCATACTTGGCAAAGTTTTCCTTAGCAAATCCAATCATTTCTTCATTTCGATCAATCGTCGTAATCTTCGAGTGCGGGCTATTGTCAGCCATCAGTAACGCAGAGAAGCCAATAGCAGTTCCAACTTCTAAAATACGTTTAGGTTGGAGTGTCTGCATCAGCAAGCGGAAATAAGCTACCGTTTCATGAGGGATAACTGGAATGTTTTCTTGATGAGCAAACTCTTCCAGTTCTTTCAAAAACCCTGTATTTTGCGCCTGACGTGTTCGCATAAAATCCACAATTTCTTCCTTGACAACCGGACGGCGCATATTGTGATTTGCGTTTTTACTATATGATTCAACCATAGAATCCATTATATCATAAGCCGACAAGATTTTCTTCCTCAATACACTAAAAGGTAGGTTTCCCCACCTTTTCTCTACATATTTTTGGCGTAATCAATTCGATACCCTAAATTTCCAGCTAGTTCTTGAAGTCGAATAAAAGTCGCCTGCTTACTGAAAAAGAGATAGTAACTATCCGTGTCCATATCTACTGCCCCTAGACAAAAGTTTTCATCAAGATATTTGTTATCAATGACTCTTGCCCATTCTGAAATAGATGCAATTGGACTTAATCCACCTGAATCCAATTTAAGAGAAATTCCCGCATTGCGGACCTGCTGAAGGCAATCAAAAAAGTAGATAAAATCTTCAAGATTGTCCTTATAATCACGCACACAAATATAGTTCAAATGCTCTAGTAATTTTATCAAGATTAACCAAAGATTTTCCTTTTCAGACTCTCCAACACGATCCAAGAAATCATCGAATGACTCTGAATCTAAAATACGTTCCATAAAATTGAGAATCTCGTGTGGATCACTGGCGAAGACTACTTCTCTAAGTTGGAGAAATAGTTCCCTATCACCATTTGACATTAAATCTGCTAATTCAAAAATATCTTGTAGTTGTTCTTCTGTTAACATAGTCCCCTCTCTTTATTAATTTGAAAAATCCCATCTTATATGCGGTGCTACTTGCTCTACAAAATGGTAAATATCATTAAAATCTGCACCATCAAGCCTATTCAAGCTGACGACTGCAAGTAGTCCCCCCTTATTTCCTACAATTCGCAAACGTTTCGACTGATAGCCACGATAGACAGGAGAAACCATGTATCGAATCTCTGCAATCTCTTCTAACGAATGGCGTTGACGTTCACTCCAAAAGTGTTCTTGAAATTCTAGGTACTGTTTTGTCAATATAAAAACTGCCTTTTGCTTTCTCAATATATATAAATAAACTAGCAAAGCTTGTAAAAATATCAAATAGACAACACTTCCCATAGATGGCTCTTGCTTGGTCAAACCACCAAGACCCAGCAAGATTAAAACAAGGCTAATCACACTGGGAATGACAATCGAACGTTTATAGGAAATCATATTAGAGGTGCACACCTTTCTCAACGAGAGCTTCTAATTCTTCCAAACGGGCTTCAAATACCTTGAAGGCATCATTGAGGTAATCTTCCTTGGTCATGTCTACACCTGCTTTGGCAATGACATTGAGGGAATAATCTGAGCTACCAGCCTTCAAGTAGTTGAGATAGTTTTCTTTGTCTTCTGGACTACCATTGACAATCTTGTTTGCTAGAGCTGATGCTGCTGCGAAACCTGTCGCATACTGATAGACATAGAAATTGTAATAGAAGTGTGGAATACGAGCCCACTCAAACTGGATTTCTGGATTTTCTTCGGCAGAAAGTCCGTAATATTTCTCGTTTGTCTGACCGTACAATTCATTGAGGAAATCAGCCGTCAAGACCTGACCTTCCTGGTCTGCCTTATAGATAGCTTGTTCAAACTCGGCAAATTGGGTCTGGCGGAAGACTGTACCACGGAAACCATCTAGGTAATGATTTAGAATAGCAAAGCGTTCCTTGTCATCTTCTACTTCTGCCAAGAGTTTTTCAGTCAGAAGGTTTTCGTTGGTAGTTGAAGCAATTTCAGCCAAGAAAAGTGAATAATGGCCATAGACATAGGGTTGAGTCTTACGAGTCAACATGGAATGAAGAGAATGTCCTGTTTCATGGATAAGGGTGTACATGTTATCCAAGTTATCCTGCCAGTTGAGAAGCATGAAGGCGTTGGTGTCGTAGGCACCTCCTGAGTATGCTCCTGAGCGTTTTCCTTCATTAACATGGACATCAATCCAGCGGTTTTCGAAGGCTTCCTTCACAATAGCCGAATAATCCTCGCCGAAGATTTCCAAGGTTTCTTGACATTTTTTAAGAGCATCTTCATAAGAAATCTTGGTGCTGAAATCTGACAATGGTGTGTACATATCGTACATCTTCAAGTCATCAATCCCCAGGAGCTTCTTACGCAAATTGATGTAACGATGCAAGAGCGGAAGGTGCTTGTTGACTGCCGCCACTAATGTATCGTAAACAGATTCTGGAATGAAATTAGCTGCAAGTGATGCGTGACGGGCTGAATCGTACTTCCGCAAACGAGCTTTCAAGTTATTGACCTTGACATTAGACTGAAGGGTCTTAGCGTATGTATGCTGGAACTGCTCATAAGTACCGTACATAGCTTCATAGGCTTCTTGGCGGACATCACGGTTTTTAGACTCCATAAAGTGGATGTAGTTTCCGTGTGAAAGTGGCACCAAGTGACCGTCTTCATCTGTGATTTCTGGGAAACGCAGGCTGGCATTGTCCAAGACTGAGAAGGTTTCAGCTGGTGATTCGAAAATTTCGCTGGTCGCCGCCAATACTTCTTCCACCTCTTGTGACAAGACATGGTCCTTAGCTGCTAAAAGTTTTTCAAATTGATGGCTGTACTGAACAAGAGCCGGCTCTTCTACTTTAAAGGCTTCCAATTTCTCTTCAGTAATGCCCATAAATTCAGGCTCATAGAAGGCAAAAGCCTGTGAAAAGACAGCATACAAGCCCATGGCCTTAGCTTGAAATTCCTGATATTTTCCTTCGCGAGTATCTTGGTCGTTCTTCATAGACGCATAGACATAGAGTTTTTCAATGCGACGCATAAGACTAAGTTGCGTTTCGCTAATTTCTAAGAGACTTTTAGCTGAGTCCAGTAAATGACCTGCAAATTCTTTTGTTTTTTCAGTTTCAGCTTGTAAATCTGCAAGTTCTGCTTCCCAGGCTTCATCGGTTGGGAAAATAGTGGTTAAATCCCACTGGTATTTTTCTTCAATTTCGTAACGTTGTTTAGACATAATTAATCCTCCGTATTCTTTATTCTAACATAAAAAATCCCCTCTTTCCAACGGAAAGTGAGGGCTTATAGGTTACTTATTTCAACTGGAAAACAGTTTTTGCCATTCGCTATCGCAAGTCGTCACTAGGCTAACAAAGTCTACAACCTTCACCGACAGTAGTATGACTAACATAAAATATTGAGCATATTTTCAAAAGTAATATATACACCTCCATCAGCTATCTCTACTTACATTGGTTTTCTATAAATTATAGGTGGATATAGAACCTGTTTCTGCTTGTCTTCAATATTGCCGTAATACTGGTCAAAATCCTGATAAACTAGGGTTAAATCTTTTTGTATTTGGGCAAAGCCAATGGCAGAGCGGGGCAGACGGATGTGGGGGTACCATTCTTCTGCCGTCTTTGTCAGCAAATTCTCCCCTCGGCTATAAGACTCTGCCTGCAGGGCCAACCAATTGGGGGATTTGTAATAAAGCTGTTGAGCAATGTAGCGAGGCAAATCCCTATCTAACGGGCAAGTAAGATGCGATAAAGCTTGCTTGGCAAATGGCAGACGCAAGATGTCCAATAAATTTCCCTCGCCAAATGGAAAAACCTTTGTCAGACAGTGGACCTTACCTCGTAAGTCTTCGTGAATAAGGTAACGAAGACGCAATTCCTTCTTCTCATCATCCAATTCCCAGAGGTGAAACCCCATATTCATACTAAAAGAGAGAAATTGCTTGTGCAAATTGGTCAGTCGTTCCTTGAGCCACAAATCCTTGCCAAGCAACCAAAGAACCTGATAACCAGCCTCACTATAGGCTTGCGTCCTCAGCTGCAAACGAGAAATGGGCAGACCGGAACATTGAACTTCCAAAGCTAGACTATTATTGACAAATAAATCAGCGACCTGTCCTATACTAGTCAAGCATTTTTCAAGTTCAACTTGTTCGGCATTGACTAACCACCTGTACAGACAAGACTTGAGGGACAGGTGCTGAGCGGACTCATTCTCGGAAAAATAGTGGCAGTCCCGCAGGGTTACATGGGCAAAGTGCGAACGCAGAACTTTTCCTGATTTGTATCGGACAAGTCCTCCACAACCTGGACAGGAAAAACTGCCTTGCGGCGCAGGATTTTCCAAGACATTAAAAACTTGCCCATCTTCATCAAGTGCTACTAACATATTACCTCCTTTCTATATTAGTTCGTAAAAAAACACCCAGTTTAACTGAGTGTTTGAAATTTTTTACCCAATCTGACTGCCGTTTGGCACAGATGGATCGACTGTTAAGAGTGTTAAATTGTCACCATGTTCGGCTGATAGGATCATGCCCTGACTGAGCAAGCCCATCATCTTACGTGGCTTAAGGTTGGCAACGATTTGAACTTTCTTGCCAACCAACTCTTGCTCATTTGGATAATACTTGGCGATACCAGACAGGATTTGGCGGTCTTGTCCATCACCAGCGTCCAGACGGAACTTGAGCAACTTGTCAGAACCCTTTACTTTGGCTACTTCTTTGACTTCGGCCACACGGATTTCCACCTTGTCAAAGTCCTCGAACTTGATCGCAGCTTTTTCGTTTTTGAGTTCCACGTCAGCTGGGTTCCACTCTTTTTCTTCCTCTTGGGAAATAGCAGAGCTGCCACCCATTTGGGCTTGGATATAGGCGATTTCCTCTTCCATATCCAAACGTGGGAAGATAGGCGTTCCTTTTGCGACCACTGTCAAACCTGCTGGAAGACCTGCAAAGTCAAGATTTTCAAGGTCAAATGCTGTTCCCAAACCAAGCTGTTCCATAATGGCATTTGAAGTGGTCATCATGAATGGCTGAATGAGGTGAGCCACCACACGAAGACCTGCTGTTAAGTGAGCCATGACTGCTGCCAACTTGTCACGGTCCGCTTCGTCCTTAGCCAAGACCCAAGGTGCAGTTTCATCGATGTACTTGTTGGTACGGGAGATGATATTCCAAACAGCTTCCAAGGCGCGTGGGTAGTCAACAGCTTCCATATACTTGTGGTAGCTTGCCAAGTTGTCAGCTACAACTGCCGCCAAGTCCGCATCGAAGTCAGTCACATTGGCAACAAAAGTAGGTACCTGACCACCGAAATACTTGTTAATCATGGCAACGGTACGGTTGAGCAGGTTTCCAAGGTCGTTGGCTAGTTCGTAGTTGATACGACCAACATAATCTTCTGGTGTAAAGGTGCCATCAGAGCCGACTGGCAGACTACGCATGAGGTAATAACGGAGTGGATCCAAGCCGAAACGCTCAACCAACATTTCTGGATAGACCACATTGCCCTTAGACTTGGACATCTTGCCATCTTTCATGACAAACCAGCCATGAGCAACCAAGCGGTCTGGCAACTTCATATCCAACATCATGAGCATGATTGGCCAGTAAATGGAGTGGAAACGAAGAATGTCCTTGCCAACCATGTGGTAAACTGTTCCATTCCAGAACTTGTCGTAATTAACTGTTTCTTCCTGACCATAACCCAAGGCAGTTGCGTAGTTGAGTAGGGCATCAATCCAGACATAGACAACGTGCTTTGGATTGGACGGTACGGGCACGCCCCATGTAAATGAAGTACGTGACACTGCCAAATCTTCCAAGCCTGGCTCGATGAAGTTTTTCATAATTTCATTGAGGCGGCCGTCTGGCTGGATAAAGTCTGGATGAGCATTGAAAAACTCGACCAACTTATCCTGATACTTGCTGAGGCGAAGGAAGTAGGATTCTTCTGAAACCCAGGCTACTTCGTGGCCGCTCGGAGCGATACCACCTGTTACTTTGCCGTTTTCATCTCGGAAGACCTCTTCTAATTGGCTCTCGGTGAAAAATTCCTCGTCCGATACGGAGTACCAACCAGAATACTCTCCCAAGTAAATGTCGTCCTGCGCTAGCAATTTTTCAAAAACAGCCGCCACCACTTCCTCGTGGTAATCATCGGTCGTGCGGATAAATTTGTCGTAAGAGATGTCCAGCAAGTTCCAGAGCTCCTTGACACCAACCGCCATACCGTCAACGTAGGCTTGCGGAGTCAAACCAGCTTCTTTTGCCTTCTCTTCAATCTTCTGGCCGTGCTCATCAAGCCCTGTCAGATAAAAAACCTCGTGGCCCATCAGGCGTTTGTAACGAGCCAATACATCGCAGGCAATGGTCGTGTAGGCTGAACCGATGTGAAGTTTTCCAGACGGATAATAAATCGGTGTGGTAATGTAAAACGGTGTTTTTGTCATGTTTTTTTCCTTTCAAATTCAGAGCAAATGAAACCCTGTTATTGACAACATCCTATTTTATCATATTTTCAGCTAAATCACAAAATGGTTCTAACTACAAGTCTTCCTCTATCTATGCTATACTATGATACAACTCAAACAGAAAGAGGTCATCTATGTTTACAAAGAAAAATATTCTTACTCATCTCTTTTTCCTCATCATAGCAGTCGGACTAAAACGGTACGGTGTCACAGCACCTGACTTGACATGGAATATGTTCTTGGCATTGGTAGCACTTGATTTTGCAATCCTTACCAATCATACAAAGTCCCATATCCTCAAAGTGATAGCAGGTCTCCTCTGGCTCTTTTTCTACCCCAATACTTTTTACATGGTGACAGACATCGTCCATATGCACTTTGCCAACACAGTACTATGGCAACGAGAAAGCATGATTCTATTTATGCTTTATGTTCCAAGTATTTTCTTTGGGGTCATGGCTGGCGTTGAAAGTGTACGACTTATTTTCTCTGCTTTTTCTATCAAATCCTACTGGCTAAAACTGTTTATGATTAGTGGTCTTTCCCTACTATCCAGCTTTGCCATTCATATCGGACGATATGCAAGACTGAATTCATGGGACATCTTTACCAGGCCAACTGTCGTTATTGATGAAATGCTTGCAGTTATTTCGTGGGATTCTCTCCCCTTTATCCTCGGCTTCACCTTTATCCAAATTATGGTTCTTGTCTTTTCAATAAATGAATAAGATTTTTATCTCATAGCCATTATCTTCAAGCATCTTCCCACACTCAAGGACTATCGTTCCTTTTGGGAAGATTTTTCAAGGACATAAACAAAATTTTTTGATAAATTTATATCTTCTCCGTTTCTCTCCATTACATTTTTATCCAAACTGTATGAGGCAAAAATCGTTAACCTATTGTAAGTAAAATTTCTTAAATTTCCTTATATATAAAATATTCAGAATTTACTGTAAATTCTACATAAAATCATGGATATTGATTTTAAATTCTTAAAAATAATGGTATAATTGAGGAACCTATAAATGAAAGAGGGAGATCTATTGTTTACACCAATCAGCGAAAAAATTGACATCAATCAAGTACGAGAACATTCAAAACTTTCTCCAGAAACACTTGCTAAAAAACAAGCTCGTGACCGTGAACTTGAAGCCATCTTAAAAGGTGAAGATAATCGTCTTCTCCTAGTAATTGGACCATGTTCTTCTGACAATGAAGAGGCTGTCTTAGATTATGCTCACCGCTTGGCCAAACTCCAAGAAGAGGTCAAAGATAAAATTTTCATGGTCATGCGCGTCTATACTGCCAAGCCACGTACCAATGGTGATGGTTATAAAGGACTCATGCACCAACCAGATACAGATGCTGCACCAAGCCTCATCAACGGAATCAAAGCAGTTCGTAACCTCCACTATCGTGTCATTACGGAAACAGGTTTAACTACTGCTGACGAGATGCTCTACCCTGAAAACCTGCCTTTGGTTGATGACTTGGTTTCCTACATCGCTATCGGAGCTCGTTCGGTTGAAAATCAGCAGCACCGCTTTGTAGCGTCAGGCATCGATGTTCCAACAGGCTTGAAAAATCCAACGTCTGGTAACCTCAAAGTCATGTTCAACGGTCTTTTTGCTGCTCAGAAGAAACAATCCTTCCTCTTCAACAATACTGAAGTTGAAACATCTGGCAATCCACTTGCTCACGTTATTCTTCGTGGCGCAGTCAATGAAAATGGTAAATACCTACCAAACTATTACTACGACAATCTCTTGGAAACCATTGAGCTCTATGACCAATTTGGTTTGAAAAATCCATTCATCATCATCGATACCAACCATGACAATTCTGGGAAAAATTATTTGGAACAAATCCGTATCGTCCGTCAAACCTTAATCAACCGTGACTGGAACGAATCCATTCGTAACTACGTTCGCGGATTCATGATTGAATCCTACATTGAAGACGGTCGCCAAGACAATCCAGATGTCTATGGAAAATCCATCACAGACCCTTGCTTAGGCTGGGAAAAAACACAAGAACTCATCCGAGAAATTTACAACAGATAGGAAGATACTATGGGAATTCACAAACGTAGCACCAGTTTAGACATCGATAAAGTAAAGGAACTTTCCAAGTTAGAAGGAGAATTTCTAGCTGCAAAAAATCAGCGCGATGAAGAACTGAAAAGAATTATCCGAGGCGAAGATGACCGTCTGCTCTTGGTTATCGGTCCTTGCTCATCAGATAATGAAGAGGCCGTCCTAGAATATGCACGTCGTCTCTCTAAGCTTCAAGAGGAAGTCAAAGATAAAATCTTCATGGTCATGCGGGTTTACACAGCTAAGCCACGTACCAATGGGGAAGGCTATAAAGGACTGGTTCATCAGCCAGATACTTCTAAATTACCAGACCTCATTAACGGAATTGCAGCCGTTCGTAATTTGCATTACCGTGTCATTACTGAGACTGGACTCACAACTGCTGATGAAATGCTCTACTCTGCCAACTACCCTCTTGTGGAAGACTTGGTGTCCTACCATGCTATCGGAGCACGTTCGGTTGAAGACCAAGAACATAGATTTGTTGCATCAGGTGTCGACATGCCAACTGGTATGAAAAACCCAACTTCCGGTAATTTGACCGTTATGTTCAATGGTATCTACGCCGCACAAAACAAACAGAACTTTATTTACCGTGATGCAGAAGTTGATACAGATGGCAACCCTCTAGCTCATGCTATCCTTCGTGGTGCCAATACTGAAAAGGGCGGTTATGAGCCAAACTACTACTATGATATTCTCTTGAAAACCATCAAACAGTATGAACAATTTGGTCTTAAAAATCCATTTATCGTAATTGATACCAACCATGATAATTCTGGAAAAAATTACCTGGAGCAAATCCGTATCGTCCGTCAAACCCTCATCAACCGTGATTGGAATGAAGCTATTCGCAAGTACGTTCGTGGTTTCATGATTGAATCCTACTTGGAAGACGGCCGTCAAGATAGCCCTGAGGTATTCGGCAAATCCATTACCGATCCTTGCTTAGGCTGGGAAAAAACGGAAGCTCTGATTCGTGAAATTCATCAAACCGTCTAATTCTTTCCTTAATTTTTTATACGATAAATAATTTGGAGGTAAGCTATGAACATTGATGGTTACACTCGTCTTGCTGCCGTTGTTGCAAAGCCAATCAAACACTCCATTTCCCCCTTCATTCATAATCTGGCTTTTAAGGAAACAGGTGTAAATGGTGTCTATGTCGCTTGGGAAATTCCCGAGGAAGATTTGGCTGTAACGCTTGAAAATATCAAACGATATGATATGTTTGGTATCAACCTGTCCATGCCCTATAAGCAGGCTGTCATCCCTTATCTCGATAGCCTGACTGACTCTGCTCGCTTGATTGGCGCTGTCAATACCGTCATTCATCAGGATGGCTTACTAATCGGTCATAATACCGATGGCATTGGATTCTTCAAAAGTTTAGAAAAACTAAGAGGATTCCAAGTACGCAACAAGCGACTAACCATCCTAGGTGGTGGTGGTGCTTCTACTGCTATCATAGCTCAGGCTACATTGGATGGTGCAAAGGAAATTACCATTTTCTGCCGTCAACAAAGCTTGGAAAGAACACAGGCGAGTCTTACACCTATTGCTCGAGCAACTGGAGTTCCCATGCAGATCCTAGCGCTTGATGATAGCCAATTACTACAGGAACATATCACCAACTCCGACTTACTAGTCAACGGAACCAGTGTAGGCATGGATGGGTATTCTCAACCTGTTCCTTCTACCATTCGCTTTCCCGAAAATCTTTTGGTTGCGGATGTGATTTATCAACCATTCGAAACACCTTTATTAAAACTAGCCCAATCACAAGGCAATCCAACTATCAACGGTTTGGGCATGCTCCTTTTCCAAGCAGCTGAAGCCTTCCAATCCTGGACTGGACAGGAAATGCCGACTGACTTGATTTGGGACCAATTAGTCCAGAAATATGACATCAAATAGAGAGGAAATCTGATGAAACTGACCGTCAATCTTCCCAACACTCCCTACGACATCCTTATCCAAAGAGGAAGTTTAGCACAGACAGGTGCATGGGTCAAAGAACTTTGGAAACCTCAGAAAATCGCCATTATTACAGATGACCACGTTGGCTCACTCTACCGCGAAACAGTTCAGTCAAGCTTAGAACAAGCTGGTTTTGAAACCATTGTTTTTGAATTTCCAGAAGGTGAAGCCTCAAAAAATCTTGATACTGTCAACCAGGCCTACGAATTTCTCGTAAAAAATGGTATGACACGAAGTGATGGAATCATTGCTCTCGGCGGGGGAGTCGTTGGCGATTTGGCAGGTTTTGTCGCTTCTACCTATATGCGTGGTATCCATTTCCTACAAATTCCAACCAGCCTAACTGCCCAAGTCGATTCTTCTATCGGGGGAAAAACTGGCGTGAACACCCCATTTGCCAAAAATATGGTGGGGACCTTCTGCCAGCCAGACGGCGTTCTCATTGACCCTGATACCCTAAAAACACTCGGCAAACGAGAATTGATTGAAGGAATGGGCGAGGTTGTCAAATATGGCTTAATAGATGATGTGGAGCTCTGGGAAACCCTAGACCAATTAGACGGCTCTGTCGAGAGCATTCTGGAGCATGCTGACTATATTATCTACCACTCCTGTGAAGTCAAACGCAAGGTTGTTGTCGAAGATGAATTAGACAACGGTGTCAGACTCTATCTCAACTTCGGTCACACGATTGGACATGCTATTGAAGCGACCGCTGGCTACGGCCAGGTCATGCACGGTGAAGCTGTTGCCATCGGTATGGTACAAATCTCACGCGCAGCTGAGAAAAAAGGACTGATGCCAGCTGGTATGACAGCAAAGATTATCGCCATGTGTGAAAAATTCGGCTTGCCGACTACACACCAGCCTTGGAATGTAGATGAATTATACGCCTCCCTAACTCACGATAAAAAAACACGTGGCAAGACCATCAAACTTGTCATCGTTCCTCAATTGGGACAGGCTGCCATCCATCAAATTCCAATGGAAGAAATGCTAGAATTTCTACAAGTATAGTCATTTAGTTGACTTTTACGTCGAAGTAATAAAAGTCAACTAATACTCAATGAAAATCAAAAACAGACTAGGCGACGCAGATGCAGATAGAACTGAAGTTCATCAAATTAAGTCAACAACGTCTGATTTTGATTTTCGAAGAGTATAAATGACGATATAAGAAAAAAGACTACTGACTTGCATGAAATCAGTAGTCTTATTTTTTTATAAAATCATCTCATCGTCAGTTAGCTTTTCACCGCTGTTTTTGTAGAAAAGGTCCATCAAGTTTTGAACAGTCAAGTTCTTCTTCTCTTCTCCTTCTACATCGACAACAATCTGACCACGGTGCAACATGACCAAACGATTACCATATTCAATGGCGTTTTCCATATTATGCGTAATCATCAGAGCTGTCAACTGATGACTTTCCACGATTTTCTTGGTCAATTCCATAACCATATCGCTGGTTTTTGGATCAAGGGCCGCAGTGTGTTCGTCCAGGAGCAGAACTTTTGGTTTAACCAGCGAAGCCATCATCAAGGTCAGAGCCTGACGTTGACCACCTGAAAGAAATTGCGTGTCCACCTTCATACGGTTTTCTAGTCCCAGACCGAGCTCTTTCAAGGCTTCCTTAAAAATAGCACGTTCACTATCTTTGACCCCCCAGCCAAGACCACGTGACAATCCACGACGATAGGCAATAGCCATATTTTCTTCAATGGTCAAGCGAGAAGCTGTTCCCATCTTAGGATCTTGGAAAACACGGCTGATGTCCTTAGAGCGTTTGGCAGCTGAGACATACTTAATGGATTTACCTTCAAGCAAAATATCGCCCGAATCAACCGTCAAGGCACCTGCAAGTGAGTTCATGAAAGTTGATTTACCAGCACCATTACCACCGATGATAGAGATAAAATCACCTTCTTTTACATCTAAGTTCAACCCACGAAGGACATGGTTCTCATTAACTGTTCCAGCTTCGAAGGTTTTATGAATATTTTGGATTGATAAAATTGTAGACATGACTTCCTCCTAAGCATTTCCATTCAATTTTGGACGACGAATATTCAATTTCTTCTGCAATTCTGGCACATAGAGAACGGTTGCCAGAAGGATAGCTGAGAAGAGTTTAACAAGGTCTGCATCCATACCTGGAATTTCCAAAATCGCTAAGATAATCAAACGGTAAACAACTGCACCGAGAACAACCGATAGGAGTCTCCAACCCAAGCGTAAGTTACGCAAGATAACTTCTGCAATAATGACAGATGCTAGACCGATAACAATGGTACCTGTACCAGAGTTCAAATCCGCATAGCCATTATTCTGAGTAAGAAGAGCACCACAAAGGGCAATTAGACCATTCGACAACATATAACCGTAGATTTTCATATTATCTACATTGATACCATTGGCCTCACTCATTGGAATATTATCCCCTGTTGAACGAATAGCTAGACCAATTTGTGTATTGAGCAAGAGCGTCAATAAGCCTACAACTGCTAGTACAAAGACCAGACCAATCACCAAAACAGCATTTGTTTTTGTCAAACCAAAATCCTGCAATTGGGTCACTAGAGTTTCTTGCTTAAGCAGAGCCACATTGGCTTTGCCTAAGATTTTCAAGTTGATGGAGTAGAGTCCTGTCAAGGTAACAATACCGGTCAAAAGGGCTGGAATTTTTAGTTTTGTATGAAGTAAACCAGAAATCAAGCCTGCACCCATACCAGCTACCATAGCCATAAAGGTTGCCAGCAAGGGATTCACTCCGTTCACAATCCCTGTCGCACAAACAGCAGCTCCAAGCGGATAAGATCCCTCAGCTGTCATATCAGCAATATCTAAAATACGAAACGTCAAGTAAACACCAATCGCCATAACTGACCAAAGCAAGCCTTGCGAGATACTTGATAAAATAATATCCACGATTTTCTCCTTTTTCTAAATTCGTAGTCAATACTAGGTTCTATCTTACCGATCTTATTCAGATACAGCAAGCTTAGAAGTATCGATACCTAATTTCTGAGCCATTTCTTCATTAACGTGAAGACTGACGGTCTCTGGGTATTCTACTGCCGTTTCTGACACATTGGCTCCTTCGATAATCTTAATAGCCATTTTTGCAGTTTGACGACCTAAAGCTTCATAGTTGGTACCGTAAGTCAAAAGACCTCCTTCATCCACCATGTCCGTTGAACCACCGATTACTGGAACCTTATGCTCCACAGATAATTCACCAATCATGGTCATGGTTGAAGCGACAGTATTGTCTGTTGGAATAAAGAGAGCATCTACATCCTTCATCAAGCTAGTTGTCGCATCTTGGACTTCATTTGAAGATGTGATTCCTTTTACTACTACCTTATAACCTGCTTTTTCTAGCAATTCCTTAGCTTGCTCTACCTGGACTTCTGAATTCCGTTCGCTAGTAGTGTACAAAATACCAACGGTCTTAGCATCAGGAACAGCTTGTCCTAGCAATTCAACCTGTTTGTCAATTGGAGCTTGATCAGATGTACCTGTCAAAAGTCCACCTGGTTTTTCAATGGATTCTACCAAGTCAGCTGACAAGGGATCTGTAACCGCAGTAAAGACAATCGGCGTTTCAGTAGACACAGTCGCTAAACTCTGGGCAGACGGCGTAGCGATTGCCAAGACAATATCATTTCCATCGATTAATTGTTCTGAAATGGTTTGAAGGTTAGCTTGATCGCCTTGGGCATTTTGATAATCCAAAACCAATTTTTCACCCTCTTTATAACCATTTGCTTCTAATTCCGCCACAAAACCCTCACGGGCAGCTGTCAATGATTCATGCTCCATATATTGGAGAACTCCAACTTTTACCACATCTGAGGAAGCTTGTTCTGATGATGAGGAACAAGCTGCAAGTGTTAGCAAACCCATACTTGCTACTGAAATAGTTGCCAATTTTTTTACTAGCTTATAATACATAAACGTTTCTTCTCCTAAATATTTTACTCTTCTAATGCTTTTATAGTCGCTGCATCAATACCAACAGCTTTAGCCATTTCTTCATTGACGGTAATAGCCGCTGTATTTGGTTTTTCAACTGCTAAGTCAGCAGGCTTTTCACCCTTCAAAATCTTCACAGCCAATTCACCAGCTTGAACACCGATAGCATGGTAGTCGACACCGTAGGTAAATAGAGCTGCGTCAATAACTGCCGCGTCACTTCCCATAGCTGGAACTTTTGCTTCTTTTAAAATATCACCGATTGTTGAAGCTGTAGAGGCAACTGTATTATCAGTTGGAAGATAGATAGCATCGACTTTTCCTGCAAGTGAAGTAATAGCTTGCTGAACATCGTTTGTCGTCGTAACTGTTGTCACTTCTACTTTTACACCTTTTGCTTCGAGTGCTTTTTTAGCCTGCTCAGCTTGAACTTCTGAGTTTACCTCGCTAGAATTGTAGAAAATACCGACAGTCTTCGCAGTTGGTACAACTTTGAGCAACATCTCGATTTGACCTTCCACATCAGTTGCATCAATCGATCCCGTCATGGTCCCACCTGGTTTTTCCAATGATTCAACCAAACCTGCTTCAACTGGATCTGTGACAGCTGTGAATACACTTGATGTTTCACTATCTGCATTAAGCATGGTTTGGGCTGCCGGTGTTGCGATGGCAAAGTTAAGATCATTTTTTCCTGCCAATTTCTCAACCATTGTCTGTAAGTTTGCTTGATCACCTTGAGCATTTTGCAAATCAATCGTCAGATTTTCACCTTCCTTGTAGCCTGCTTCTTCGAGCGCCTCTACAAAGCCTTCACGAGCTGAGCTCAACGCTTCATGTTCAGCATATTGAATAATACCAACATTGACTGAACTTGAATCTGACGAATTGGAACTACATGCAGCAAGCGTTACTGCTGACAAAAGTGCTACTGAACTAAGTATAATTTTTTTAAATCCCATGATTATTCTCCTTTTATAAATATAATAGCAAACAAGAAAGGACCGCTTAGACTACACTCTAAACGGTCCTTATATTTCATCTGTATAGGAAAACAGAATGAATTATCCGTGCCATTTAGATGTATCATCTATGAGGCACATGTCAAAATAGCTACAGCCACATAGATACAAACTTTACGTTCCCGTGTTTGCATCCATGTTTACCATGTCTACAAACACTATCTAAAATAGCCGTAGAAATAAGTATGATTAGCTGAATGATTTTGACACATTTGTAACATCTCTGTTTCCCTTTCTCATTTATTTGTAACTATCATAACTGTTTTCAAATTATTTGTCAATAGGGAATTGCGTAAATTTTCAGATTTTTCAAGTTTTTTCGAATTTTTCTAAAAATAGACCCCTATATTATTAGCTATAAAACGACCTGTCATCTTGTTTATATAGCCTTTTAGTTTACTTTTAGTACTTGCTCCAACTATTTCACAAATAGTCAGAGGTTGGAAATAAGGGGAACAAGGTTTGCGTCAACAACCGCAGCTATAACTGTTTCTGGGATTGCTTGCACAGTAAATGGACTGTTCAAGGTGAGAGATATAAGAGCGGATTGCAAAACCAGGTCAACATCGACTGATTTTGATTTTCGAAGAGTATAAATGACTATATTTGATGTTACAAAAAGTCTGAACCTAAGCCCAGACCCTACTAAAACAATTATTTTACTTCAACTTTTTCAGTCCAAGGACGCGCTGTAATTGCTAGAACCTCGTTTAGTTCTTCTACGTTGCGGCGGCCTTGATCCGCCAACCAAGCTTTGGCTGCTTCTTCACCCTCGCTTGCAAAGATGGCTACTGCATCCTTCCAAGTCGCCCGACCACAAAGAACACCATTAAAGCTTGAACCAGCTTCTTTGGCAAAGACAAGGGTTTCTTGGAAAAGTTTAGCAGATACGCCAGCGCTCAAATAAATGAATGGCAAGTGAGTGCTATCTGTTTGTTCCTTGAAGAAGGCCTTAGCTTCCTCAACTGTATAGACTGGCTCTTCATCTGTGTAACCTTCTACAAAGTTCATATTGACAGGTACTTCAACCTTGAGCACGTCGGCATTATAACGTGACTTACTAAATTCACGCATGGCACCATTGACCTTGTGTGGTTTGAGGGCTGCGTATTCACGAGAAGTCACATCCATATCGCTGGCATCGTAAGTCAAGATTTCGACGAAGTAAGGAATATCTTCTGCGATACACTCACTACCAATGCGTTCTACCCAAGCATGCTTAATGTCGTTGATTTCTGGCTTGTCATCTACATCATAGTAAAGCAAGATTTTTACGGCATCTGCACCCAATTCTTTGATACGTTTGGCTGACCAATTTGGCAAAAGGTCTGGCAAACGACCTGGTGTAGACGCATCGTAACCTGTTTTTTCATAAGCTGCAATGAAACCGCAATCTGCATGGCGCAATTCTGAAGCCGGAACGCCGTATTCCGCATCCAAGAGAATGGAGCTTGCATAAGGAGTCAAATCGCTTGAGATGACTTTCTTGAAGTCAATCAAAATGTCATCTCCAAATTCGCCACCACCTGCTGCAGCAGCAAGCAAGCGTTTCAAAGCCCCCCGTTGGTCAATCGCCAAAGCCGCAATCACCTGATCGCTGTTTGACAAGCGAGTCATGTGATTGAATTTAGCCTGAGAAAGTTGTAATTTTGTCATTAGTTTCCTCCTAAGGATTTTATTAACCAAATCGTTTCACGCCATCTAGATAGGTCGCTTGTAAGCGTCCTGCATCATCTACGACGATAAAGTCTGCAGCTCGGCCTTCTGCAATCCGACCACAAATATGGTCAATATTGACAGAGCGAGCTGGTGCCAGAGAAGCCATACGAAGGGCATCAGGTAGGGATACCAAGCCCCATTTCACAACATTCTGCACTGCTTCAATCAATTCTAAGATAGAACCTGCCAAACTACCACTTTCTTTTAAACGAGCAGTTCCATCTTTTACAACAACTTCAAATTCACCGAGGCGGGACTCCCCTTCACCCATACCGCCAGCTCGCATACAGTCCGTAATCAAAACAGTTTCCTCAGCTCCACGTGCTTTGACCACGATTTCTGCCGCAGCTGGATGAACATGGTGTCCATCACAAATCATTTCCGCATAGACATTTTTTAAATTCAAAGCAGCACCGACCATACCTGGTTCACGGTGATGAAGCCCACTCATCCCATTGTAAACATGGACGAAGATATTGGCACCAGCTTCTACTGCCGCTTCCGCTTGCGCATAGGTCGCATCGCTGTGAGCCAAGGCAGTATGAATTGCCTTGCTGTTAGCAAACTCGATGAATTCTTTGACGCCTTCACGTTCTGGAGCAATAGCAATTTTATTGACTAAACCTTTAGATAAGCTGTGCCAATTGTCTAACTTTTCAATGGATGGATCGCTCATGTACTTAGGATTTTGTGCTCCCTTGTATTTTTCTGTAAAGAAAGGACCTTCTAAGAAAATACCTTGAATCTTGGCGCCTGTTTCCTGCCCTGCATAAGTCCCAATCGTTTCACAAACTGCATCTAAATTTTCAGTCGTATCTGTTAATGTCGTTGGAAGCCAAGAGGTCACCCCACAAGACAAGAGACCTTCTGAAATTACCTTGATCCCTTCAAAATCATTGTCCATAACATCGTGAGAAGCGTAGCCGTGGATATGTGTATCAACTAGCCCTGGTGCTAAATGAAAGTCAGAATAATCAACAATCTCCCCTTCAGGCTTTTCAATCACAATCCGTCCAAACTGACCCTTGTCAGTAATTTCCAAATAGGCTGATTCGACCTCACTCTCTGGTAAAATAATAGATTTTGCTTTTATAAATACTGTCATATTATCTCCTTTATTGATATATATACTTATCAAACTGGTTATAACCATATACTAAATATATTGTAGAACTTCTATTAGAAAATGTCAAGTAATTACCATAACTTTATAAGAAATGGATGCTGTGAGAAGGTAGAAAAAAGAGTTCTTACTGCCCTAAGTACCGTTTCTGAATCTGTACTTGGAGATAAGAACTCTACGTAAGCAGTGTATACTAGGCGTCAATCCATGACCTAACACCCTGCTCCTATCAAATATAAATATATTACAACAATTCGTTGAGAGGCTTGAAGATGATACGTTCCAAATCAGCTACATAAGTTCCCAACTGTTGTTGCTTGCTGAAATATTCCGTCAAAAGTGGATTTCCCTGAACTTTCTTGTTGAAATCCAACATTTTCTTTTGGTCAGCTTCAGTAGGAATTTCACCAGCCTGCAATTTAGATTGGATCTCTTTTTGGAAAGAAATATAACTTTCCAATATTTCTTTGGCTTCTGAATTCCCCTCAACTGAGACCTTAACGGCTTCCACCGCCTTATATTCAGGCAGGTTACGGATTGCACGTTCCAATTCATTTGCGATATCATAGATATTTGTTGACATATTTTTCTCCTAATCTAAATGGATTTTGTAAGTCGTCTGCTCTCTTAAACGTTTCGCAGCGTCTTCCAAATTTCCCTTGTTTTTAAGCGTGATTTGTAAAATACCGTGTATATCTTCACGGTTCTCTTCATTGATACGAATATTGACAATGGAAATACCCCGTAAGACTTCCAAAACCTTCAAAATCGTATCTTCCTCATCAGGAACACTAAGGAATAAATCGTAGAAAGAATCAACACCTGCACGCTTGTGAATTTCCATGGCTTTACGAGTTTGACGTCCCTTATCAAAAAAGTCCCAAATTGCTTTTTGATCGCCAGATCTGAGAACATCTGAAATTTCTGAAAGACGTGCTTGAAATTCCTCGATTCGATTTAGAATAGAATCTGCATTGGTTAGCAAAATGCTAGTCCACATGCTCGGCTCACTTTCCGCAATCCGTGTCATATCTCTAAATCCTCCAGCTGCAAAATTATTCGTAAAGGGATGATCTTGAGCATACTCACCAGCTTGATGCATCAAACTAGAAGCCAATACGTGTGGAAAATGTGAAATTTGACTGGTCACACGGTCATGTTCTGCTGCATCAATCTGAACAAAACGTGCCCCCGTTCCAGATAACAAGTCTGTCAATCGGGGAACCGCATCCTGCTTGGTAGCCTGACACGGTGTCATAATGTAGTAAGCATTCTCAAATAGATGGAGATCTGCTGCACTGGCACCAGATTTATGACTACCTGCCATAGGGTGTCCACCGATAAAATTAATTTGTCTTGGCGCCAAATGTTCCTCAGCAGCAGCCACAATTGCAGACTTCGTTGAACCTGCATCTGTAATCAAGACCGTATCCTTCAATTCAAGGGCACTAAATTCTTCAATCAAACGCAAAGAAACTTGAATTGGAACACAAAGAAGAATCACATCAGCCTGCTTTGCTACACCCTCCAATTCCGTTGATACCTCATCAACCATCCCCTTGCCCAAGGCAATTTGGCATGATTGTTCGTTAGGATCAAAGCCAATGAGGTGATAGTCTGGATGGTCTTTGCGAATACAGAGCGCAAGTGAACTTCCAATCAACCCTAGACCTACAATTAAAATCGTTTTTTTCATTAATTACCTAGAAATTTTTGACATAGTCGCGATGACTGGCTACCGCAGCTTTCAATTCCTCCATATTATCGGAAGAGAACTTCTCTAGGATTTCTGTCGCTAGAGTTGTAGCTACGACTGATTCCATGACTACACCAGCTGCTGGGAGAGCCGTTGGATCTGAACGTTCCACAGTAGCTTTATAAGGCTCATGAGTATCAATGTCAACCGACATCAATGGCTTATAGAGGGTCGGAATTGGTTTCATAACACCACGAATGATTAGGGCCTCGCCATTGGTCATACCACCTTCAAAACCACCTAGATTATTGGTTCGGCGTGTATATCCTTTTTCTTGGGACCAGAGAATTTCGTCCATGACTTGGCTCCCTTTGAGATAACCAGCTTGGAAGCCTACTCCAAATTCTACTCCCTTAAAAGCATTGATTGAAACAACAGCCTGCGCTAATTTTGCATCTAACTTTTTATCCCATTGCACATAAGACCCCAAGCCAGCTGGAACTCCTCCAACAACAGTCTCAATCACTCCGCCAATAGTATCTCCATCTCGCTTGATTTGATCAATATAGGCTTTGATTTCTTCTTCACGCTCTTGGTTGACAATGGATACTTCTGACTGGGCTGCACGCTCTTTGATTTCTGCTACGCTTAAACCATCTGGGACATCAATTTCCTTCCCTCCGAAAACGACTACATGGTTAGCAATTTCAATATCCAACTCAGCCAAAATCCGTTTGGCAACCGCACCAACAGCCACACGCATAGTTGTCTCACGCGCACTAGAACGCTCCAAGGAATTACGCAAATCATCAAAGCGATATTTCATACCACCAACTAGGTCAGCATGTCCTGGTCGTGGATGTTTGATACGACGCTTACTTTTGAGTTTCTCTTCGATGTCCTCAACTGCCATAATATCCAACCATTTTTGATGGTCTTTGTTGGTCACATTCAATGTAATCGGGGCACCGGTTGTCTTACCGTGACGAACACCAGCTGTAATCTCTACGCGATCTGTTTCAATCTGCATACGACTACCACGACCGTATCCACCTTGGCGCCGTTTTAACTCTTCATTAATATCCTCGGCAGTTAAAGGAAGACCCGCTGGAACTCCCTCAATAATGGCTGTTAGACGTGGTCCATGAGACTCACCAGCTGTTAAATAACGCATAACTTAATTCTCCAAAATTTCCAGAAACTTACGAGTATTGCTTAAAGACATTTGTCCTGGTGCAGATGTTTCATCTAAGCTGGCAAAAGTCCAGCAGGAGCCTGTAATCACACCTGCAATACGTGTTAACTTCCCTAGTTCACCCATGGCGATTGTCGCAAATATCTGCTCAGTGTTCAGTGATTTAAAACCACGAGTATAATTCATAACATCTAGGACATCCTGCTCTGTCTTAGCCATTACAGCCATTTTAACAACAGCTGGTGATAGGCTAGTCAGTTCAGACATGATTTCCATATAATTAGACGGTGTTTCTTCAAAATTATGATAACTCAACACAAGATTAGGAAACTCCAACATCTGCTCAAAAACCGACTTATAAGAGTAGTATTCAAAATCAATATAATCTGGCTGATAAAGCGTTGCTACTTCTTTGATTACATTGACATATTCTTGATCGTCCAAATCCAAGTGACCGCCTTCACGTGTTGTCCGAATGGTGAAAACTACTTCCTTACCACTACATTTTTCAAATATAGCAGGTGCTACTCTTAAAATATCATCTTTCAGAAGATAGTCTGCTCGCCATTCAACAATATCTGCCTCTGCTAAACGTTCTACATCAATGGCCTCTACCTCTTCCAGATTTCTAGGCATAATAGGAACTACTATTTTCATTTATCTACCTGTATCGTAAAGACCTTTAGGTAATTACTACTTTCATCATTTTTATTGATTACAAAATCGGCTGGCAAGCGATAAGTTGCCTCATAGCGATGTTTTCTAACATCAAACCCTTTTTCAATCTGCCGCTTAAATTTTTCAACAGAAACATTTGCGGCGTTGGTCGAAGCGATAATAGTTCCACCTGTATTTAGTATTTCCAAAGATTGAGAAATCAACTTGTGATAATCTTTGGCTACTGAAAAGGTTTGTTTCTTATTTCGTGCAAAGCTTGGCGGATCCAAGACAATCACATCATAAGTTAAGCCTTTACGTTTGGCATATTTGAAATATTCAAATACATCCATTACTACAAAGTGGTGATTATCTAAGTCTAAACTATTAACCTTAAAGTGAGCTTTAGAAAGTTCTCGCGAGCGTTTGGCTAAGTCAACAGAAGTCGTTTCCTCTGCTCCGCCCATGGCAGCAGCAATAGAAAATGCTGCCGTATACGAGAACATGTTCAAAAGTGACTTGCCTGCCGCCAGGCCATCCACCAAGGAACCACGTACCTCATGCTGATCCAAAAAGATTCCCGTCATCAGTCCATCATTCATAAAGACCTGATAGTGAACTCCATTTTCCAACACAGTGAAATACTCAGGGGCTTCTTCTCCATAAAGATGAGCAGACTCAAAGGCCAAACCTTTAAAACGAATCTTCTCATAAGCTCCTCTTACTTCTGGAAATACCTGTTGAAATGCAGCAACAATCATCTCTTTGACAGAATAAATAAAGGTATTATACCATGAAAAAACTGCGTATTCATCATACAAGTCAACCGTCATTCCACCAAAACTATCTCCATCTTGATTAAATAAACGAAAAGCGTTCGTCATCTCAGATTGATAAAAATGTTGACGTTTCTGTTTAGCATCCACGAATAATTTAACAAAAAAATCCATGGTCAAGTCTTGATTGCTTCTACTAAACAGCCAGCCTATCCCCTTATTCTGTTTGGACAAATAAGCCTGACCCAAATAGCTTCCAGACTCTGAATACAAAACAGCCAGCCTGTCTTCATCAAATGAAACACCTGAAAAATCAGCGCTATCCAAGAGTTGAATCCCTCTGTTTATTTTCTGTTCTGCAATACGGTTTACCTTTATTTTCATAGAATTATTATAACATGTTTCTTCATATATGCCAAAAAAACTCTAAACTTTGAGGCTTATTTTAGAATTATGGTATAATGAACTAAACTTTTAGAAAGGACCATGAGGTTTTATTGTGAAAAAACTAATTGACTATGTCAAGAAGAGCGGACAGACTAGACTTGGTTTCGTCTTGATTTTGCTAATCATTTACTGGCTCAAAACACTCTGGGCCTACTATGTTGATTTCAACTTAGATACACAAGGGTTTTTCCAAAATTTTATTGCTATTATGAATCCTCTACCAGTCGGGATTTTATTACTCGGTCTCTCGCTTTATATAAAGAATACAAAAGTCTTCTATAGCGTAGCGATGATCATTTATATTATTCTTTCCGTCTGGCTCTTTTCAAATGCAGTCTATTACAGAGAATTTTCCGATTATATTTCCATCTCTACTATAATGGCTACCTCTAGTGTATCTGCTGGATTAGGAGAAGCAGCTCTTAAGTTATTTAGGCTATGGGATATTGTCTATTTTCTTGATTTTATCATTTTTGGAATCCTAGTCTATCGTAAACTACTCCGGTGGGATAAAAAAACATTTCATAAAAAATCTAGCTTTGCTATTACAGCACTATCAGTCATGCTTTTCTCCATCAACCTCTTTTTAGCAGAAATTGATAGACCAGAGCTACTTACGAGAGGATTTTCTAATACTTATATCGTCAGAGCCCTTGGTTTACCTGCTTTCCTTGGTTACAATGCTAATCAAACCTACAATGCCCACAAGAATCGTTCTGGAGCATCAGCTACAGATTTGGAGCCTGTGAAACAATATATTACAGAACATTATGCTCAACCGAATGACAACTACTTCGGTATTGCCAAAGGGCGAAATGTTATCTATCTCCACCTAGAAAGCTTACAACAATTTGTTATTGACTATAAGTTGAATGTCAACGGTGTCGAGCACGAAGTCACACCTTTCCTCAATTCTCTGTATCATTCTAGCTCTACTCTTGCCTTTTCCAATTTCTTTAACCAAGTTAAGGCAGGTAAGACCTCTGATGCCGAAACCATGATTGAAACCTCTCTTTTTGGACTCAATCAAGGCTCTTTCATGGTCCAATATGGCGGAAGCAATACCCAACAAGCTGCACCATATATTCTCTCTCAAAATGGAGGATATACATCTGCTGTATTCCACGGTAATGCAGCCAGTTTCTGGAATAGGAACAACACCTATAAACAATGGGGTTACAATTACTTCTTTGATCAATCCTATTTCTCTAAAGCCACTGCTGAAAATTCATTCCAATACGGTCTGAATGATAAAATCATGTTCGCCGACTCTATCCAATATCTGGAACATTTACAGCAACCCTTCTATACCAAATTTATCACAGTTTCCAACCACTACCCCTATACAACCAGCTTGATTGGGGATGAGATTGGCTTTCCATTAGCCAATACAGATGATGAAACCATTAATGGCTATTTTGCTACTGCCAACTATCTCGATGCGTCCATAAAGGCATTTTTCGATTACTTAAAAGCGACTGGCTTGTACGAAAACTCCATCATCGTCCTCTATGGTGATCACTATGGAATTTCTAATTCACGTAATCCTGACTTGGCACCGTTGATTGGAAAAGATTCTCAGACTTGGTCAGATTTTGACAATGCCATGATGCAACGTGTTCCATATATGATTGTTGTACCTGGAATGACCAACGGTGGGATTTTTGATACCTATGGTGGTGAGATTGATGCACTTCCCACTCTCGAACATCTTTTAGGAATCAAATCCGATAACTATCTTCAAGTTGGTCAAGACCTACTTTCCAGCCAACACAGCCAAATTGTGGCTCTTCGAACTGCTGGCAGTTTTATCACACCAAAATACACTAGCTACGAAGGTAAAATCTATTATACAGAAACTGGTCTTGAAATTACAAATCCAGATGAGACAACTCAGAAAGAAATTGATGCAATTAAAGAAGCTACTGCAGCACAACTGGCGACTAGCGATGCCATTCAAACTGGTGATCTTATCCGGTTCTTCGACAATGGATTGCCAGCCTTGGATCCAAGCCAATATAACTACATTGACTCATTGGCTGCCGAGATTGCACTAGAGAATAAACTTGGCAAACAATCAACAAGTTTGTATAGCACAAACGGCAATAAATCAACAATTGAACTATTTAAAGCACCAAGCTACCTAGAACTTCACGGTAGTACAACTGCTACCAGTACACCAAATACTGGTACAAGCACTAGCTCAACAAGTACCAGTTCAAATTCACGGTAATACACTATAAAAGGCTTAGAATCATGTCAGTTACTACATTGATTCTAAGCCTTTTTATACTCAATGAAAATCAAAAACAGACTAGGCGACGCAGATGCAGATAGAACTGAAGTTCATCAAATCAAGTCAACAACGTCTGATTTTGATTTTCGAAGAGTATTAGACCACTATTTCAAATCACTCATATCTATTTCATCAAGGAAATATAAAATCCTCACTAGGCTCTTCCTCTGTTGATGATTTTTTAGGGATATCTATGGGAGCAGCAGTACTACTTTCAGTTGCTTTTGTATCTTCTGTTGTAGTTTCAGCTTCTGTTACAGTTTCTATATCTGTCGCTTCTGGACTAGGTGTCAACAAATCATCTAACCAGCTATCTGCGTCCTCTTCTCCATTAGGGACATCTGGAGTATTCGCCAATGGATTCCCAGGCAACCAAGTATCACCTGGCTCAACTGTCCCATCTTTGCTATCACTTTCAACTTTATCGAAATGAATATCGTAGACAGTATCTTCCAAAATAGGTGTATCCCATGCTACATTTGGAATAACAGGTTTTGTATAATCTCGTTTATAACCTGTATCACTCTTCAAAGATGGCGGAAAAATTCCAGCTTGGTTCAGTGTTAACCCTTTTCTAACAAGGTAAACAACTGTTTTACTAGTTCCCAAATGTGTCTGAAGTTGACCACCTTCACCTGCTCGAAATGCGAGGGCTACATAATTCTTTGGATCATGCCAATAGTAATTTGGATGTCTACTTGGGTCATTGATGTCCGTTGGATTCTCCGTATTGTTAGCAATGTAAGGTCCTATACGAGGAGCCGTTGTCCCAAATGCTGCCAAGCTCGTTGTGGCACTAACATAATCTGTATCTTTTTCTCCACCAGTAATAACTGTCCTAAACTCAATGAACTCATAATCTTTGCTTGAAACCGGTTCTGGTACAACAAGTCCTTGCTCCTTAGCTTGTTTCCAAGTTAAGTCAGATTTCACAAAGTATATGAACCCTGCTCGAATCTCACCATTTAATTTTAAACGACCATTGGCTATCGCACTATATTTAACAGGTACATAGTCTGATAAATCAATATTTGAAACATCATCACTTGGAGTGTAAATATTTTTGGTTGGCTTACGATAAACATTATCAAAATCAGCATAAAAACTTTGATGTTCTCTTGCCATCTTGCCAGACTTTGGCAAAGTAGCATTCCAACCGTTAAAGACGCGTCCCTTTTGTTGAAGGGTCTGCGGATAGGCGATGTTCAAATCCTCCCAATTTAAATCTTTACGAACCAAATAATAAACTCTCTTCGTTTTTTTACCATTAACGACAAAATTACCAAAATCACTATTTGTACTGAATGTTACTAGAATGAAATTTTTAATATCCTGAAGACCTTCTGGACGATACTTTTGATGGACACCATTACGTGTTAAATTTTCTGTTGAACCTTCTGTATAAAAAGGTCCATATACTAATTGTTTCTCAATAGCAAGATTTACCGTTTCAGTCTTAACATCACGCTCAGGATCATCTGGCAAACTAGGATCAATTTTATAAACGTGCGCATGGTCTCCATGGCGTACACTCATATAGTTCCCATCAATTGTAATGTCCTCACGTTTTACTTTAAAACGCTCCATGTACTGTTTAATGAGACGTTCTTTTCTCTGTTCAAGAGTTTCTCCATCCTTTTGTTTAAGAATACGATCTTCCGGACTTTCAAATGGCTTCGTTGTATCAATTTCCTTTAATAAAACAATATGTGTGTGATCTCCATGCGGATACTCTAATCCAATTTGACCGTCAACGATGACTTTCTTAAAACGTGATGGCTCTAAATTCAGTTCTTTTGCTAAGTAGTCCAATTTGGTTTGATACTCAGTATTTTCTACCTCAGGTTGTGCCTTCTTATCCGATTCAACATTTGGTTTATACTGATTCACAAGATAAGACCATTTACTCCTTTTCAATGTTTCAAAATGAATAAGATGCAAATGTTTCCCATGCCTTACTAGAATCCCGGTTTCCGTTACACCGCTGATATTTTGCCCATCAAACAAGAAACCGTCACTCGTTTGAAAATCAATCCCCGGAATCCCTTCCTGTTGGTGAACGATAGGAAGAGTTGGCGATTGACGACTATCAGAGGTCAATTGTCTGTGTGTCGTGCCACCTAAGCTTGATTTTAAAATATAGTGATAATGATCCCCATGCCGAACAGTATAGCCATTGGCATCCTCTGCGACAATATCTTTAGGATCAAAAACGTATTCATCTTCGATCTGTTTCGAGCCTGACGATAATTGACTTCTCTTAGGTTGAGAAGAATGATTTTTTTCTTGATAGTTTTCAGGAATTAAATAAGCCCATTTTGTATTCTTTAAATCTGAATAAAAGAAAAAGTGCTTATGATCGCCATGATTGACAATAATTCCTAAATCAGTTTTTTCCTCAATTTGTGACTCATCAGTGAGTAAAAAACCATCATCCGTCGCCTTATCAATCCCTGGAACTTCCTTTTTCGAATCTGAAGGAATCTCTTTTGATTGCTTTGATTGCGATGTTTCTATGCTTGTTGTTTTTTGATGGTTCGATTGCTCTCTATAGTTAGACGCTTGATAAGTAACCAATGCTACAGCACAAATAAGCGATGCTCCTGCTACATAAAGCAAAGTCTTACCTTGTTTCATATCTATGTTTCTCTCCTTATTTACCATTATTATATTACCGACACGATAAATGTAATCAACTATTGTAAAATAGCATCACCACATCCACTTATTATAGTCTTTTAGTTTACTTTTAGTACGAGGCAATGAGCCGCAGGCATAACTGAAGTTAGGCAAGGCGAGTTGATGAAGTAACAAAAGAAAAACTAAATGACGATAAAGTTAAAACCGTCGATTTATTTACTAGTTAAGTATATCACTCATATCGAAATTTAGCAAGTAGTGAGCTACTTTCCAAAAATAAAGAACCTGGTTCATCACTACCAAGTTCTTTACATTTTTATACTTATTTAGCAAGTTTTGCTTTAGCAGCATCTGCAAGAGCTGTGAAAGCTGCTGCATCGTTCACTGCCAAGTCAGCAAGCATTTTGCGGTTTACTTCGATTTCGGCCAATTTCAAACCGTGCATCAATTGTGAGTATGACAAACCGTTCATACGAGCAGCCGCATTGATACGAGTGATCCACAATTTACGGAAATCACGTTTTTTCTGACGGCGGTCACGGTATGCATAGTAGTAAGAGTTCATGACTTGTTCTTTCGCAGTGCGGAACAAGAGATGTTTAGCTCCGTAGTAACCTTTAGCTAATTTTAAAATACGTTTACGGCGTTTACGAGAAACAACGCCACCTTTAACACGTGCCATTTAATTTTCCTCCAAATGATAATCTAAATTCTAGTAAGTCGGCTTATTTCAAACCTGTAAGCATTGATTTGATACGCTTGAAGTCACCAGCATGTACCATACCTGCTTTACGAAGGTGACGACGTTGTTTTTTAGTTTTACCGTGGAAACGGTGTGAAGTATAAGCGCGGAAGCGTTTCAATCCACCAGAACCTGTACGTTTGAAACGTTTAGCTGATGCGCGGTGAGTTTTTTGTTTTGGCATGTTAATTCTCCTTTTGCTTAAAAAGCTTATTTTTTATCTGAAGCTGGGGCCAATTGCATAAACATTTGACGTCCGTCCATCTTAGCGCGTTGTTCGATAATGGCAATATCTTGGGTTGCTTCAGCGAACTCAGCTAATACTTTCGCTCCAACTTCTTTGTGGGTAATCATACGACCCTTGAAACGGATCGAAACCTTAACTTTATTTCCTTTTTCAAGAAATTTACGGGCATGACGAAGTTTTGTCTCGAAATCCCCTTTATCAATAACTGGACTTAGACGCACTTCTTTTACAGTGACAACACTTTGTTTTTTGCGTTGTTCTTTCTGTTTCTTCTGATATTCAAATTTGAACTTACCGTAGTCCATAATTTTCGCTACTGGTGGTTTAGCTTGGGGTTGAATCAATACTAAATCCACGTTGGCGCTATCAGCAATGGCCTGAGCCTCATTGAGTGGTTTGATCCCCAACTGTTCACCCTCAAGACCGATAAGACGAACTTCACGCACTCGGATTTCATCATTGATGAACAAATCTTGCTTTGCTATGGCTTTTCACCTCATTTTATATTTTTCGAGAAAAACGAAACGGACTTGCTAAACAAGTCCGCACTACACCATTATTCTTTCCGAAGAAATCTTAATCCGTAGAGCCAGACAACGTTAGTCGCAAGGCGAGAAGTTCTCACTTCTGCTTTTCTCAATACGACTATTCTAACATGTCTAAAGCTACCTGTCAAGAATTTCTTTCGCTTTTTCGGAAATAAATTTCACTACACCTTCGATAGATACTCCTGTTGTATCAAAGGTAATAGCATCATCTGCTGCCTTTAAAGGAGAAACTTCTCGATTGGAATCTTTATAGTCACGAGCCGCAATCTCCTCTTTCAAGGATTCCAAGTCTGTCTCAATGCCACGTTCCGTATTTTCCTTAAATCGACGAAGGGCACGCTCTTCAACAGAGGCAACAAGGAATATTTTGAGTTCTGCTTGCGGCAATACAACCGTACCAATATCACGACCATCCATAACAATCCCACCAGCTTGCGCAATGTCCTGTTGCAGGCGGACCAATTCTTCCCGTACTAGAGGAAGCGCTGCTACCGCTGATACATTATTTGTTACTTGATTATCTCGAATAGGCAAAGTAACATCCTCATCACCGACAAAAACAAGTTGCTGACCGTTTTCATCCCGCCCAAATCGAATGGGATACTGGGCAAGCAAGTCCACGATTCTATTTTGATCTGTGACCTCTATGCCGTTTGTCAAGGCTAGATAGGTAGCCGAGCGATACATAGCTCCTGTATCTAAGTAAGTATATCCCAAATTTTTAGCAATAATTTTAGCGACCGTTGACTTTCCACTTGAAGCTGGACCGTCAATTGCAATTTGAATTGATTTCATAACTCCTCTTTATCTAATACGAACTACATCCCCAGGATGAGCAATCCAAGACCCTGTAGTCATTTTCTCTGGATTCAAACGCTCTAGCTCTGCAATTGAAATCCCACCACGAGCAGCCAGTTGTCCTACACCTTCACCTGCTTGAACAGTAAGGGTAGAGCCATCCGTTGCTTCCGCTGGGCTAGAACTTGTTTCTGTTTCTGTCGTGTCAGTCGAAGTAGATTCTTGTGTCTCAGCAGCCGATGAAGAGCTCTCTGCTACGACTGTTGTAGTGCTTGGGGTATAAAATTCTTTTGTTGAATCTGTTTTACTACCGCCACCGATTGAGAGATAGACAGCCATAATTCCAATAATCAGTACGATAACAAAGAAAATAATTGCCAAAACTGTAAATACTGTTGTATTCGCTACCCCCTTACTCAAACGTTCTTTACGACTAGTTGTTTCTGTGTGGTAAACTTCTTCATTCCATGGCTCTTGTGACATTATTGAGAAAACTCCTTGTATTTTTATTAAAATATGATTACAATACTAATATGAAAGTAAAACTTATTCCTGAACGGTGCATTGCTTGCGGGCTCTGCCAAACCTACTCATCTCTATTCGATTATGATGACGACGGTATCGTTGTTTTTTCAGACGACTCACAATTTGAGAAAACGATTGAACCCAATCCAGATATTCTCAAAGCCATCAAATCATGTCCTACAAAAGCCATTTCAGCGGATTGATTTGGCTTTTTTTGTATAATACTCTTCAAAATAATCCTGTTTTATTAAATGGTCTATTAATTCAATTTTACCCTTGAAGCAACTATGAATAGCTAAATGGTTAATAAAGTATTTTTTTGTCCATTTACGCATATAATACATTCGTCCGTTGGGAAATTCTTTTGCAAATATACGAATGGCTAAATAAGAAACTTCAATTTTTTCTATGGTAGCAATTTCAATTTTCTGCACTGCAAAAGGATTAGCCGAAGCAATCCGTAAATGCTCATCTTTTATCTCGAAATAGCGATGTAAGCCGAGCACTACTAATACAGCAAAGAGTGAGACAAGTAGAATAAATAATCTTGAAACTTGCAACTTCTCCAATAAAAGTGCCATACCAATAAAAATAGGTGTGAAGGTAAGTGACCAGTATATGATGGCCCATGATAAATCCGGTTGCCAATGGTAACGAATTTTACCAAAAATTTTGATCATATCGGACCTCCATCTATTATTCTAGCACAAAAAAAGAGATTTTCCTATGAAAACCTCTATCTTTTGAAATTTTTTATTACATTTACATGACAATGTTGAATGTTTTGTAATTTTTCTGAAATGTTTTTGAAATATTTTGAGTAGGAATTGATGGGAATACAATGATTGGTAACTAAAATATTTTAATTATTCGTCTCTTGACTCTTAACATAGTAACTCAGGAGAAACTTGGCAATAAACTTTGGCCAGAACAACAAATACATTTCATAGTCTTCTTGTGTACGAATATTGTTTTCAATGCTATTTGTCGTCTCAGATTCCTCATGGATACGATGATACATCAAACTCTCATCTACAAAGGTAAAGCTCCCATTTTTTTGTGCAATCTGATACCAAGCAAACCAATCAAGAGAAACTTTCATTTCTTCATTAAACTTGAAATCATTCAGTTTCTTCAAATTATAGGTCACAGCTGGACAAGAAATTGGATTACCAAAGGCTAAAACCCTATTCCGCCAAAACTTCCATTTGGGAAACATGGCCATTGTCCGTAACATGAGTTGCTTGATTTTCAAATTTGAAGTTAAGGGAATAGCCACACCTTCCTTAACTTCCTGGTAATCTGAATAAGCAATCAACGTTTCCTCTGTCATCTGAGACATTATTTTTTCACAATAGTCTGGTAAATAAATATCATCTTGATGAGCAATTGTAGCATAAGGGGTTGTTACAAAAGAGAGTGCCAAATTCCAATCTTTTCCAATACCTCCTCCTTGTGCGGTATGCATTACGATTGCATTCTTTTGGCAAATTTGTTCTATATATTCACTCGGAGTACTAGTGTATAGGATGAGTTGTGATTGAAGTGTTTGCTGCTTTAACGAATGGATGCATTCTTCTAGATACTTACTATCTCCATAAGCACAGATAACAAATGTATGGTTATTCTGCATGATGCTCCTCCAATTCAGAGATTCTTTTTTTAGCCATTGATACTTCTTGAATTAAATTTTTAATCTGCTGCTTTTGTTGAGATAAAGCCATACTATGCAAAAATCCAATTACCAAGAGAACAAAAATTGCCACAGATAACAAGAAATTGGAAGTCAGACCAAACCCGAATAAGTAGGCCAATTTAATAGGAATAACATCAAAGAGTGCAAAAACAATCAGTCCGAAGCCAATAACAATCCACATAAAGGCATGTTCGAATAAGATCTTATTTTTATTAATATTCCTAAAAATAAAATACAAAAAACCTAGCGAGGCAAGAAACATAGCTAATGCTTGTATAGTCATTATTCCCCCTCCTTCATAAGCGAAGCAATCAAAATAGATGAGCAAACTTCTACCATGTAGCGGATGGACTTAAATGGAGTAATCGAAGAAACCCCTCCCGCTCTTTCAAACATATTGGCCGGTGCTTCTACTACTTGGAAATTTTGCTTTAGTAAATGAACAGTTGATTCCGGTTCCGGATATTTAATTGGGTATCGTTTTGCAAATTGTGCAATCACTTTTCTATTTCCCAAACGATAACCTGATGTAGTATCCCAAATTCGGTTTCCAGTTGTTAATTTAATCATATTTGAAATAACACCTATCCCAAATCGTCTCATAAAGCTAGTTTGAAATTCCGACAAAGTATCACCAACAAAGCGTGAGCCAATCACCATATCAGCCTGACCAACTAAGATTGGCTGAATTAAGCCATTTAATGAACGAATGTCATGCTGACCATCACCATCAAATTGAACTGCTACGTCATAGTCATTGTCCAAGGCATATTTATATCCCGTCTGAACAGCTCCACCAATACCTAAATTTTGTACTAGATGAACAGCATTTAATTTATTTTGAATCAAAATTTCTTTCGTGCTATCTGTTGAACCATCATTGATGACAACATAATCCAATTGGAAATTCACACTATTTTTATAATCTATAATTCCCTGAACAGTTTGAAGGATACTTTCTTCTTCATTGTAGGCAGGGATAATCATTAATACTTTCATTTTTTCTCTCTAAAACTAGAATTCTATATAACTTTTTAGATTCTACTTACTCATTTGAAGAAACTATAATATACATCTTTCAGCATAGCTATCCTATTATTCATTAAAGTCGAAGTTTATGTCTGATTTTTGTCGCCATATTGCTGATCAATCTTGCATAACGCTCCAATCTTGTTGGACGCATATTTAAAGTCAGTAACTCTTTTATGTGACTTAAATTTGTATTTTGGTGTCCAGTATATTCTAAGTGATTGATGCCGTCCAGTATTTCTTTATAGGCAACTTCCGGTGTATATAGAGTACGTAAACGTTCCACATCAAGCCGAGCCCTATCTGAAAAATTTCTAAAGGATTCAATCACTTGCTCTAACTTAGTCACCAACTCTTCTATATCGCCCAATTTATAAATTTGACCTGCTGAGAATATTTCAAATGCCGTCAAATGTCCCAAATTATTTGATAGAATTACTGGAAGCCCTCTTAAGATTGCTTCAACATAGACTAAGCCAAAAGTTTCCATAGATGAGGGGAAAACACAGATATCTCTATCAGTTACTTCCTCCCAAGGATTATCTAAGTTACCTAAAAATTTAACATTTTTCTGTAATTTATTTTCATGGATATATTCATCACAAATAGCTTTGTATTTACTATCCCATCCTCCAATAAAAACCAATTCAATGTCTAATCTATTTAGTGTCTTATATGCTTTTATAAGTTCTAATTGATTTTTTCCTTCTGTTAATCGACCAACAGAAACAATTCTAACTTGATTGCCTTTTTTTAAAAACTTTTGTTTCTTGCTCAGTATAAGAAATAAACGAATGGACTTTCTTATTAAATAGTGGTGTTAAAAAATTATTTAACTCTCCAGTCACACTAAATAATTCTGAAGAATACTCTTCTATGAAGTCAATTTTATCAGCATAATAAGCAAACTCATTTTTAGGAAATTCATGAATTAGCCAGAAATGAGGAACCTTTTGACATGAGGCAGCAATTGCTCCTTGAAAAACATTAACAGTATTTGAAATAACCAAGTCTATCTCATTTTGCTCAATAATTTCAGCTATGTCTTGAACATTCTGGCGATAGTAGCTTGTGGCCTCTTCTCTATTAAGGATTTCTCCACCTGGTGCATCCGGCCACCACCACTTAATAGTTGGCAAATAGTAATTCTTAACCCCTATCATTTTATAAAGTTGCTCATGCTTATCTTGTGGTTCCCCTCCTATTGCATGAGTAACATTTATAACTGTGTGTCCCAGTTGAATAAGGTACTTCATTAGATAATAAATAGACTTCTCCGCACCATTATCCATACTAGTCGTAGGAGAAATAAACAAAATACGTTTCATTAGACTAACTCTTCTTTCAAAAAATCATTAATTCTATTTGCTGTAGTGCAATGATTCATTACAAACTCAAAAGCATTTTCTGCTATTTGTGCTCTCAAGTCTTGTTCAAGAATCAATCTCTCCAATTTACTTTCCCATTCGTTATCATCTGCTAGAACTCCAGTCACTCCATCTTGAATCATCTCTTCAAATGCTCCAAGATTACTTGCAACTGTCACAACTTTAACTGCTGCCGCTTCTATCCATTTAATTTCCGACTTTGCTTCATTAAAGGTTGTGGTTACAAGCGGCGCCAAGTTAATATCAACTTGTGAAATTAAAATTGGAAGCTTTCTCCAATCAACATACTCATGACTCACAATCTGTTTTTTGAATTTTTGGAATGGTTTCGGAATGTCTAAATATCCTACTATATGTAATTCCACTTGCGGGTACTTTTGAAGTAGATTTAGCAATGCTTGACTAATTAAATCAAAATTTTCGTTGTGTGTAATTGACCCTGAGAAATATCCTATTTTAACTTTATTGTCGTTCGAATTTTTCTTAACTTGTAAACTACGCTCAACTAATTCTTTAGACATGACGTTGCGATTCAAAATAACCTTGTTTTTATATTGTTCGAGCTCGTCTTTCAATTTCGAAGTCGATGTGATAGCATAATCGCAGAGAGAAAGCATTTTTTTGTAAGCTAAAACACTTGTATCATAGCCTTTTTTCTCTCTCTTGCTCAAACCTTGGGTAAATTCAAGTTCATCTGTAAATTTTGTATCAAAAACCAAATCATCAATATCAAAATAAACAGGTCTGTTCTTTATGTGTGCTGCCCTACATATTTCTTTCAGCATATCATTGAATGGAGCACGATAAATAATAATATGACTAGCAAACTGTGCATCCTGAAGTTGTACAAGAGAATTATTTATCACTCGAACTGTATAACCAAGTTCTCGCAATTGCTCAGCCTTATTTAACACACGATAACGTGTACATTGTGGAATAATATTTTCGACACCATCAATAATCAAAATATAAGATTGATTTTCTCTAGTTTTAAAATCTTCTAATATAGAAGACACCACTTCGATCGGATAGTCTGTTTCCTTAGCAATATACTCCATCAAATCCGGAATCTCGGATTCTCTTTCTAAACCATGCCAAAAATATTGTTCTCTGTCATAATTTCTAAAGGCCGAATACTTAACTAATGGACAACCTTGTTTTAATAATTTAAACGGATGAATATACAATGCACTATCTTTCGTGTCTTTAATCAATGCATCATACTTAAAGCCTCGATCATAAAAATATTTTGCAAACACAGTTTCATGTTTTCCAATTGCCTTATTACGAGAATCCGTATCAGAGAGCTTTTCCCAATAATCATAAAATCCTTCATACCTAAGCAAGCTATTTTCAATAACAACAAAATATGATTGTAAGTGCTTAGGAATTTTACCATAAGGGTTATAACCAGTAAAGTCTAGCTGCTCCTCACCCATGGAAATTCCCCAAAAGTCTAGCTGATCGGAATTAAACTCAGAGAAAACCTCTTCCAAATCTCTAAAAGGACCAATATTCGTATCATTAACCAAGATGAGCTGATTATATTGTTGTAACGCCTCTTTTCCAGTATGTATTATCCCGTGTCGGAAAGCCGCAACGTCATAGCCCTCATTATCTCTTTCCAAAACCTTACCAAATTGTGCTAAACGATTTATATCAGCCTGTGGAAGTTTACCATTTACAACAATTAAAACATCTCGAGAAATTTTAGCCAATGCCTCTAAAAAAATTACTTTATAGTCCTGTAAAGACGATTGATGTTCATAAATTGTGTAAATCAAGTAACGATTTTTGATATCTGAATAATTATTTCTACGTTGCTTATCACGTTGCAAAGCTAGTAGAGTTCGCTTTATATATTTTGGAATTCTCCAGAAAAACTTTGCAATATTTTTGGTAAGCTCTAATATATAAAACAATAGCTTGTATTTACCTGATAAGATAAATAATCGCGTTGTGAAATTTCTAATCCACCTTTTCACAGTGTTACCAATCACTTTCTATTATTATCTACTTTTATAAATTTTCAAAAGTTTGTTTTGAATAAATGTTGATACATATATCCCCAGAACTCTGGTCATTAAACCTGAGATTCTAAACGAAACAAGTTCTACCTTCTGTGAATATTTTAGCAAATATCTAAATTTTTTCACAAACATTTTTATATCAAAATTATTCAGATATGGAAATACAAATGGCAAGATGGAAATATAAGAATTTGATAAATAAATCAAAAGTGCTTCTTGTTTCTCATTCGATAGTTGTTTAAAATTCTTTAAATTTTCTTCAATTCCTCTAAAGGCATGTTCTACATGTCGAAGCGTGACATTATTTGTAATACTTCCTTGTCGGTTCTGACGATACATGCATTGTGTATTATCTACAACAATAAATACATTCAACTCTTTCAAGAGATTTGCACACCAAATACCATCTTCATATAAATATCCACTCAAGAAATTAAGAGCAGAGGTAAATTTATCTCTTCTGACACACTTATTCCAAGCAGGGGTGATTAGGGCTCCTGTTTCAACGAGTAAGCGCGTATCTGTAATAACCTGATGAAACGGTAATTTTTTAGAAAAATTTCGAACTGCTACATCATCCTTACCGTAAAAGTAGGAAAATGGATAGATAACTGCATCAATAACTTCATCATGTGAAATTATTTCTCTATTAACTTCATCTAAAAAGCATATATCGGTCCAAAAGTCATCTCCATCCAGAAATAAAATATAGTCACCACTAGCATTCTTTATCCCTGTATTTCTGGCTGCAGATAATCCCCCATTAGTTTGATGAAATACCTTCACCCTATCATCTTTAGCTGCTAATTTATCGCATATATTGGAGGTTTTACCATCTGTAGAACCGTCATCTACCAACAATATTTCAAACTCTTCATAAGTCTGATTCAGTACACTATACACACATTCTTCCAGATAATCAGCAACATTGTACGCTGGGATAATAACGGAAAACTTCACACCTAGACTCCTTTTTGTAATCTAATTTTCCTATATTTCATGAATACAGGAATTAAGACTGTAATAATTTTATAACGCAACATTGGAAAAGGCTTCATAACCATGTTAAAAAGATTAAAACAGAAAAAGTAAAACTGCCAACCACTCTCAAATTGAGTACCTCTCCATGGCGTCTGATTTAATGCAGAAACATAGTCCTCTCTAAATCGATGTTTATTTCCGATTCTCCATGGACGTTCTTCACCTAAAAAATGAACAATACGTGGTTGCTTACGAATTTTTACAAATTCTTCTTTTGAAATAAACGTTGAAGGCCTACTTAATTTTTCCAACGTACGATATGGATAAACATCAAAAATATTAAAATAATTATAAGTGATTGAGAGTGTTTTTATCTCTTCTTTCAATGCTCCATTCAGTGCATCTTGATCATTAGCAAAAAGCTCTCCATTTTTTTCTTTATAATAATCAAAAATAATTGTTCCTATACTTTTTGAACGCCACCGTTTCAAATCGATTAGAAGAACTCCCGCATTATGATATGTATACGTACCCAAATTTAAGCCTTCTCTTCTCTCAGATGAAGCTGTCGGTTCTGGGCACATTCCAAGGACTTTCCCCTCCAAATCTACTTCCCATAGCTCCCGAATATTTTCTAAAACTAAAGTATCTCCATCTAAATAGATGATTCTATCAACTTCTTCGGGCAGTAATTTATCTACAAGTAATCTTGCAAGTACAACCGAAGCCCAACCATTTGTGTCAACTTCAAAATCAAAATATGATTCCAAGTTTTCCAATTCAACGATTGTCAATTTATTTCCTCCGTCGGTAACAAATTGATGAAGGTTTTCTTTATTCTGTTGACTTATACCATCTGAGAAAAGATAAAAATGGCATGTATCGTCTTCGTCTAATGTTCGCATGATTGAGCCCATACAAGCTGCAACTTGCGGAACAAAAGCATCATTCAATGTAAATAATATATTCACGTTTCCCTCTTCCACTATCTTCTTACACCCAATAATAATCCACTATCAAAAATAGATACATGATAAAGTTAATGACTACTGTGCCAGTGAGCAACCGTATCAAATACTTCTGTTTTACCGATACACTTACCTGCTCTTTTAACATTAAACATGCCGGAAATAGATAGACTAAAAACGGAGTAAAGTATCTTCCTTGTGCCCCTTGAGAAATCATTGCATTTGGTCCAATAGCTGTCGGTGTCCAGGCAAAATACATGCCCGCTACAATGATAGCTACCTGAACAGGGAGTACAAATAACGACGCAAGACCTTCTGTTTTACTTATCTTTAAATTTCCATCATTAAATAATAATAACGTAAAAATGAAAATATCTATGAAAATTAACCAGAGAGGTAGTTGAGTGACAAACCAGCCAAAATAACCAAAAATACCAACCGTTAAAATACCATTAAGATGATCATTTCTATTATTGATAAATAAACTGTTTATCATCACTTTCACAAAGTGCACGACACCACCTCTATTATGTAGGAATAGATAGCTAACAAGTAAAACTAGTCCAAACCCTAAAATAAGAATTGGTAATCTTCTCTTTTGAATCCATTTTAAAATCGAATTAAACTTAGATAAGACGCCTTCAAATTCAAAATCAACAAAAAACAATAGTGCCAAAAGTAAAATATTATTTGCTTTTGTTAGATATAGTAGCAAGGATAGTAATATTAAGTTAATAAATTTCCTGGTGGTCAGTACCTTGTCTACCAATAAGTTAACATAAAAAACAAAAAATGCAACAACAGCCAGATAGTTCACCACATCATAAGACAGTGAGCCAGCCTGCTGAATCATCATAGGTAAAAGTGAGACAAAAAACAGGGTCATCTTCCCATACTTTATTTTTTTTATCAAATAGTAGATACCTATAATATAGACTATTGTATTAAAAAGGCGCCCTATAGTGACCATCATACCATATGACGGATAAAGCAATTTACCTACAACTAGACCAATTAGCTGAGGTGTACTCATTAACGATTTCAGAGAAAAATCGATAGATAATTTGTCCTTTGAAAAATCACGAATTTTGGTAAAAAGGCTTGAATATTCTGTAGAATCAACTGCATGAATCTCCGGTTCTGAATACGTAAAATCTGCTGCCCGTAATTCATTCATTGCCTCAGTATCTCTACTTGTCGGAGAATCAAATAATATATTCCACGACATAAAAGCATGTGTTGCTTCATCAGGAACCTTTGTCACAGGCATAACAAATATTGAAATTAACAAAAAGGGGATTGCTAACCTTAAAAATAATTTTTCTATCTTCATTCTTGTACTTCCCAATTCAAATGTTTTTGCAATTTTAGATATATTACTAAAGAAATTAAAAACCAAGTCCACATCGAACTAACAAAAGCAATAGCTGCCCCCAATATTCCATAATATTCTACCAATGGATTAGAAATCAATATGGATAATAAACAAGAAATTGCAAATGAAATTACGAGATACTTTTGCTTCCTCAAAACAGTAAGCATGTTATCACAAATGGTTGCAAAGGTACTCGCAATTCCCCCAAGCATTGTTATAATAAAGCTGAGCCAATATTTATTAAGATTCGTTCCGTAGAGAATATTTAATGCTGGAATCCCCAATACTATTCCCCCAACCAAAACTAACACAGCTAATCCGACAACCATTTTAACGATACGCTTCTGATATTGTTTAAATTGATTATAGTCCCCAGCTCTTCTATATATAGCCAACTGAGTTATCATGGGTCTAAACAAAATCAACAAAATATTCATTGAAAAAACAGGCATAAATAAAATATTAAAATCTCTTTGAACACCTGTTCCTATAACACCTCTCTCAAAAAAAGTATTGAGAGCATATTTAGGTTGATTATAGATAGTAACAAGTAAAAATGCATTAATAAATAACGGCAAACATTCTAATAATATATTTTTAATGGCTTTCAAATTAATTTCTTCTTTGATAACCCTCGTAAATTGAAACAAATTCGTAACATCAAAAAAGAAAACAAATAAATATGAACTAATTACTAGATAGATTAATGAGAGTAGCAGGTTATTGGTTATAAACAAACCAAGTCCAAATGTCAAAATCACAATAGAGTTTCTCAAAAAAAGTGATTTACCTGCAATATCTAGCCGAGCATTTTGTTGGAACAATCCTTGAAAAACATCCGATAGAGCATCACTTCCGCGATACAAACAGATTAGGAAAATACAAACAGATTTTTGAAATTCATATTTAGACAGAAAAATATAGCTTAAGGCAAGTAATAGCATAATAGTGATTGTTATAAGCCTTGTTGCAAGATACTGGCTAAACGAAAACTTTTTCGAAACATCAGTAGCTTGATAATCTCTTACCTGAAAAGTAGCAATGATTACAAAAAGATTTGCTACTGCATAAGCAAAACTAAAAATATCAGCCTCTAGTTCCGTCAACAAACGTGTTACTAGTAACAATAAAAATATTGATATTGCTGCTGAGGAAATACTTCCTAATAAATTCCAAATAAATATTGTCTTTGGTGATACTATTCTGCTCTTCACACTATCTTCCCCTCGTTTGTCATCCGTTATCCCTAATTTTTTAATAGAGATTTCTTTATCATCTTAAACACACTTACAATCCCAACAGATATTATCTTTAGTGTCCTTCTCAGTCCAATTTGTAAAAATTCCTTTTCTTCAATAATTAAACGTAATTCTCTTTCGCTAGAAAAACTAATCTTTTCCAATATTGGACTCACATTTTCAGTATTCTCGACCACTGCATAATCGTTTGATAAATCCCACGCGCTATAAATAAATAATATTGGAACTAGCAATAATCTATCTTCTTTTGAAAAATCAATGTTTCTAAATTTCTCCTCAATCTTTTTATAGTGTTCTGTTTTTATCCAATACCAACTTACTTCTTCTCCAATTATATAAGGCACTTTATAAAAATCAACTTTCTTAGTTCTCACAAGTGATTCATAAAGTATATTCAATTGACGAATAAGTTCTGGATTGCCCTCTCGAAGACTTTTTCTATCATATCTTTGATTGGTTGTTAAGTCTGGAATAACTACAGCCAAATTAGATTGTGATTCAAAATTAGAAATCACCGCATCAAATGATGTAAAAAACATTTTCCTCAACTGATACCTGTCAATAATATCCTCTACAGAATATTTTGTTTTATTTGTTTGTTTAACAGTTATATGAGCAAGATATTTGGCATCTCCCATATAGTTGTTTACTATTTCAAAAAAATGCAATTCATCTGTGAGTTTTACAATTTGGGCTCGCAATTTGTAAGTAGACAAATATCTCTCAACTATACTAAAATTATTTGAAAAATCAGTTTCTGGCAATGTTATTAGTAACTGACACCTATCAGATATTTTGCATAACTCTTCAATGTATTCTTCAAAAATAGACACTGATTCTATGTGAATATGAAGAAGTACCGACGTCGAAGAACGAACGGTCTCCGTCGTTTGCGAAACCCGTATTGGAGGAATAAAACTCGTACCCGGAATAATTATCTGCCTCAAATGCCTCTCGATTAATTCAACTGGATATTTCGTTTTCATCCTAATAAGATGTAATAAAGAGTATATTCTATCTGGATATTCGGTAAAACTCTTTATTTTTATGAATGGAACATTATTTTTAAGTATAACTTCTGGATATTCTAGTGTAATGTTGCTATTTTCAAGGGTTTTACAACAAATGGACGTATCTAATGCACACTTATAGCTATAGCCCTCTGATAAAAGTATTTTTGTCAATTGGCTCTCATATAATTTTATAACATCTTGAATATCTGTTAACTCACTTACCGATGACCAAAAACCAACAAATGCTTGACTCTGCAAGATTCGTTTTTTAAATACCATAAAATATGACTGTAAATGTTCCGGGACAACTACACTATCTATTTTTGTCTCTAAGTGATTGGTCATCCCCCAAAAATCTACATCAACATCACTGTCAAATTGACTATAATAATCCTCTAGGTCCCAGAGGGGGCCGAAACATGTATCATTCATCAGAGTTACCGAATCATATTGATAAAATGTTACTTGATTCAGCCCTTCTTTCCATGCCGCAAAATCATAACCAATATTATCTCTTTGGATAAAAAAATCAATCAGTCGTTCCGACTGTAAATATTGTACTATGTCCTTTGAAACATGGCTGTTAGAAACAAAAACTATGTCTGAATAAATACTTCGTATCGACTTTAATTGATAATAAATATATTCACTGACAACATTATATTTATTATAGTGAACATATACCAACAAACGCGACATTCTGCCTCCGTTATATTTTATTAATCTAGCAGCTCCCATTGGCTATTTCTCTGAATAAACCCGGTCGCTGCGTCTTCCTCTGCAATATTATCAGTACTAAACTTCCTACTAATAAAAATAGCTGGTGTGTCAGAAGTCTTGGCAAATAATAACGGCTGCTTATTACTATTTCGTACTGACACCGCCATTTTTAATTTTGCCTGATTAATTGAAGGTAGCTTACATTTCACTCGGAAAAACTTCTCGCCTTTGCCAAACGTTTTTAAATCCATAGAATTGTCGTTATATACATCAAAATGACGTTCTAAATCTAAAAATGTAAATGCAACATGTGTTTCAATATCTTCTAAAACCGTATATCTAAACTCGATTTCAATTGATTCATCTGGTTCAATTTGATTTTTTGAGACCAGGTTAATCTGCAAATCTTTTACAATATCACTCTGATGCAGAGGTTCTTCGTTTTCTGTAACTTCACTTATTGAGGCAAGCACATTATCAAAACTGTATTGATTAGCTACATCATCAGGTTCTCCTAATGCCTTGACGTATCCTTTCTCTATAAGAAGAGCTTTATTACAATACTTTTTCACAGCTCCCATATCATGGGTGACAAGAATGGTCGTTTTTCCACTTTTTTTACGCTCTAGGAAGTAATCATTACATTTACGCTGAAAGGCCTCATCACCGACTGCTAGAACCTCATCAAGTATCAGAATATCTCCTTGAGCTTTAATGGCAACTGAAAAGGCTAAACGTACCTGCATACCACTAGAATAATTTTTCAGCTTTTGATTCATGAATTCACTTAATTCCGCAAATTCAACAATATCATCATACATTGCATCAATTTCTTCTGCAGTAAATCCTAACATCGCACCGTTTAGGTATACATTTTCCTTACCAGTTAGTTCCGGATTAAAACCAACACCAAGTTCAATAAAAGAAACTAATTTACCATCCACAGCTACAGTCCCTCTTTCAGGAACATATATTTGAGATAAAATTTTTAACAGTGTAGACTTACCAGAACCATTGCGCCCAACAATTCCAAAAAAATCTCCTTTTTCAACTTCGAAACTGATATCCTGCAAAACATTATACTCTACGTAGCCTTTAATCCCTTTAAATAAATTGACTAAAGTAGTTCTTAGACTCTGACTACTCTCCGTTGGAAGCTTAAAACTCTTGCTAACATGTTCTACTTTCACAGCAATATTATTATTTTTTACCATTACAAAATCTCCGCAAACTTTTTGGCATTTTTTCTAAACACAGTTATACCCAATAGGTAAACAACGACTGGAAGAATATACGGAATTGCCACAATAACAGGATTTTCTATCAATTCACTAACTGTAGTATTCCCAGAATAAACAATAAAATGTCTCAAGTCTTGAATAATTTGTGCAACAGGGTTCAACATCATCAACTTAGCAAATGTTACTTGCCCACGCTGTAAAATAAATGTCAATGAATAAATAATTGGTGTCGCATACAATCCAGCCTGTAAGAACACTTCCCAAATTGGACCAATATCTCTAAATCTTACAAATAAGGAAGATAGAATGAAAGCTATACCTGTTGCTAGTAACGCCAATTCAAAAAACAATGGGATTATAACTAAAACGGACCAAGTAAAGGGAACCCCGTTAATAGCAGCAAATACAAACACAACCATTAAGTTAATGGCGTAATTAATTGCAGCTCCTGCAACTGAAGAAAAGACAATAATTTCTTTCGAAAAATTCAATTTACGCAACAAATCTCCGCGTGAAACAATAGACATCATCCCCATATTAGTTGCTTCTGTAAAAAAGTTCCATGTTACCATACCCAATAGTAGCCCTACTGCATAATGAGGAGTTCCATCATCAAAGCGCAAAAAACGAACAAATACTAAATACATAATTGTAAAAAGTAACATCGGTTTCAAAATCGACCAGAGATGCCCAATGAGAGAACCTTGGTAACGTAATTTAAAATCTGTTTTAATCATCTCTCTTAAGAGTATTTGATTTTCTTTATTTAATAAATTCATAACTATTCCTTATATGCAAATTTTGTCACAATCAGTGTTGTGAATACTAATGTATGGAAGGTTTTGTTTTTTCTTAAACCATATTTTCTCAAAATCCTGAATCGTTCAAGCATTGGTTTATCCATAATGGTTACAAAGGCTTCTATTAATTCTCTATTTGATTGAGAAAGGGGCATTTGTAATAAATGCCGGGCTTGTTTTTGACTATTTTTAATCAAGTCCCAATAAACTGCAAATAAAATATGAGGGCGAATCCATTTTTTAAAGCGTTTTGAGAGTGTTCGAGCCCCTAAAACATTATCAGAATGCTGGCGATAGAGTTCGCCAGGCTTGTCAATAAAAACCAGTTTACCCAAAGCCGAGGCCAACAAAGCTAAATACCAGTCATGCATCAAAATATCCTCAGTTACTTGCCACATTTCAGCAAGATGATGATTAATCATGGCGACACCGCCAGTTACAGTATTCTCAGTCAACTCTTGCACCAATTCCGTATTGGCATGATGAGATTGAGATTTTACCATGCTTTCTGCCATAACTTCTAGATTTTGATTGACAACTTTGAGGTCCATATAAACCATCAATGGCAAATTTGTTGGATAGGCTTGTGCTTTTTTCAGGCTAACTTCCAGTTTATTTGGTAGCCAAACATCATCTTGGTCACTGAAAAAATAGAAATCAGCAGTATCATAATGAACTAGCCTATGAAAACTTTTGATGACACCGAGATTTTCGTCTGTCTCAACATCTATGAAGTGAATTCGCTGATCTTGTTCAACAAAATCTTTAATAATCTCTCTAGTTCGATCACTGGAACCATCATCACGAATGAATAGTGTCCAGTCTATGTATGACTGTTCTTGGATAGAGCGAATTTGCTCAGCTAAGAACTGTTGACCATTGTAGGTCGACATGAGTATATTTACTTTCATTGTAAAAATAATTCCTCGTACTCTTGGACGATTTTTTCCCAGGTGTATTCATCCTTCATGTGTTTTTTCGCAATTTCTCCTAATTCCATCGCTTCAGCATTCTCATCAATTTGGTTAATTAATTGACTCAGGCTACCTGACTCCTTACTCCAATACCGAGCACCTTCTAGGGCAACTTTGCGGTTAAAATCAACACCTAAAACCAAATTTTCATTGGTTTGCGCCAGCGCTTCTAGGAGACTAGGATTGGTTCCTCCAACTTCATGCCCATGAATATAAGCTCGACATTCTTGGCGCAGATACTTAAGTAGTTCTTGGTCATATACTGTTCCTACGAACTTAATCCGCTTATCGGATATAAAGCCTGTCTCATCTTTCAATTTTTGAAAATAGGCAGAGCCTTCATGGTTTGCAACGATGACTAAATCACGTCTCGTGTTACTTGCCATAAACTCCCTAATTGCTGTCACATAGTTATTCTCAGGTACAAAACGACCAATAATCAGATAAAATTCTTTCTCTTTAATGTTCCAATTTGTAAAATATTGGCGAACTTGCTCAGATTCTTTTGTTAACTTAGTCGGACTTAAATCTGTACCATAGGCAATAAAGCGTGTATTGGTAGCCGAGTATTCAGATTGAATATAATCCTCAATTCCCTCATTATCAGCAATAATCAAATCAGCATATTTGACCATCATTTTTTCAGAAAATTTTAGATACCTTTGGACTGGCTTAGCCCACTTGGCCCGTTTCCATTCCAAACCATCTGGATTGACAAACAAGGTACCTCCAACAGAGTGAATCTGTTTCGCAAAAGGTACTATGAAGCCACCTATGGTATTTCCCAAGATATAGAAAATTGGTCGCTCTATCTGCTGTTCCTTAATGATTTTAAGGGCATAAGTGATCGCCATCATATCATAAGCAATCACACGAGCCGGTCCAAGTTTTGGTGGATTAATTGTGAAGCAATCTGCACCCAGGTAGGTCGAATGTTGGTGATGACTTGTATCCGATAAACAAGCCACATGATAACAAATCTTCTCAGATTGCTGGTGACTGACCAATTGTTGGACAAAGGTCTCAAAGCCACCATATTTTGCTGGCAGTCCACGACTACCGATAATAAAAACGTGTTTCATGAATCCTCTCCATCAAATTGCAGTTCTTTTCATTATACCATTTTTTAGTTTTTTTTCCTAATTCTATCCTAGTTTGGTTATAAAGGCTTTTCTTTTTCTACGCCTCTGACTCCACAGTATAGATAAAAACAAATTTTGAGTTAATAAGAAAAATTTGATATAATATGTACTGGCTTTTACATAAAAATATAAAACTTAGAATTGTTAATAAATATGAAATTAATCAAACAGCTTATTCACATACTAATCTCCATCGGATTGATTGGAAGTTTTTTTCTCTATGCACACCTCATTCAAAACGAATTAGGTTCTACAAAAAATGATGGAACTATAGAAATAATCGCAGAACAACCAAACCAAGTAATCGACAGCATCCAAATAAATGGACGTTATATTCATTCATCAGAAATTATAGAAAACCAATGGGGAATCAATGACGCTGATTTAATTCCCAATTTTTCTTCTCTAGGTGAGGAAAATTCACTCGTAATTAAATCTTCCTCTTCTGTAAGAACCTTATCATTTGAATACTTTGTTAGTGAAAATCCGACTATTGTAAAAATTAAAGTCGGTGGACAATTGGTTGAATCCATTGACACATCAACTGGAGATAAATATAAAAATTTAGCCTTTATTGAGCTTCCCTATACTTTACGGATAACTAAAGATAATCAATTTTGGTACCTCCACTTAATAGTCCTTGCTTTAGGTCTAACATGCTTTATCTTAAATGGAGCAACATGGAGAATCAAAAGAAGAGATATCCGTATCTTAACAATATTATTAATCGTTCAATATATATTCACTACTTTTACATTTCCACGTTTATATCGCAATGAATTAGTGCTATTTAATTCGAACTTTAATAAAATGGAAACTCAACAGCTATTAGTTGCACTGACTTACCTTATATTTTTTAGTCTTTTGGGATACAAACAACTCCGAGGTCATATCTCTAAAGCCTTCAAAACGATTAGTCTATCAGTAATTTATCTTCTAGTTCCCATTTTTTCATTATTTATTATTGAAAATAGCTACTCACAATTCTCTACTCTTTCCTCCAATAGTCTTTGGAACAATCTAATCATTATCGGAGTCCTCTACCTAATACTGGTCTTTACAACTAACTTACGATTTGCCAGCCTATTAATTCTATCCGCTTCAGTATTTATTGGTATAAGTAACCAACTTTTGATTGACAGCCGTGGTGCTCCTCTATTATTTTATAATCTTTTTCAAATCACAGACGGATTAAATGTAGCTTCTAGCGTAGCAATTAATATCAACAATCGAATGCTACAAAGTATGGTATTTTCTTATATCTTATTGACCTTCTTTTTCTTTATCCCCAAATTATATTTACCAAAACTTCTACCTTCTAGAACGTTTTATTCTAGTTATGATTTCAAATGGCCGAAACGTTTCAGCAGAATTTTACTGGGCTATATAACTTTAATAACAATCGTTCCAATGATTAATAAAACTGTCGTCTCTAATGCAAATATATCATTAAACTACTGGAGAATGTACGTCACCTATGGTCAATTTGGGCTACCACTCTCACTCGCCTCTTTCTATGAAGATAGTAAAATAACTAAGCCTGAAGGATACTCAGTCCCCAAACTTAATGAAGTTCTTGAGAAGTACCCTCCTGAAACAGAAAAACAAACAATCAGACCTAATATTATCTTTATACAGAATGAATCACAGAGTGATTTTTCAAACTTACAGGGCTTAAATATGGAGCCTAATCCGCTATCAAACCAACATGCTTTAACAGACAATACTATTCATGGCACCCTCAATGTCTCAGTCTTTGGCGGTGGTACTGCAAATACCGAGTATGAAGTGCTGACAAGTAACCCAATCAGTTTATTATCTTCTAATTTATTCCCATATCAGCAGATTATCACACAAGACCGTCCAAGTTTCGCAACTTATCTAAAAAATAAAAATTACGACACTGTAGCTCTACATCCTCAATCCGGAAATAATTACAACCGCAATGCAGTGTATCCTCTACTGGGGTTTAATAAATCTTATTTTTTAGATTCGGAACCTGCTATTAGTAGCTTAGCACCACTAACAATCGATCGTGGCTGGCCATCTGATCAATTCTTGTTCAACGGAATAAAAGAACTTTATACCCAAAAAGGAGACCAGCCTCTATTTAGCTTTGTTGTTACCATGCAAGGACATGGAGGCTATCCAAGTACGGAAGAAATTTATCCTCGCGAAGTCAGCATTAATGGTTCAACATCTGAATACTTAGCTGAAACAGAATTTTTGACCAGCATGAAAAGAACAGATGAAGCATTTGCAGATTTAATTACTTTCTTTAGTACTTACAAAGAGCCAACAGTCATCGTCATGTACGGCGATCACCAACCTAGTTTGACTCAGGAATTTTACGCACAATTTATGGATGAAAATAATCCTGCCGCTAAATATTCTACCCCTTTAGTGATTTGGTCGAATTTTGATATTAGGGAGCGCGAATCTACAACAATCAGCCCAAACTATCTCGTTCCATATTTGATGGATATTTTATCCGAATCCGACTATGCCCTTCCTCGATCACCTTACCAACAATTTTTGAGTGATATGCAAATCGAAGCACCTATCATTACTAGCTGGGGAAATATCGATAATAATGGCCAACAAATTGAAGACCTATCAACCCTACCACTTTACCAAACCTACTTACAACTAGAATACAATAGTGCCATTGACAAACAACCTTTAACAGATTTATATGAGTGATAAAAATAGCCTTGCTCGGTTTTGAGCAAGGCTATTTTATCATCAATCACCCAAAAAACTTAATTATCTAAAAGATAAAGCTTGTAATTCTCGATAATTGATCGTAATTTTTCACCATATTTCGGATCAGTAGCATATCCTGATTGTCTTAGCGCAAGAATCGCTTGTTGATAATCAGTTGCCTCTCTGAAACTCTGGTAATTTTTTATTCTCCACGGAGTAGAGGTAAAGAACTTAGCATAGTCTGCTACACTTTCATTCCATGAATTATATTTTCTAAACAAGTGCTTTTCTTGCTTCTTCTCACCATCACGGTATTCATTGGTAATGATTTCAATTGTAGCACCTGTCCACGCAGCATCCGCTTTGATGCCAAAAAGATTATTCCCATGAGTCGCCAAGTATGACGTTCCCCATGCACTTTCGAGGATGGCTTGAGATAACATGACGCTCGAAAGGATAGAATTAGCTTTTGAACTTTGTTCAATTGCAGGTACTAGATTGGCTATGAAACTTTTTTGATCATTAGAAAGTTTTCCTGTTTCAATACCTGTACCTGCAATTTCTACTTTCCCTCAACAGCACCATACCAATTCATTACACCTTGTGCCAATGCTTTCGCAAGGCGAGTGTGGTAAGAATCTTGTTTGATAACTTGCAACTCCGAAGGATTATCCATAAATCCTAGCTCCACTAGAATGGCAGGAATTGCTGTCTCGCGAAGGACTGCAAAAGTTTCTCTTCTTACACCACGGTTAACTGCACCTGTTTCTTTAATTAAACTCTCCTGGACCTTGTTGGCTAAAATCTCACTTTCAGCTAAACGAGTAGGGTTATTATGCATTTCTTTATTAATTTTAGGTTGGTATTCTGGATTATATTGATACCAATATGTTTCGATACCAGTCGCATTCGAAACTCCTGCACCCGTCGCATTAAAATGGATACTAATAAATAAGTCTGCGTTGCTTGCATTCGTCATTCGTGACCTCTCTGTTTTGAAGTCTACATCATAATCACCTGTACGGGTCATCAAAACATTGATTCCATATTGCAAGAGATTTTCACGCAACTTATTTGAAACAGACAATGCAAGATTTTTTTCATGTACGCCACCGTAAGAAGCACCCGAGTCTCGCCCTCCGTGCCCTGGGTCAATATAGACTGTGTAGGATCGCTGTGCCGACGGATTTGATAAATGAGTCGTTGTACCACCTGCACCTGTCAAACCACCATTTGAATCCTTATAATATAAGTGAACCGTGTAGGTACCTGTACGATACTTATGGTCCTTCTTATTAACAGTTAACTTATAACTGCCATCTGACTGACGAGTAGCTTCATACCAACGTATATCGTCTGACTGGGACCAGGTAGGTAAGAGAACACTTGCTATATCTTTCGGTGATGAAACATTAGTAACACGAACATCAAAGGTACCTTGGGCATCATTACGATTTTCAATTGTGATTGTACCTGTTGGCTTCGCTTCTGATAAATGAGTTGTTGTTCCACCTGCACCTGTCAAACCACCATTTGAATCCTTATAATATAAATGAACTGTGTAGGTACCTGTACGGTACTTATGGTCCTTCTTATTAACAGTTAACTTATAACTGCCATCTGACTGACGAGTAGCTTCATACCAACGTAAATCATCCGTCTGTGACCAAGTGGGTAAGATAATACTTGCTATATCTTTCGGTGATGAAACATTAGTAACACGAACATCAAAGGTACCTTGGGCATCATTACGATTTTCAATTGTGATGGTACCTGTTGGCTTCACTTCTGATAAATGAGTTGTTGTTCCACCAGCACCTGTTAGGCCACCACTTGAATCCTTATAATATAAATGAACCGTGTAGGTACCTGTACGATACTTATGGTCCTTCTTATTAACAGTTAACTTATAACTGCCATCTGACTGACGAGTGGCTTCATACCAACGTAAATCATCCGTCTGTGACCAAGTGGGTAAAATAACACTTGATATATCTTTCGGTGATGAAACATTAGTAACACGAACATCGAAGGTGCCTTGGGCATCGTTACGATTTTCAATTGTGATTGTACCTGTTGGCTTCGCTTCTGATAAATGAGTTGTTGTTCCACCTGCACCTGTTAGGCCACCACTTGAATCCTTATAATATAAATGAACCGTGTAGGTACCTGTACGATACTTATGGTCCTTCTTATTAACAGTTAACTTATAACTGCCATCTGACTGACGAGTGGCTTCATACCAACGTAAATCATCCGTCTGTGACCAAGTGGGTAAAATAACACTTGATATATCTTTCGGTGATGAAACATTAGTAACACGAACATCGAAGGTGCCTTGGGCATCGTTACGATTTTCAATTGTGATGGTACCTGTTGGCTGTGTAACATTGACCGAACTGGAAGCTGTACTGACTCGAGCACTTGGAACACTTGTAGAGCCATTCGAACTTCCTGCAATCGTATTTGAAGAACTTCTTGTCAGCGAATTCGAAGTACTACTTGTTGCACCTGCTGTCAAACTAGAATTAACCGTTGAGCTTGTAGTAGTCGAAGTTGCTTCCTCCTCAATTTTAGACGGAGTTGCATCACTATTATCCAAAGCAGTAGGCTTCTCAGCCGCGCTTACGACATCCTTCTTCCACTCGAAACTATAATCTGATAAGGTCTGAAAACTTCCATCTGTTAATTGTGCTGTTAACTTCAGCGAAAAGACTTGGTCTTCCTCCGCAAATGCAGACCGATCCAAAACCGCTACGTATCTACCCTGCTCATCCATTGAGAATGTGACAGTAATGCCGCTATTTGTTTCAGAGCTAAACTGGGCTGTAACACCAATAATTTCCCCTTGAATGTTCGATAGAATAGCTTTAATCTGACCAGCCTCATCAACGACAGATAACTGCCCGCCAGTTTCAGCAACCTGAGATGAAGAAACTTGACTAGATGGGGCATTTACCATATCCGCTTGAACAAGCTGAGCATTCAACGCGGATGCACACAAAGAAAGAAATAATAACGTTCTTTTTTTCACAAACATCTCCTTTATGTATTTCACATGTAAAAACAACTATATTTCTCAAAATAGATGCAATTACACTAATCTTCTATTTTTCTTCTTGCTTATTTGTCAATAACCAACCAGCAAAAATTGTTATGAGTCCTAGTACAGTTAATGGAAGACTAGATTTCCCTGAAGTTTTTGGCAATACCTTAGCATTATCATTTGGGATAACCTTTTTCTGACCTGCTTCGGAAATATTGCCTTTGCCTGTAGCTACATCAGAAATCTGACCGCCCCCTTGATCTGGAACGGTCTGCAAATCATTTGAGCCATTTGTAGCGCTTTGACTTGTTTGTACCCCGGTATTTTCAGTCTTAGCTGTACTTTTATCCTCGACTTTTGATTGTAGACTAGCAGTTAGTTCTGCAATCTGTCGGTCCATTTCTGAAAAGTCATACGGAAATTTTGGTTGCGAAGCAGTTGCAAGAGCTTGACCATATCCTATAGTTGCAGATGTAATAGATTCTAAATTAGAGTTTCCACTTTCCAATAATCCAGCTAATTCTTGTCCAGTTGCTTCTGCATAAGCAATATAATTATCAATCGCTGCCGACTCTTTATTCAGTAGTTCAACGATAACTTCTCTAGCGTATTTCAATGCAGCCAATTCGGCTTCAGGAGTACTTGCATCATCTTCAGACTCGTACTTAGAAACTATAGCCGCCGCTTCTTCTCTTCCGCTTTTTCCAGCGACTGTAAGTGTCTCAAATAAGTAATGGTAATGTTGGGCTATGCTACCAATTAAATTTGCTTCGAGTTCATCTAAAACAACAACTTGCTCTGCTGTTAAGTTTGCCTTCAAGTCTGCAATTTCTTCATCCCACGCAGCTTCAGCACTACCCGAAGCCATTTCTTCCATCATTCCCTCAAGAAACGCCAATCTATATTCTTGCATATCGATAGTCATTTTAGCTTGAATATATTCACGTACGGCAACTTTTTCATCATCAGTTAAATGATAGGTCGTACTTTGACTTGTCTCTGCTGCTACAACTGGAACAGCTCTGGACGGTAATGTAGCACCTCCTAGTAAAGCCAGAAAAATTCCTGACATCAACAACGGCTTAACAATCGCTTTCTTTTTCATACACATCTCCTGTAGACTATTTCTTTTCTTGTTTATAGAATGCTTCCAATGCTTCTTGCCAAGTTGGGATGACAAAACCTGTCGCCTTTGCCTTGTCCAAGCTCATGGTTGAGTTGAATGGACGTTTTGCCTTGGCTGGGAACTGGCTAGAATCCACTGGCAATACCTTGGTGTTGGTATCCTTGAGGACTTCCGTCGCAAAGTCAAACCAAGTCGTATCTTCTGCTGCATCGTTTGACAAATGGTAGTAACCAAATGCTTGCTTGGTGTCCACCAAGTGTACCATGAATTCCGCAAGGGTACGGGTCCAAGTTGGACGACCGTGTTGGTCATTGACAACCGTCAAAGTATCGCGGGTTTCCGCAAGATTTTGCATAGTGAAAACAAAGTTTTTACCGTAGTTACCAAAGACCCAAGCTGTACGAACAGTGTAGAATTTGTCAGCAAATTTCTCAACTGCTTCCTCACCCTTGCGCTTGGTGCGACCGTATTCAGATTGAGGATCCGGTTGGTCATCTACTTGCCACTCTTTGCCGACTGGCAAATCACCATTGAAGACATAGTCCGTTGAGATGTAAACGAGGGTCGCACAGTATTTAGCGGTTGCCTTGGCAACATTTTCAGAGCCTGTTACGTTAATCTTGTAGTTGAGTTCCTTGCCTTCATCCTCTGCCATATCAACAGCTGTGTAGGCTGCACAGTGGTATACAACGCTTGGCTTTACTTCTGCAAAGAAGGCATCTACTTTATCTGCATCCGTGATGTCCATTTCTGCTACGTCAGCGGCAACGTAATCAACACCACGCTCATCCAAGAGATAACGCAATTCTGTACCCAACTGACCATTTGCACCTGTAATTAAAATCATATTTGCTCCTTATTTCAAGAAAGGCTTGGGCAAGAGCCCTAGCCTTTAATAATCTTATTTAATAACTTCCTGTGTCTTAGCATAGTTGGCTTCAACAGCTTCTTTTTCAGCTTTCCACCAGTCTTGGTTATCTGTATACCACTGGATAGTCTCTTCCAAACCTTGAGAGAAGTCTGTGAATTGTGGTGTCCAACCAAGCTCGTCACGAAGTTTGCTTGCGTCAATAGCATAGCGCAAATCGTGTCCTGCACGGTCAGTCACGTGGTCGTAAGCATCTTTTGGTTGACCCATTTTTTCAAGAATCAATTCAAGCACTTCTTTGTTGTTCTTCTCACCGTCAGCACCGATTAGGTAAGTTTCACCCATACGGCCTTTTGTCAAAATTGCCCAAACACCTGTCGAGTGGTCGTTGGTATGAATCCAGTCACGGACGTTTTTACCTTCACCGTAAAGTTTTGGCTTAATACCTGCCAAGATATTGGTGATTTGGCGTGGGATAAATTTCTCGATGTGTTGGTAAGGACCGTAGTTGTTTGAACAGTTTGAGATAGTTGCTTTGACACCAAATGAACGCACCCATGCTTTGACAATCAAGTCTGAAGCAGCTTTGGTTGATGAGTAAGGTGATGACGGGTTATAGTTGGTTTCCGCAGTAAATTTCTCGCCTGGACCTTCGCCATGACCTGGCAAATCTTCACGCAAAGGAAGGTCACCGTATACTTCGTCGGTCGATACATGGTGGAAACGGATGTCGTATTTACGAGCCGCTTCAAGCAAAGTGTAAGTACCGATAAAGTTGGTATGGATAAATGGGCTTGGATCGTTGAGAGAGTTGTCGTTGTGGCTTTCTGCCGCATAGTGAACGATGGCATCTGCCTTAGCAGCCAATTTGTCAACCAACTCAGCATCTGCAATGTCGCCAACAACCAGCTCAACACGGTCACCAAGAATAGCTTCCAAGTTAGCCTTGTTTCCTGCATAAGTAAGTTTATCCAAAACAGTTACGTGAACGTCTGGATGATTGTTATATACATAGTGTACAAAGTTTGAACCGATGAAACCAGCTCCACCAGTCACGATAATATTTTTAAATTGAGACATTTTTTTCTCCGAAAAGTTTTTTTCTTTTTTGTGTGTCATCTTAGGTAGTGGGGTCGTAAGCAACCGCCAAGGTGTTTCATTACTAAACCATGAGCCTAAGGTCTCATGGTTTCCCCCGCTCCTTAGCAAAGCAAAGGAGCTTCTCACTACGGCGATGACACACAGAACTGCTCGCTTCGCTCGCTTTTTTACCTCAAGATTTCCTTCAAGTAAGCAATCTTAGCAAAGTCTTTTTGATTGTTATTTTCTGCACGGTAGGAATCTTTTGAAGAGGCTTGGTAGATTTTCAGGTATTGTTCAAGTGTCGGTAGGTAATAGCGAACACCTACTGTTTCTAGTTCTTCCAAATCTTCTAGCTCTACACCAGCAAATTCAGGCAGTGAATGTAGGCCTCCGAATTCAACAGATAAGCCGTCTTTATGAAATTCATGTTCATGACGATCAACCAGGACATAGCCAAGTTGATTCATCAGAACAATCAGCTCATCTGCACGGTAAATCCGCTCCTCATCTGGCGCTTCCCATCCCCGTGGGTCACTGGGCACATGAATATCAAGATCCCTTGCCTGCCAATCTCGTCCTGTCCGCCTTTCCAGACCAACAGAACCCATTAACAAGGGAGTGATTCCTAACTTGTTTAACTGCTCTGCTATTTCCAAAAAGGCTTGAAACATTAGAGGTCCTCTTTTCTCAAAGGCTTGACGTCCTTGAGGAATGGGTGGTTTTCATCTGCTTCTGAAACTTCTGCTTCTTCTAGGTTTTCCCACTTGATGTCGAGGCTAGGGTCAGCGTAGTTGACGAAAGCATACTTAGGCTTGAGTTCCAAAGCCCAGTAGTCGTTAACCAAGTAGCTGTAAGCCACGAAATCTGACAAGACTTGGAAACCATTGGCTACTCCGCGCGGAACGAAGATACCTTTTGAAGCATCGATAACGGTTTGGTAGGTATTACCGAAGGTTTCGCCTTCACGTAGATCGACCCAAGTTCCCAAAACCTTACCGCCGTCTGCTACTGAAATGTATTTATCCCAAGGCTCTGCGTGAAGACCACGAAGAACGTTTTTACGAGAGAAGGAAACATTATTCTGCAATTTTCCTTCTGCAAAGAAGCTTTCAGGAAAGCCGAGAGGCAACATTTTTTCCTTTTGGAAGTTCTCCTTAAACCAGCCACGGTTGTCGCCATGAACAGGAATGTCAAATTCTAACATTCCTGGAATAGCTTCAACTGGGCGAGCTGCTAGTGTTTTACCGAAAAAGTTTTCTGTCATTAAGCTTCTCCAATCAAACGGAGCAAGTATTGTCCGTATTCATTTTTCTTAAGCGGTTGTGCCAATTTATACACTTGTTCTTTTGTAATGTAGCCCATGCGGTAAGCAATTTCTTCCAAATTAGCCACTTGAACGTTTTGCAAACGTTGAACCGTTTCGATGTACTGTGCAGCTTCCAAGAGGCTTTCATGCGTACCTGTATCCAACCAAGCAAATCCACGGCCCATAAGCTCAACAGACAAGTCGCCGCGTTCTAAGTAAGCCTTGTTGACATCTGTGATTTCCAACTCGCCACGAGGTGAAGGCTTGATATTTTTCGCAATCTCCACAACATCATTGTCATAGAAATAAAGACCAGTAACAGCAAAATTCGATTTTGGCTCTTCAGGTTTTTCTTCGATAGAGATGGCATTCATATCAGCGTCAAACTCAACAACACCAAACCGTTCTGGATCTTTTACTTGATAACCAAAGACAGTCGCTCCCTTTTCTTTGCTAGCAGCACGTTGCAACATCTTGGTCAAACCATTTCCGTGGTAGATGTTATCACCAAGAATCAAGGCTACATTGTCATCACCGATAAATTCTTCACCGATAATAAAGGCTTGCGCCAAACCATCTGGACTTGGTTGTTCTGCATATGAAAGTGAAATTCCAAGTTCAGAACCATCTCCTAACATATCCTTAAAACGTGGAAGATCTTGCGGAGTTGAAATAATCAAAATATCTTTGATTCCAGCCAACATCAATGTTGACAATGGATAATAAATCATTGGTTTGTCATAGATAGGCATCAATTGTTTTGAAGCCGCACGTGTCAGAGGATAAAGGCGCGTACCTGAACCACCTGCTAGAATAATACCTTTCATATAAGAGTACCTTCCCTAAATTAATATCAGTTCATTATACCATATTTTTAAAGATATTGTCATAAGAAAAAAGCCTGTGACGACAGACTTTAACAAATTATCCTAGAGCAACATCTAAAATCATCATGATGATAAAACCAGCCATTAAGCCCAGAGTTGCAATATCCGTATTGCCGTTTGTCTGCGATTCTGGAATGAGCTCTTCTACGACGACAAAAATCATGGCCCCTGCCGCAAAGGAGAGGGCATAAGGTAAAATAGGTGTCATAAAAGTGACCGCAAAAGCACCGATGACTGCTGCAATCGGCTCGACAATTGCTGACATTGATCCCCAGTAAAAAGCTTTCCACCTAGATGCGCCGTCTGTACGAATTGGAATAGCCAAGGCTGCCCCTTCAGGAATATTTTGTATACCAATCCCAATAGCAAGACCAATTGCTCCGATAAAAGCTGCTGGACTATAGTTAGAAGCAAGTGCACCAAATATCACACCGACCGCCAAACCTTCAGGAATATTGTGAATTGTAATAGCTAAGAAGAGCAGGGCTGTTTTGGATAGATTTTTTCTATCCTTCTCACCACCACCTTCTGCCTTATCTTTATCATTTCCCAAATGCAAATGCGGAACCCAGGCATCTACCAAGCGTAAAAAAATACCACCTGCTGCAAAACCTACTGCTGCTGGTATCCAAGCCAGATTGCCGTATGAACTTTCAGCATACTCAATCGATGGGGCTAATAAAGACCAAAAAGAAGCCGCAATCATAACACCAGCTGCAAAGCCTAACATGGTGTCTAGCAAACGACGACTAACTGTCTTAAAGAAAAATACAACGGCAGACCCCACAATCGTACAAAACCATGTGAATAAACCACCTAGCAAAGCCTGTAGAACTACAGACTGATTAGTAACCCAAGTCATAACTAACATCCTATCCTGTTTAATCTTGCATATCCTATAAAGTAAGATACCCTAATTTATTATAAAATTCAAGCTTTTTCACTTAAATAAATAAGAAAATATCTAAAAAATAAAAGACCTAAAACTACATTAAATGTCGTCTTGGTCTTTCCACAATCAAGTGCTGATTAATTTATCACAAATGTCTAAACGGATTGGTTGAAACAGTTGAAGGTAGAATTTCGACATCCCAACCTTCTTTTGCCTTCCATATTTCCAACAATTCAGCAATTTTTTTTGATAAATAATGCTTCGATATGATGGCCTGGATCAATAGCCAGCAAGCCCTGAGTCAGCATGTCCTGCCCAGTATGGTAGTAAATATCGCCCGTGATGTAAACATCTGCCCCCTTAGCAAGAGCCTCATGGTAGTAAGACCCACCACTGCCTCCACAGATGGCTACACGGCTGACATACTGCTTGGCTTGGTGCCCATAGGTCACTAGACGGACAGCATCTAGATCAAAGACAGACTTGACTTTCAAAGCCAATTCTTCCAAAGTCTGCTCTGCTATTGTCCCCACACGGCCAAGCCCCTGCCCCTCGGCAGTTTCAATCAAGTAGGTAGTATCTTGAATTTCTAGTAGTTCACAGAACCAGTCGTTGAGACCACCCTCAACCACATCAATATCTGTATGACTAACATAGACTGCAATATCATGCTTAATCAAATCAAGATACATTTTAGTTTGCGGATTGTCAGCCACCAAATCATTTATTGGACGAAAAATCGGAGCGTGCTTGACTATAATCAAATCTACCTTTTTATCAATCGCCTCTGCCACTGTTGTCTCACGAATATCCAGAGCCACCATGACACGTTGAATCTCTTTATTAAGGGTACCGATTTGCAGCCCTTTGACATCGCCTTCCATAGCCAAAGAATGGGGACAAAAGGCTTGATAGCGCTCAATAACCTGACTAGCTAACATGGACTACCTCCTGAATTTGTTGGATCTTTTGGGAAATGGCAAAGCGGTCACCTTGGCGTTCAGATGGAACTTGTTCCAAAGCAAAACTTAATTTTTCAAGTTCTCTTCTCCACTTTTTGACGAAAACTGGCGAGGTCTCCTCTAGTAGATAGGGACCAAAACGACGTTCAACTTCTGACAATCTCATCTGTCCTGATTCTGCAACGAGGACTTCATATAACTTGCCATTTTCTTCCAGAATCTTTTCAGCAACCAATCTAAAACCATTTTTTTCCAACCATCGACGCACATCATCTTCACGATTATTTGGCTGGAGTATCAAACGTTCAATGGTCGCAAGCTTTTCTTTTCCTGCTTCTAAGATTTCCGCAATCAAGCGTCCCCCCATACCTGCTATGGTCACGGCAGTCATCTGGTCAGACTTCTCAAACGCGCCTAAGCCATTTGCCAAACGGACTAGAATTTTCTCTGTTTGTCCCGCCTGCTCTACATTCTGGAGCGCTGACTGATAGGGACCTTGAACGACTTCCCCCGCAATGGCAAAATCAATACGCCCCTGCTCTACCAAAAAAAGAGGGAGATAAGCATGGTCACTCCCTACATCAACTAGACGTGCCCCTTGTGGGACAAAACTTGCGACTGTTTCCAGCCTTTTAGATAATTTTGTTTCCATATCAATCTTTCCAGAGATCCATTGCATCAAGAAAGTCACTTGAAACAGTCACATTCTTAGGAGTCTGGATTTCTCTTTCTGCATTTTTCGCTTCTACTTGCACAACTGTAGTAATTCCCTCACGGCGCCAGTTTCGTAGAATAGCTTGGATGTATTTCCAATTTGTTTTGTTGTTAAAAACAGCTTCTTTCAAGGCTGCACGAACCAAATCAATCGAAGTTTTGTCATCCTCAATAGTCTTCTGCAAATCTTCAATTTCAAACGGCGATAAAAAGCGGCCCAATTCACGTTCAAAATCACCCACCAAGGTCTTCAAATCATTCTCTGGTTGCACAATCTCAACTGCCTGTTTTGGAGTTAACAGAACATCCAATTTTTCAAAAGCAGGAAGCGCATCGAATATCATTTCAATTTCACCAGCAATACTGATTGTCTTAAATTCTAAGAGTCCAGCATCTTGGAGATTTTCAATAGCTTGATTGACCTGAGCAACTGTTTTACCAGTAGCTTGAGCAATCTCACTAGGCGCTAATGATTCGATAGCTGAAGAATTTTGATATAAGAAAAACTGCCAAATCAAAAAATCATCTGCCGACGGAAAAAGCTCTTGATAGTGGAATAATATTGCTGCTGGCAGGACCAAATGTCCCTGACGAAATTGCTGTGAATAGTTCATACTTCCTCTTTAAAGACTAGCTGACTGGGCTGATTGTTCAAAGATATGCCAGTCGTATGGAGTTTCTTGATAGACAGCATAATTCACCCAGTTGGTAAAGAATTGTGCTGCTGGTAAATTCCAAGAGAGAGATGGTTTGCTTGTAGGGTCATCTCCTTTGAAATAATTTTCCGGTAAATGGGGATTTTTTCCAGCTATACAATCACGTTGGTATTCCTTAGCTAGTGTATCCCTATCATACTCTAAATGTCCAAAACTATAAATTTCTCTTAAATCCTTGCTGGCTAGAATGGATAGGCCAACTTCTGGACCTTGTGATAAAATCGTCAACCCACTCAGATGGGCAATATCTGCTTCTCTTACTTCCGTATAACGGGAATGTGGTGAACGAAATTCATCGTCAAATCCACGCATAAGAGGGCTCGTTGGATTAGTCACTTCTTGACAATATACCCCTGATAGTTTTCGAGACATACTGTGTTTGGGTACACCATAGCGTGCATACAAACCTGCCTGTGCACCCCAACAAATGTGCAATGTTGAATAAACATGTGTTTTTGACCAATCAAAAACTTGAGTAAGTTCATGCCAGTAATCAACTTCCTCAAAAGGTAAATTTTCAACTGGTGCTCCTGTCACGATGAGCCCATCAAAATAGCTATCCCTGACCTGCTCAAAAGTCTTATAAAACTGCTTCAAATGGCCCGAGTGTGTATTTTTGGACTCGTGACTAGCCATGTAGAGAAATTCAACCTCTAGCTGTAAAGGAGTGTTAGCCAAAAGACGGAGCAACTGAGTCTCCGTCACTATCTTCTGTGGCATGAGATTGAGAATAAGGATTTTGATAGGACGAATGTCCTGATGACTGGCTCGGTCACTATCCATCACAAAAATATTCTCTTTTCTCAAAATTTCAACTGCTGGTAATGATTTTTCAATTTTAATTGGCATAAGCAACCTCCCAATTTTCTTATATTTATTATAAGACAGGTTGCTATGCAATTCAATTAGAATAAAAATAGGACCAGTTATAAGTTTTGGCTATAACCTTAGATTAATAGTGCATCAAAACCTTGTAGTCGTAATCACCGATTGCTTCGCGGCCTTTCAAATCATCTAGCTCAATCAAGAAGGCACAGCCAGCAACGATACCGCCAAGCTTTTCAATCATTTCGATCGTTGCTTTTACAGTACCACCAGTCGCCAACAAGTCATCGACAATCAAGACACGTTGTCCTGGTTTGATTGCGTCTGCATGCATCGTCAATGTATCTACACCATATTCTTTTTCATAATCAGCTGAGATAACCTCACGTGGTAACTTACCTGGCTTACGAACTGGTGCAAAACCGATTCCCAATTCAAAGGCAACTGGACATCCAACGATGAAACCACGCGCCTCCGGCCCAACAATCATATCGATTTGCTTATCTGTCGCATACTGAACGATTTCACGTACTGCATAGCTATAAGCATTTCCATCTGCCATCAAAGGGCTAATGTCACGGAATTCGATACCTTCTTTTGGATAGTTAGGAATTGTTGCGATGTAATCTTTTAAGTTCATTTGTCTCTCTCTTTTTAAAAATAATTTTTACTCTTCATTATACCATGAAATTGTTTTTTGGTACATTTCAGACATATATCTTTAGCAAATCGTCTCCTCAAATTCGCCACACAAGCTGCTCTACTATGTCCACCATAGGAAAAGCTTCCTTGCTGATTAAAGTAAGACTGCTCCCAGCCAACCTCATTTCTTCCTTTTTGGTAGCGACGAAAGCGAGTAGGAGATAAATAGACTCCCATCTTTGAGCGTAGCAATTCTTTCCGAAAAATGGGATCCTGCCTGCCAACTGGAGAGGCAGGGCAAAAAGCTCAGCGCCACTTCTTAGAGTTCGTGTCAACATCTCAGTGCAGTGGTTGATTGGCGGATTTGTTCGTGTTTTACACTCCAAATCCAACCTAATCAACTGTGCGGGGGTGGGAAGACGAACTCTTTTTAGACCAGTCGAGTTCTTTCCCACTCCCGCTTATTATTAGCTCTGGCATAATTAAAGGAAGCCCCATTTACCACGCCATTGACATGCGGTCGTTCTTCTAAAATCAAGGCAAATTGTCCATCTTGATTTAGGATAAATTCGCTGTGAAAATGAATCAAAATCTTCATATTGACTGGCAAGGTCTTCTGATTTTTCTTGCCGAACAGTTGTTTATTGTGTAGGCGGGCAGATTCTCGTAAGCGATAAGACCACCGAGGTAGGCTACGTACATAGGCTATCAGAGCCTGCCAATCTGTTTTTCCTTTTCCAAACTGCTGACGCACCCAAAAAGTCTGCTGATAGGAAATAAGGTAGCGTAGCTGATGGACCTGTCTGTTTAACGGCCGTTTGACTTCTAATTCCCGAACTGGAAAAGCCTTATCAACTAGCTTAGCAAAGTACCGCCAAAACGGATGGTGTGGAGGACAATTCACATCCATCTTCGGCAAAAGTTCAGGTAATATCCCATGACTTAATTCCTCAGGAAAATCTAACATATTCATACATTGCTCCAATAAGGCCGTCGCTTTCTCTTGGCTTAAAGAGCGACTGTCAACTCTTATCAACTGATAAAAGCTAGTTGAGGCAAAAATAGTAGCTTCTTTTATGAAATTTTGAACAAATGCTGGGATGTCTTCTTGTTTTAGAGGCAACAGTTGTTTCAGAAAAACCTTTTTGATGGCTCTTTCTGACCATCCTACTCGCCGTAATTCAATCAGTGCGTGCTTTATTTCGGTTATCTGTTCAAGATTTTTCAACAAACCTTTTTGCCTGATAAACCAATAAGTGTAGAGAAGCGTTCCAATCACTCCAACAACCAGAGCTTCTACTGTCATCAAACGCGACCACATAGCCATTCATAAATTTCCTGAACGGTGCCAAGCGCCATCAACTCTTGTTGGATAACTGTTTCTTTCAATTCTTGATATATTTGACTTTCTGAAATCTCTCGCTTCTGTGCCTCTTTGTTGACCCGCATGACCCCATCCGCAATCGTGACAAATTCTAATTCTTGGAAAATCTGAATCATTTTAACCAATAGACTGTCCTTAATTTTTAAGTAAACAGCCAAATCTTTCAGTTTATAGCGAACATCAAACTCTTCAAATTGGTAAATAGTCTTATACAATTTAGCGAATTGTTCTCGGCTACCATAACCATCTAGATAGTACGGTTTGGCAATTTCGTTTTTAAAATAAATGGCTTCAAATTCTCTTTCCTGAAAATAGCTACGCAGACTACTGAGGTCCTCAGGCAAGTTAGCCAAGACAATTGCTTTGTTATCTGCTACTGGATTTTCAATGTCCAAAATTGGGACCCCTGCAGGAATAGGATGTTGTTTTCCACGAATATTATAAAGTTGAACACCATTGACCCGAGCATCAACCAACATGAGCTGAAGACTGGTATTGCCATTCCATTGATTGACAGACAAGGTGACAGCTAGTTCTAAGCCCTTGGCCTGTGAAAATTCCAAGGCTAGATTGCCCTTACCAAAAGCAAGAACATCAAATCCAGCAGCACCTTTAGTAATGCGTAGTTTCAAATGGGCATTATTCTGCCCCATGGTTCTTGCTGATTCCACCTGAAAGTCTCTGATGTAAAATACAGGCTTTTTATTATCCATGCCGTAAGGCGCAAGCTTCTCGAAAGATTTTAGAGTATCTAGGGTTAATTCCTCTAAATCCAATTCTTCATCTAAGACCAGCGAAGACTTGCTGGATAAATCCAATTTATTTTCGATAATGTAGTCTGTCAAGGTCAGAGCAAGCTCTTCAAGTTTGTCAACTTCCAAGGTCATACCTGCTGCACCAGCATGACCACCAAAGGCGATAAATAGGTCCTGATGATCTTTAAGTGCCTTGAAAATGTCAACTGCTTCAACAGAACGAGCCGAACCCTTTGCCTTACCATCTTCAATAGACAAGACGATAACAGGTTGCTGCAGTTCTTCTAGTAGGCGTCCTGCTACAATCCCTAAAACACCTGGGTTCCAACCTTCTTTAGCCAGAACTTGAACAGGTCTATCATGACGGAGCATGGTTTTTGCTTCATCGTAAATTGCTTGGACGACGTCTTTACGTTCTACATTTTTACTGTCAATCATGAGGGCAATTTGATGGGCCTCTTCGTCATCAAAACCAGTCAGTAATTCGATGGCTGGATTTGGATCATCGAGTCGACCAAGGGCATTCAACCTCGGAGCAAGTTGGAAACCAACTGTTTCTTCATCAATACTGTCTATGTCAATACCAGCTATCTTTATCAACTCTTGCAAACCTGCTCGCTCAGTCTGTTTGAGAAGCGAGAGACCATATTTGACCATGACACGATTCTCATCGGTCAAGCTAACCATATCAGCGATGGTGCCAATTGCGACCAAATCCAGCAAGTCTGCATGAACAGTTTCAAGAAGAGCACAGGCCAATTTAAAAGCCACGCCGCAGCCCGCCAAATGTTTGAAGGGATAATTTCCTTCTGGATGCTCTGGATGTACAATCGCATAGGCATTGGGAAGGGTTTCTTGCATGGAATGGTGGTCTGTCACGACAACATCGACACCCATTTCCTGGGCATAGGCAATCGCTTCATGACCCGCTACGCCATTGTCCACCGTCACAATAAGAGAAATCCCCTGTTGCTCGATAAAATACTTGTAAACTGACTGATTCGGCCCATAGCCATCTGTAAAACGGTTGGGAAGATAAACTTGGACTTCTGCCCCCATTTCCTCCAGAGTTTCTTTCAGAATAGATGCCGAGGTCATACCGTCTGCGTCATAATCTCCATAAATCAAAATGTGTTCGTAATTTTCGATTGCTCGGCGAATCCGCTCTACCGCCTTGTCCATATCATGTAGTAAATAGGGATCGTGAAGGTCTTCTAAGCTTGGTTGTAAGAAAGTATGCAATTCTTCCGCCGAATGGATGCCACGTTCATACAGCAACTTAGCCGCTACCGGGTCCACTCCTTCTTTTTTAGCAATTTTGATAAATTGTTCATCAGAAAAACCGGTCAATAATTGCCAGTCATAATTGGGCTTTATCACGTTTTTTACTCCTTAATACTCAAAATCACAAGTAGCCTGTAAATTTTCCGAGTATAAACTATCTTTCTATTATATCATTTTCCAAGAAAAATGGAGCAAGGTAAGACCGAAACAGAATGTCGATCCCTTGCTCCATGAAGAACGAATATTACAATTTATAATAACGGCGAAATAATTCGCAGTAGGGCTCCTCCCAAACGCTTATACCAAGAGTACGTTTTATGGAAGGTTAGAAGGTTAATTTGCTGTGATTTTTTGAAGGAATGAGTAAAGTCATCCTTAATAGCTGCCAAAACTTCCGAGTGATTGTAAATATAGAGACCGCACTCAAAATTAAGATAAAAAGAGCGAAAATCCATATTCACCGTACCAACAGTAGCTTTCTTATCATCGACCAAAACAACTTTGGAATGGACAAATCCAGGCTGAAATTCAAAGATTTCAATTCCTGCTTCCAAGTAAGTCGGAAAATCAGTACGAGCAGCCAAATAGGCTGATTTTTTATCATAGATATGCGGTAGTAGAATGCGAACCTCGACTCCACGCTTCGCAGCATAAGTCAAATTATCAATCATTTCATCATCCAACACTAAGTAGGGTGTCATGATATAAATATAATCCGTTGCCGACTGAATCATGTCTAGGCAGACTCGTTTGGCTACCTCATCTCCATCAAATGGATTCTCGCCATACGGAAGGAAGAAACCTTCGGCATCAACGGTTTCCGTCTCTAAATCTTTATGCGTTTTGAGGTATTTTAGGTCATCTGTCTCTGTCTTTTCATTGTAATTCCACATTTGAAGGAACATCAACGTAAAGTTTGCAACAGCTTCTCCCCTAATCATAATCGCTGCGTCTTTCCAGTAACCAAAACGCACTTTCTTGTTGATGTATTCATCTGCGATATTAATACCACCGGTAAAGGCAACCTTTCCATCAATAATCGCAATTTTTCTATGGTCACGGTTATTTTGCACCGTAGATAAGGCTGGGATAATTTGAGAAAATACTTTGGCTTTTATCCCATATTTTCGCAAGGTTTTATAGTAATTATAGGGAAGATTGGTCAGTGAATTCATCCCATCATACATAAAACGAACTTCCACCCCTTGCGCTGCCTTTTCCTTCAAAATGTCAAGGATAGAATCCCACATATATCCCATATCGACAATAAAGTACTCCATGAAAATATACTGCTCTGCCTTTTTCAATTCTTCTAGTAGAGCTTCAAATTTTTCCTGACCTGTTGAAAAATAGACGGCATCCGTATTGGTATGAATTGGGTAGCCAACGTACTCACTCATGAAGTGAGCTAATTTCAGTTGCTCCTTATCTTCCTGCTCCAATGCCTTCATGACCTTTTCAGACGTCTTACTATACTCCCGAAGTCTTTGTGCTTGCTTATGAAAATTTTTACGATAACGTTTGGTTTCAATGTTGGACTGCAAAATAAAATAGAATAGAGCACCAAAAATCGGAATACCAATGACAAAAATAATCCAGGTTAACTTAAAACTGGTATTCATCGGTCTATTGATGATTGAAATAGCCACAAAAATCGAAAAAATTTGCAAAATAATCAATAAAGCAGGCATATAGGTAGCTGCCGAACCTACCAACCAAAGAATAAGGAAAATGGTTAGAATAATCAAACTAATGACAATAAATGTCCGACTATATATAATTTTCCAAAGTTTTTCCATACATCTCTCCCTTATTTTTTTACCATTATAACAGATTTTAGTTCATTATCCTACTCAAAATAAATAGTCTCTATGATTCGATATTTCTGAATATTTTAAATATATAAACATATTCAATTTATATTGTAAAGACATATATTTTTTGATAAGATAAGCATGAAATAACCCGTTTTAATTTATTACCCTGTACATATTTTCAAAAGGAGGAAGTTCGCATGAAACTTTCATATAAGAAAAGGCTGTTGAATCAAGTCCTACTTGCCTCAACAGTTCTTTTAGCTGCATCTCTCGCTCAGGGAACGGTCTTCGCAAATACAGAGGAGATACCACCTACTACTAATGAAACAGTGACTCCACTGCCTGAAGAGACTCCTATTACGAAGACTAGCACAAGCGAAGCTACAGATAATCTTGTAGAAGGGAAGGAGACAGAAAAACAAACTGAAGAAATAGCAGATACTTCTCCTGCATCTGTTTCCACAGAAGAAGAGACAACATCTTCCGAGCCAAATGCCGAGGAAACTACGCTCAGAACAGCTAATAATGATAATCAGAATACTACAGAAGAAAAACCTGCCGTACCGACTATTGATACAATTACACTCGAAACAAAAACTGTCTATCTATCGGAAGCAGTCACTATCACAGAATCCGTCACTCTTCCAGATACGACTGAAAAAATAGAATGGATATTGGATGGAAAGCCTATTTCCGAATGGAAAACCTGGAATTTGAAAGAGGGAGATTTCACAGGCGATACATTTATCACAGTAGAAGAAAGCAGACAGGATAACCAACTTCATTTGAATATCCAGCTCGCAGCTCTCTTTGGAGAAGATTTGAGTAAACGGACACCGAGTAATATTCGCCGTACCTATCGACATTTTATAAAAGATATGCTGTTGGAAGGTACTAGTGCCGATGGAAACCTGATAATTTCAAAAACTCTTCATTTCCGTCCTTATGAAGCCTACCGTACACATGAGGAAATGTTGACAGAGATTGAGGAAACGAAAAATAATGCTGCGACCGACCGCCTAGTAAGGATTGAGTCAATTGGTCAATCAGCTGAAGGTAGAGATATTAAAATGGCTGTTGTAGCTAAAAATCAAGCAAGTATTGATAAATATCTTACTGAAACAACACCGCTCATGCTGACCCAACCCGACCAGATGCTGAAACAGTTGCAAGCTGGAACCTTCGACTATAGATTACCTATTCTCATCAACAATACTCATGCTGACGAACAACCCGGCATAGATGTGGTAACTAGCCTATTCAAAGAATTTGCACAAAAAGATACCATCACCTTCCCATCTACAGATGCCGATGGAAATCCTGTTACTCTTCATTTAAAAGTGACAGATTTGTTAGATAAATTTATCTTCTTGTTCAATTTCACAGAAAATCCTGATGGCGATGTTAAAAACTTGCGTTCACTAGTAAATGGTTTGGACCCTAACCGTGATACTGGTTTCCAAGTGAATCCAGAAACACAAGCCATCGTCCGTCAAATCCACAAATGGAATCCAATATCTGTTTTAGATATTCATGGCTTTGTATCTGGATTTCTCATCGAGCCTGCCACTCCGCCACATGACCCGAACTTTGAATATGATTTACTAGCCGATATTATGCTGGAAAAAGCTCATGAAATGGGCCGAGCAGGTATTGCAAATTCTAAATATGAACGCTACACCATCCCTAAAGTCCACTGGGGAGATGGTTGGGACGATTCCTTCTCAGGCTATACAGCGGTGTATGCAATGTATCACGGCATTCTTGGACACACGATTGAAATTCCAGAAGGAAATCAAGAATCATTCAAGGCGGGATTCTTTGCTGTTTTGGGCGGTGTTCACAATATGGCAACCAAGCCAGACAGTCTTATGGAAATGCGCCTCAAATACTATTCTCGCGGTGTCAATAAGGTAGAAGATCCAAAAGCAGAGTCTGAACTAGTCGGACCAGACGGAGCTGTTGTCGGACGTGTCAAAAAAGACCAGCCAAAATTCTTCCCAGACTACTATGTGATTCCTATGACGCTCGATAAACACAACGATATGCAAGAAGCATTTAAGATGATTGAATATTTCAATCGTAATGGGGTTGTTGTCAAGGAATTAACTGAAGATGTTGGAAACTTCCGCAAGGGCGACCTAGTTGTCGATATGGCTCAAGCCAAACGAGGATTCGCTAACCATGTCCTCTACGCTGGTTCTGATGAATCTGCTTGGGGAGCCATGTATGCTGAATTGGTGGTCAACTTCCCAGATATGAAAGGCTTTAGCGCCAAGGCTGTATTTGAAGAAAACACCTTTAGCGGCAAATTAGGTAGCATCACATGGACAAAAGCTCCACGTACTACGGAAATTGATTTCAAAGCGCCTTATTATGTCGTTGCAAACACCTCTGAAAGCGCCGTTCAGGCCATTAATCAAGCCATCAAATCAGGCGCTAAGGTCTACCTTACAGACGATGGCTACATCATGGAAACTAACCAATTTAGTCACTTACTGGACACCTATGCTCTATACGGCGAGCCTCTCTATAAGAAGCCTCTTGGACAAGAATTGAAAGCAATGAAGGTGTACGCTCCTTCTCACTCTTATAGTTGGGCAGGCGACTTTGCCATTCTTGCAAATGCTGCACTTGCGGTAGAACGAATGGGCTTTGAAATTGTCAATAGCGCAGATGAGGCTGATGCTATCATTCTCGAATCAGACCAATTCGATGCCAGTGTATTTGGTAAGAAACCAATTATCATCGTAGGTGGTGTCGCCATGCAAAAACTGGAGGAATTAGGAATCTTAGCAGGTTTCAATGCGGAACAATTTACAGATGGTGGTGACTATGAAGGTCTCATGCGGGCTATTATTGATGATAAAGATCCATTAACAAGTGGCTACGCCATGAATGGACTTTTCTATTCCAACTCCGGTAATTGGATTGAAGGCATTCCTGAAGGATTTAAAACGCTTGTTAAAATCGCTGATAAAGATTATTATATCGCAGGTTGGTGGCCTGGTCATGACAAATTAGCCAATAAAATTGTCGCCATCGCTGGAAATTATCAAGACCAACCTGTCTTTATCTATGCAGGTAATCCAACAAACAAGGTCCACCCTGTTCACTTCTTCCGTTGGGTGTCCAACGCCCTATTTGGTAGTCAATTAGCAAGCTTAGAAGACTTACCAGCTGTAGAAATTCTTGTACCACAACCTGAAATGCCAAAAAATATTCTGGATGAGGCGCCAAAAACTACTACAGTAGTACATACCACCAAGTCTACCGAGGCAAAACAACTACCTCAAACAGGTGAAAAAACAAACTATATAGCTATCGCATTAGGTAGCCTACTTCTAGGCAGTATCGCCTTACGTAGAAAAGAGCGTAGCTAGTCTACACGAAAACGCCGAGTTTTATTTCGGCGTTTTTCTATGCTTATTTTAAATTAAATACTGTACTGGCCAAGTAGTCTGCTATTCTTGGAAAGAGAGTATAGAGTTTATGAGCAGCTGCTAGTGACCAAGGCAGATTGATGTCTCGTTTCTTCGTCCCCATAGCTGAAACAATCTTCTTGGCAACATAGTCTGGTTGCAGCAAGAAAGCCTTGACGCTCTCTTGATAGCTTCCATCCGGGTCAGCCTGATCGAAAAAGCTGGTTGCGATTGGACCTGGATTGACCGTTGTAACTGTCACACCATACTGGGCTAATTCCAAGCGAATGGTATTAGAAAAACCCATGGCCGCAAACTTGGTCGCTGAATAGACCGAGGACTTAGCTGAAGCAATCAAGCCTGACATGGAAATGATATTGATAATCTGCCCGCTCCGTCTTGCCTTCATTCGTTTACCTACTAAACGGCACATGGTCATCAGAGCAAAAGTATTGATATCAAACATGGCCTGCACCTGCTGGCTGGAAAAATTCTCAAAATCATCGTAAATGGCATAGCCTGCATTATTGACTAGAATATCAATCTGACCAAACTGACTATCCAGTTCATCAAAAAATGCCGTCAGAGCTATTTCGTCTCGGATGTCTACATCAAAGACAGCCTTTTTTTCATGGTAAGCATAGAGCTGCTCAATTTTTGCCACATCACGACCTAGTAAAATCAAAAAATCATCTTTCAGCAATGGCACCATTTCCTGTACCAAACCACCAGAGGCACCTGTGATTAGAATGGTTCTCATAGCTCAATTTCCTCTAAATCTTTGACAATATGAACCTGCTCGAAAATAGTACTTGCATCTTTCCGTAATTGACTAATATCCTTGGATAAAAATCGTGGACTGATATGATTAAGCAAGAGCTGCTTGACACCTGCATCCTTGGCAACCTGAGCGGCTTCCATATTGGTCGAATGCCCGTGCTTGCGAGCAATCTTCTCATCGCCTTTTCCGTAAGTCGCCTCATGCACCAGCACATCAGCATTAACAGCCAAGCGTACACTGGCATGGCACTTGCGCGTATCACCAAGAATGGTCACTACCTTACCAGGCCGAGGAGGAGAAATATAGTCACTCGCGATAATTTCAGTCCCATCTTCTAGCGTCACGTTTTGACCATTTTTGATTTTACCGAATAGGGGACCAAATGGTACACCTGCCGCGCGCAGAGCCTCTGCATCCAATGTCCCTTCCAAATCTTTCTGGATGACACGATAGCCGACACAAGGAATGGTATGGTCCAGCTTTTCAGCGAATACCGTGAATTTGTCTGTTTCTAGGACCTGACCTACCGTATCAACATCAAACTCATGAAAATGAATGCGATAAGGTAGGCGTGTCCCTGATACTTTAAGACTTGCCAAGACAAAAGAACGGATACCAACAGGTCCATAAATATCAATATCTGTCTGCTCCTCGCTAGACTGGAAAGAACGGCTAGACAGGAAACCAGGCAAGCCAAAAATATGGTCACCGTGCAGGTGGGTAATAAAGATTTTAGCCACCTTGCGTGGACGAATGGTCGTTTCCAAAATCCGATTCTGAGTGCCCTCACCGCAGTCAAAGAGCCAAACCTGATTGATTTCATCCAAGAGTTTCAAGGCCAAACTGGATACATTTCGAGCCTTGGAGGGCTGACCAGCCCCCGTACCTAAAAATTGAATTTGCATTGTTTACTTTCTAATGTTTTATATATAAAATTGCAGAGCGACCCGACCAGACATAGTAATGCTGACCAGCATAGCCGTCCGCCACTTCCAGCACTTCTTCCTGATTAAAGCCTGAAATCTTGACCAAGCCTTCTCCGGTTGCCACCTGGGTTAAAAGGTAGTCTGTTTCAACCTCCTCTAACTCGGCGTCCTCAAAGGGATTGACTTTCATAAAAATCTTGCCCTCCTCCACAAAGACGACATAGTGGGGAAAGACTTGGGCGATTTCAAAGAGCAAGCTATCCGTCACTTCCTCTCCTACTTCCGAAAAAACCTGGGCCAGACCGTCCGCCGACACATAGGTAAATCCGAAAGACTTACCAGATAAATTCAGGCGGACAAAGGGCTTGCTTTCAGCAAAGCTGGGTTCTTTTGGAAAAAGGCAGAGCTGCTGAGAAAGAGTGAGATAGTAGTCCGTCGCCTCTTCTGCCCCTTGTTTCTGGTAGATTTCCGCAAAATAGGCATTGATAACCGAAGGCGGTGGCGTGATAAAATCTAGTTTTTGTTGGTCAGTCATATCAGCCAATTTCCTAGCCAGATAGACCTTGTCCAGGCTGGTAAAACCACCGTATTTGATTGCCAAATCAAGATAATCCGTCATAAAATTCTTCCAACTTCCATTTATTGCTGGAAGCGATATAGCCTGATACCACTTCCACATCCTCTTCGTAGGTCCGATTTTCAATCAGAGCCAGAGTAGCTAAATCATGCAATTTATAAGATTCAGCAAGTGGCACCCTGACCTCAAATCGTTCAAACATGGTCTTTATCTTGGCCAAGACCATCATCTGAATATGGCCTTTGGCATTTTCATCCTTAGTGGACAGCATGACATGAGGAAACTGACTGGGGGTAAAGCTGTCATCGGTCTTGTCCAGCTTGTTGTAGAGAGCTAGACGTGGAATGTCCAGCATATCCAGGTCTTTTAGAATGTCCAAGACCACCTGCTCCTGCTCACTGTGATTGGGGTCAGAGGCGTCGATGATATGGAGCAAGAGATCCACGTTCATGGACTCCTCCAAGGTGGACTTGAAGGCAGAAATCAACTCAGTCGGCAGGTCCTGAATGAAACCAACCGTATCGGTCAAGGTCACATTAAATTTGTCTGCCAAGTTAATCTGCTTGGTTGTGGCATCTAGTGTGGCAAAAAGTTCATCAGCCTCGTACTGTCGCTTGTCCGTCATGGCATTCATAATAGTGGACTTACCCGCGTTGGTATAGCCAATCAAGCCGATTTTGAACACGCCTGATTGCAAACGGCGTTCACGGACAGTCGCTCGGTTCTTCTCCACTGTTTTGAGTTGGCGCTCAATGTCATGAATCTGGTTGCGAATGCTTCGACGGTTGAGCTCCAACTGGCTTTCACCTGGTCCACGAGAGCCGATACCACCTGCCTGACGGCTGAGCATGATGCCCTGTCCAACCAAGCGTGGCAACATGTACTTGAGCTGGGCTAGGTGGACCTGCAGTTTTCCTTCGTGACTCCGTGCCCGCATGGCAAAAATATCCAAAATCAGCTGCATACGGTCGATGACCTTGACACCTAAAATCTCTTCCAGATTGACATTCTGGCGGGGTGTTAATCGATTGTTGACGATGACAGTATCAATCTCGTCAGCTTCGACCATCTGGGCAATTTCGTCCAGCTTACCAGAACCGACAAAAGTCTTGCTGTCATATTTCTCCCGCTTCTGCGTATATACTCCTTTGACGAGGGCCCCAGCGGTCTTAGCCAGGCTTGCCAACTCTTCCATGGACACGTCAAAATTATCTGTCTGCTGCAATTCAACTCCGACCAGGAGGGCACGTTCTTGTTCTTTCTGGGTTTCAATCATCTAAAAATTCCTCCACAGCGGTGTAAATCCTATCCTTAACAGCTTCTTCTGATACTTGGTAAAAATCGACTGCCATGCGGTTTCTAAACCAGGTTAATTGGCGTTTGGCAAAGCGGCGGCTATTTTGTTTGACCTTATCAATTGCTTCTTCTAGGCTGATTTGACCTTCTAAGTAGGGGAAAAACTCCTTGTAGCCAATTCCCATAGCAGCTTGAGCTTCTGGGTGTTCTTGGTAGAGCCAGCTAACTTCATCCAGTAAGCCCGCCGCCATCATCTTATCCACTCGCTGATTGATGCGGTCGTAAAGAACCTGTCTGTCATCCGTCAGGCAGATGTAAAGAGGCTCATATCCTGACTCTGTATTTTCTAAGTTTTCGCCAAATTTTTTCAATTCCAGTCCACGAATGATTCTCCGTCGGCTGTTTCCCTCGACCATCAAACCTGCCTGCTCTGCCATTGTTTCCAAATCCTCGTCAGACAAGCAGTCGAGTTCCGCCCGATAAGCAAGTACCTGCTCCTGGTCAACCAGCCCGCCCAGATGGTAGCCTTCAAGCAAGCTCTGAATGTAAAGCCCTGTCCCACCCACGATAATAGGCAACTTGCCACGACTTTTAATGTCAGCAATCAGAGCCTTGGCTTCTGCTACAAATTCATAAGCCGAATAGCCCTCGGTCACATCTCGGACATCAATCAAGTGATGAACCGCAGCAGCCTGCTCTTCAGGACTAGCTTTTGCCGTACCAATATCCAGTTTGCGATAGACTTGCTGGCTATCACCGCTGATAATTTCTCCATTGTAGCGCTGGGCCAAGTCTATGCCAAGGGCAGTTTTTCCTACCGCTGTCGGTCCTATGACCACAATAACTTTAGTTTTCATCTTTTTCCTTGAAAATATTTTGTTTTTTCGCTAAAATCTATTATAACACAAGTAAAGGAGAAATAACTATGGCTAAAGGTTTTGGTAAAGGTTTCTTGACAGGTGTTCTTTCTACAGTTGCTCTTGCAGCAGGCGCAGTCTTCACTGTTCACAAAACAATCATTGAACCAGAAGAAAAGAAAGAAGCTTTCATTGAGGAAAATCGTAAAAAAGCTGCTCGTAAACGTGTGGCACATTAAAAAGCTGGCAAATGTCCAGCTTTTTTTGTTTGACAAAAAATCCCTTAGAAGCTCTGCCATTTTCACAGAAAAATGCCAGCCTTCTTAAGGGATTATACTTTATAAGATAATATCTTCTCTTTCAATGAGAACAATAGTCCACATCATGGCAAGTGTGACGATAGCCAGAGCAAGAATCAATGGCATCCAGTTTCCGAAGATTGGATAGCTGTAACCGAGAAGGCCTGGTCCAAATGCTGCAATGAGATAGCCACCTGTCTGCACCATTCCTGATAACTGGGCAGTAGCCTGGCTGTTGCTTGTTTTCAAAGTAAAGCTCAACATCATATAAGGGAAGAGGGCTGCATTTGAAAAACTTAAAATAATGTGAAGTGCTGACCAAAGAATGAGATTGGTCGGAATCAATGACATCATGAACAAACCAAGTAAGGTAACAGATGAAATAGCCAGCATGATATTTCGACGCATTTCTTTTGTCTGACGAGAAAGAACAGCTGGGATAATCATAGACATGGGAATAGCTGTCATATTGAAGAAACCAGCCATTAGCCCTGCTTCTGCCTTACTAAAGCCAACTGATTGAGAAATAGTTGGCAACCAGGTAATCTCTGTATAGTAGAGGACTGATTGTAGCCCACCAAATATCAAAAAGGCAATCGCTGCTTTATTTTTCCAGATAGATGATTTCTGGTTTCCTTGGTTCTCACTTGCAAATCGATGGTTATTTTTTACATTAGGCAACCAGATCAGGAAAGCCATAAACACCAATCCTGTAATTAATAGAATAAAAAATTCCCAAGAACTAGAGGATACAATTGGAACAGCAATCATAGATGCAACTGTTGCCGCCACCCCCATGAGAGTGATATAAATCGTCGTATACAGACCAATTTTCTTTGGAAAATTAGCCGCAACCAAACTTGGTAGCAAAACATTAATAAATGCTATTGTAGCACCAACAAGCATTGTACCAATGTAAAGGGCTGGTAAGTTGAGAACTCGCATTCCTGAACCCAGCACCATAACCAGTAAGACTAGGCCCATTAGTTTTTCCATGCCAAACTTAGCCGCAAGACGCGGTGCTAAGGATGAACAGAGAGCAAACATGATGAGCGGAATAGAGGTTAAAATTCCTAATGAACTCACTTCTACTCTCAGTCCTGCTGCCACATCTATCAAAATAGCAGGCAAAGCTGTAAAGGGGGCACGCATCACGACCCCTAGCATGACGATTCCTGCAATTATAAATGGTGATTGTTTTTTCATTTTTCTCCTAAGTCTCCTAATGTTCGGATTTCAGCACTTTTGATTATACCATAGTTGACAAATGATAGAAAGTTATTTCCTTCTATTTTTTCAAGTTATAGTTTTTAACTATGGATTTGCCATGAAAATAACTATTTTTCAAATGATAGCTTATGAGTTAGAATAGGTTCATCACTAAAACGAAAGAGAGACACACATATGACAACTTCAAGATTCCAATTAGTCGGTTCACTTCTTCGACCAGCAAACTTAGGAGAATTTAAACGACAAATCGAAGCTCGTGAAGACATCAAATACCCATTCTATGATGACTTCGATGGTTACAAAGAAACTGAAGCTTCACTCATCCAAAAAATTGTTGCAGAACAAAAAGAAAACGGTTTGGATATTGTGACAGATGGAGAATTTGGTCGTTCAATGTGGCACCTAGATTTTCTCTGGGGCTTCGACGGTATCGAGCGTTACATTGCTGAGCATGGTTATCCATTTAAAGACCATGATGGACAGATTTTTGAAACACGTAAGGATATTGGATTGCGTATTACTGCTCCACTTTCTGCAAAAAATCACCATTTCATTGATATTTTCAAACAAGTGAAAGAATTAGCAGGAGAAACTGTAACCAAACAAACTATTTTCGGTCCAGCCCATGCCTTTAATGAATTGACAATTTTCAATGGACAAGTTGGACCAAATCAGGTCTACAAGACTCGTGATGAATTAAAAGTCGGGCTCATCGCTGCCTATAAGGAATTTTTAGACCAGTACAAGGAAGCTGGTGGACAAATCGTTCAATTTGATGACTGCCTTTGGGAATTATTTGACCCTGCTAACCCTGTACCTTTCTTGCCACAAGACGATTCTGAAGCATTGGCCGCTTTGGCTGACGAGTTTGTTGCTATCAATAATGCTGTTATTGATTACGGACATGAAATTGGCTTGACCGTCTGGACGCACAACTGCCGTGGTAACTATGAAAGCCGCTCTGCAGCTGGCGGAACTTACGAAGCTATTGCCGAAAAATTCCTGCGTGACCAAAAATACGATCGATTCTTCCTTGAGTGGGATGATGAACGTGCAGGTGATTTAAAAGCTTTGGAAAGCTTGCGTGACAAGAATGTCGAAGTCGTTCTTGGTCTACTTTCAAGTAAAACTTCTGATTTGGATGATGAAGAACGTGTTTACAAATTACTCGAGGAAGCAAGCAAGATTATTCCAAAAGAGCGTCTCTACTTGTCACATCAATGTGGATTCGCTTCATGTGATTCAGGTAATGAATTGGCCATCCCGCAACAGTGGGCAAAAATTAAACAAGGCCAAGAAATTGCAGAGAAGTTTTGGTCTTAAGCCACTTCTTGTTATTCGTGCATAAAAGCCCTGTCATCAATCAGTGTCTCTAAGTTAACTCTGATCAGTTAATCTATGATATCTAATCCCAAGTATTTTTCCGATGTAATACTTGGGATTTTATGTTCGGACAACACAAAGGGAGGCTTTTTTATATAGTCTACAGGTTTATCACAATTGGCCACGAGGGTTTCATACTTATCGGTGCCGAACATGCGAAAAGAAAGGGAGTAAAACTCGGTTTCATGCTGCTTTTCCCATCTCGAATCCGAATCAGATAGAACCAGCCTTTTTATTGGTAACAATCCATAAAGTTATAGGTTTTATGATCTCTATCCGCTATAATGAGGGCTGGTTCGAAAATGTCGTTAAGATTTAATCTCTAATCCAACTTGAAGTACTAGCAATATTTTAATAGATTTATATGATACCGTTGACAAAGCAACGTTGTGACAATGCTTTAAGGGAGTCGGGCAATAGGATTGGTATAACTTGTGACAAATAGTTGATATTTGCTGTACGATGTGATTTTACGATATGCTGTAAGTCGCTTATTTGGACTAAGTTCCTGTTTGTTTCATCGCTTACAGTATCGTCCATTTGGGCTTTTTATTGTATATTAAATGTAACTAGCATCACAATTCTTTTATATATCAGCCAATGAAACAACTACTCTTCGCCATTGTATTTCCGACTAGGCTCCCCAATCGTTTCAAAACTTGCTCGACCATCCGCAGCCAGAGCCTCCTGCTCATAGGCATTGATAATCTGGGCAACAACTGGGTGACGAACCACATCCTTGGCTGAAAAATGTACAAAATCAATCTGCGGAATTTTGCTTAGTTTCTCTGTCGCATCAATCAGGCCTGACTTAACCTTGCGTGGCAGGTCAATCTGACTAATATCCCCATTGACAATCATCTTGGAATTAAAGCCCAGACGGGTCAGGAACATCTTCATCTGCATAATGGTCGTATTTTGCGCCTCATCCAAGATGACAAAGGCATCTTCCAAGGTCCGACCCCGCATATAGGCCAGCGGTGCAATCTCGATAATCTCGCGCTCCATTAGGCGCGTGGTCTGCTCCTTGCCCAAAATCTGGTAGAGGGCATCATAGACAGGACGCAAATAAGGGTCTACTTTTTCTTTTAAGTCCCCTGGTAAAAAGCCTAAACTTTCACCTGCTTCTACCGCAGGACGGGTCAGGACAATCCGCTTGACCTGTCCCCGCTTGAGGGCTGTTACAGCTAGAGTAACCGCCAAGAAGGTCTTTCCTGTACCAGCTGGTCCAATTCCAAACACGATATCATGACGCTTTACGCTGTCCACATAGAGTTTTTGTCCAAGGGTCTTTACGCGAATGGGTTTGCCATAGTTGTCCTTGATAATCTCTTCTTCATAGAGGGCAACGAATTTCTCAATCTCATCATTTTTTGCCATGGAAATAGCTGTGACCACATCTGGCGTATTGATAACTAAACCACGACTCACCAAGACAAGGAGAGACTGGATAACAAGACGCGCCTGTTCTACATGTTCTTCCTGTCCAATCACCTGCACTTTTTCCGTACGGGCATGAATAACCACACCTAGTTCCTGTTCCATCAATCTCAGATGGCGTTCATTCGAACCAAATAGGCTAAATGAATCATCTGGATGCTTGAGTTGAATATCAATTGAATGTTCTAGCAAGAGTTGCTCCTTTTCCTGTGCTTTTCTCTATTATAACAAAAATAGCCCAAACAAGGCTATTTTGTACTATTTTATCCATCAATGTCCCAAATAATCTTCCCAAATCGCATCAAAATCAGACATGGAAAAGGCAAAGCTGGCCGATTCCTCCAAAAAACGACTGACTTCATCGAAATTATCTGATTGCTTAGGAAAATCAGATTCATCAAAGGCATAATCTGCCAAGATAGCTACTGGTTCATTACTTTTCGGGTTGCGCTGGGTCATCAACCAAGAATAAAAACTTCTTCTCACTACATCTACTTTCTATGATTTTTTTCGTAGAGCTCTATATAGCGCTCCATAGACATCTTACTAACCAATTCCCCAATCAATTCATAAGGAATATTCTTGGGATTTTTCATACGAACACAGGACTTGCCCATATCCAGTTTGGTAGGCACCTGTGCTTGATAAGCAGCAACGAACCAATCATTCAATTCTTGGTCCATATAGATTCCCATGTGGTAGAGGGCGATGTGTGCCTTTTGTGATGCCAAAGCAAGGAATGGCAAGGGCTCTCCCGGTGTGCAATGATAACCATCGGGGTAGGCAGCAAGCGGCACATAATAGTTAATCATACCTCCCAAGATTCCTACTTCAAAACCAGCTGGTAACTGTTCCACAATCACTTGATGGAGCCGTTCAACTACTTCCTTCCGATTTTCAGGCAAGGCAGCCAAATATTCTTCAATCGTTTCCACTTCAATCAGCATGACTTTCTCCTATCTCAACCCCAACATACTTTCCTTGGCATGAATCATATCTGTTATCATCTGACAGTATGGCGTAGAGATACCTGCACGTTTGCCCTTAAAAACAACCGCTCCATTCAGATAATCAATTTCTGTCTTTCGACCATGTTGGACCAAATCCTGGTGCATAGATGGATAGTGATTGGAAGCCTTCTTCGAAGCATCAATAACATATTTCCAAATAGCTTCTTCGTCAATTCCATCTGCCTCAGACTTAGCAACAGCAATAAATTCTTTGAAAATCCCCTGTACTAGATTTAGTCCAGCCTCCGTACCAAATAATTCACCAATTGTACAGTCTAAAATGGTACAAGTTGGATTCATCACACCATTGACACAGGCTTTCTGCCAAATAGCACTGACAACATGATTGTCATAGGTCACATTTAGTCCAGCTTCATTCAGCATTTCAATAATATCCGCAACTGATTGCTCATCACCAAGAATATGCTGAACGGACATAGAACCCGGACCTTCTAAGTGAGCATGTCCAGGACCCTTTAGTCCCGCCAACCACATGGTCACCCCAACCATAATACTTTCATCTGGCACGTACCGACGCATGGTCGTCGCATGCCCCAAACCATTCAAGAGACTCAAAACCTTGGTAGTTGGACCGATAATCGGTTTAATATCCCGCAACATCTTTGACAACTGATCAGCCTTTGTCAGTAGAATAATAAAATCTGCTTCTCTCGTTGCTTCGGTCGGTTTCATGATGGGTAAGTATACAGTTTCCTCTACGTCTCCAGTCACTTTCAAGCCGTTTTCTCGAATCGCTTCGATATGTTCTTCCCAATTATCCAGCAAAATCACTTCATGATTTGTCTTAGACAATTGATAACCAAACCGACACCCCATTGCCCCACTACCAGCAATATATACTAGCATAGACGCCCCCTAGACCAACTCTGTTCCAAAAGAATCCTGTTTAATTTTCCCAGCCTTCATCAAACCACCAAGAGCTTTTTTGAATTGCCCTTTGGAAATACCAAAGGTGGCCTTGATGTCTTCCGGAGCAGACTTATCGTTCAAGGTCATGAAACCTCCATTGCTTTCCAGATAAGTCAATATCATCTGAGCATCATTTTCCAGCATCTCAAATGAACGTGGCTTGAGAGACAAGTTCAAGGTCCGATCAACTGCACGGTAGCCGATGACACGAGCCTCCAAAACCTGACCCAGACGTGGTTCCGCAAATCGTTCACTTGGGTGGATAAAACCAAGCATGTTGTTGTCTGGCAAATAAACAAAAGTACCATTCATTTTCAAACGATAGACAATCGCTCGCAGATTTTGGTTTTGCATATTATCATAAGCAGGTCCAGCCATTTTCTGAAAATCTTCTTGAAAAGCTGGCAGAGCCCAAATGCGGTCCTTCTTATCGACGTCTAATTTGACGTACAACCGATCCCCTTTTTTCGGCCAGAGTTCCTTGATTTCAGGCAAAATGTCCAAGGAAACAACCACTTGCTTGTCTGGTAGACCTGTATCCACAAAGACACCCAAATCCTTACGTACCTCTGTGACAGTTCCCCAACCAAAGCTGGTACGACTCGCCCCAACTTCCTTAGTTGTCAAACGGAGTTTTTGTTTCATATCGGTATAGGCAAATCCTTTAACAGATTGACCTAGACTATGTTCGCCTTCATCCTTAGAAAGAGCAAAGGTTCTACCCTCTTTTTGGACAAAGTAAAACTGATCGTTTTCGTCAGTCACTAAACCAACGATATACTGTGCTAATAAATCATTCATGATTTTCTTCTTTCTGATTAAAAAGTGGGGGAAGTCTTGTCTAACTCCCCCCATTAGATTTCTTATTGGTTCACCACTGGAAGTTAGACAGCCCAGTGATGATCTATTTTTGTAGTCTAAAAACGTGTTGATTAAACTTCCAACAATTCTTTTTCTTTGTCGGCAGTCATTTTATCAATTGTCTTGATAGCATCATCTGTTACTTTTTGAATATCTTTTTCAAGCGTCTTCAACTCGTCTTCTGTGATTTCTTTTGCTTTTTCAGCTTTTTTAGCTTCATCCATGGCATCACGACGGATATTACGGATGGCAACTTTTGAATTTTCACCGACTTTTTTCACATCCTTCGCCAAGTTCTTACGAGTTTCCTCTGTAAGGGCAGGAATAACCAAACGGATAACAGTACCGTCAGATTGCGGTGTCAAACCAAGATCTGAAGCGTTCAAAGCACGCTCAATATCCTTCAAGATTGACTTATCAAACGGAGTAATCAATAGAACACGCGCTTCTGGCACTGTAATACCAGCCAACTGGTTCAATGGCGTTGGAGAACCGTAGTACTCAACTGAAATACGGTCCAACAAACTAGCATTGGCACGGCCAGCACGAATGTGGCTGAATTCACGTGCCAAACTCTGATGAGATTGGTTCATGCGCTCTTGCGCTTTAGCAATAATTTCTTTAGACATAAGACTTCCTTCTTTGTATTTTTTTACAGTCTTTTAGTTTACTTTTAGTACTAGGTAACGAGCCACAGGCATAACCGAAGTTAGACAAGGCGAATTAACGAAGTAATAAAAGAAAAACTAAATGACGATATGATTTATTTTTCTTCTGAAGAATTTGAAACGGTAGTACCGATTGGCTCACCGAAGACAACACGTTTAATATTTCCTGGTTCATTCATATTGAACACGACCAAATCAATATCATTGTCCATTGAGAGAGTTGATGCTGTCGCATCCATGATTTTCAAACCACGACTAATCACTTCACGGTGGGTCAATTCATTGAATTTAACTGCATTAGCATCTTTCTTCGGATCAGCATTGTAGACGCCATCCACACCATTTTTAGCCATCAAAATCGCATCCGCTTCAATTTCTGCAGCACGAAGAGCCGCTGTCGTATCCGTTGAGAAGTACGGAGAACCAATACCAGCTCCAAAAATAACAATGCGACCTTTTTCAAGATGACGAAGAGCACGACCACGAATATAAGGCTCTGCAACTGACTGCATCGCAATCGCTGTCTGCACACGTGTATCCACACCAAGCTGTTTAAGGGAATCAGCCATTACAAGAGCATTCATAACAGTCCCCAACATGCCTGTATAGTCTGCTTGAACTCGATCCATACCCGCTTCAGCAGCAGGCTCTCCACGCCAAAGGTTACCACCACCAATAACAAGGGCAATCTGAATACCTGATTCTGCGACTTCCTGAATTTCCTTTGCCATTTCCTGAACAGTTTTAAGGTCAATACCGACACCACGTTCACCAGCCAAGGCTTCACCAGATAGTTTGATTAGAATACGTTCGTATTTAGGTTTCATCATCTCTCTCCTCTTTTTTATCCCTACTATTCTACCACAAAAACCGTTTTTTTTATACTGAAATCTCCAAGAAAAAAGGAAAATCCTCAACGAACTTTCCTTCTCACATTCTAAAACGCCTCTTTTTCCCAGCTTTTCAATAGTAGAAAATAGAGATCTTTAAAACAAACTAGCCTAGGCGCAATTTCCTCCGTAAACTCTGAGCCCGACTTCCAATTAAACGATCTAGCTGACGAGTCTTCAATGTCAAGATGACAAAGACAAGCATACCTGCTCCACCTGCAACAGCCAAGTGGATAAAGCTAGATACATAGCCATTTGCTGGAAGGATAAGATTCAAGACAAATTCAATCCCCCATACAACGAGTCCCATTACGATAGAAATCCAACTAATGGTCGCAATATCTTTTATCACTAGTCTTTCATCAATATGCAGAACCTTGTCAATTCGCCTATAGAAGAGGTACAGCATAATTCCCAACCCAAATATCGTTGAGATAAAGCTACCATATACCTTAAAGACATAGATCATTGGTACTTGTAAAACGATTTTCACTAGCATCCCAATCAAGAAATAATAAATGGCTCTTCTATTTTCAAATATCGCTTGAATGACCACACTAATGACAGAATATAGTCCCAGAGGTAAAATTAAAAATAAGTTCCAAATAAATAGAGTAATGGCGATAGGCTCTGACGGTCCGTAAAAAATCGTATAAAGTGGCCCAGCTAACAGGACTGTTCCAACAATTGCCGGTATAGTGAATATAAAGAGTAATTGTAGATTATCCGCCACTAAATGAGACGCCGCCTTCAAATCTTTCTTGACAAATTTCTCTGTAATCAATGGAATAGCAACACTTCCCAAACTAAGTGAAATCCCGATAATCATCATCGTAATCTTACTTGGATTGGCAGCCATATATGAATAAAGTTCCAAAAGTTCCGAATTACTGTAATCCGTAATTCTTTCCATAACACGAATAAACGTGACTTGGTCAATAAACTGCAATAATTGAATCGTTAGACCTAAAATGATAATTGGAATCGCATCTCGAACAGTTTCCTTAATAAGTTGACCTGTATCCAAAGAAATCTTTTGTTTCTTAGCATGAAGCAACTTACCAAGGTAACCTTGCTTCCATAAAGTATAAACTAAAATCCCAACACTAGCAATCATCCCGACAAAAGCTGCAAAGGTAGATTGGACAACCGCTTCAAGATAGTCACCGCTACCCAACTTCATAATCATAAATGTTGCTGCCAGTATCCAGATAACCCGTACCAGTTGCTCTGCAAGCTGGCTGATCGCATAGGGCTTCATATCGTGCCGACCTTGGAAAAAACCACGCAAGATACTCATGGCTGGGAAGATAAAGAGAGGCGGGACTAGACTATACATGACTGGAAGTAACTTTTCTTTCGACCCCGATGCGTCTGCCAACCACGGAGCACTTAGATACATGACCCCTGCAAAGACAGCCCCAAAGACCAACATGAGCTTGAAGAATTCTCTGACCAAGTAAAGCGACACCTCTTCTTTACCCAAGACATTGTATTTAGCTACTTGTTTAGCAATAGCTGTCGGAAGACCAGCTGTTGAAATCAATAAGAAGTTGGCATAGATTTGATACCCCATACTAAAGAGGGCATTGGCTTCAGCTCGATATTCCCCTAACCAAATATACCAGGGAATAACATAAGCAACACCAAGCAGGCGACTAAGAATATTTCCAGCAGTCAACCAAGCCAAGCCTCTGGCCATTGTCGCCTGTTCTTTGGACTGCTGCATTTCAACTTTTTCGGACATTTTTCTATTACTTTCTATGTAAATATAAGACAGGAAAAACTCAATTATTAATTTCTATTTTTGGATTTTCACAAAGTCTAACTCTTTCATTATAAACTTTTATCATACCAAAGTAAAAGAAAAACCCACCCATAAGGTGGGCAAGTCAATTAATTATCAATTGAATGATATTTCACTGTCAACCCTCGTTGTACAGCTGGGAGCTGAGCTATTTTATCTACCCAGGTCTTTAGATGCTTGTAAGAATCAACATCTAAAAATTCTGCCGAACCTGGATATAGTTCTCCTTGCACCAAGCGACCATACCAAGACCAAATAGCAATATCTGCGATGGTATAGGTATTTCCAGCTATATATTCTCTTGTCGCCAATAGCTGATCCAAGAGATCTAGCTGACGCTTAGTTTCCATTGTATAGCGATTAATCGGATATTCTTGCGCTGTCGGAGCGTAATGGAAGAAATGTCCAAATCCTCCACCAACAAATGGAGCGGCGCCAGTTTGCCAGAAGAGCCAATTAAGAACCTCTGTCCGCTCTGCCCAAGCTTTTGGCAGGAAGGCCTCAAACTTTTCTGCCAAGTAGAGGAGAATATTGGCTGATTCAAAGACCGAAATCGGTTCTTGCTCGGAATAATCTACCATAGCTGGTATTTTGGAGTTGGGGTTGATGGCAACAAAATCGGAGCCAAATTGGTCTCCTTGACCGATATTGATGAGAAATAGGTCATAATCAGCTTCCGAAATACCTAACTCTTTCAACTCCTCCAACATAATAGCAACCTTAATGCCATTCGGCGTTCCTAATGAATAGACTTGGAAAGACTTCTCTCCCCTTGGTAGGTCTTGCTCAAAGCGACTGCCTGCTGTTGGACGGTTGCCAGATCGGTTGTCATTTTCATCTTCCCACTTCCAAACGAGTGGTTTTGTATATTCTGTCATGTTTTCTCCTATTTTACCTTTCCTGGAAAAAGACTAGCATAGCGATAATGGTTTTGAACCTCTTGAAGGTAATGGGCTAGTTGCACCAATTCCTTAGGCGCTCGGCAAGTCAGAGCTGTTAACTCTGCATTGATAAAGCGACTTAAGTGTCCTGCCAGTATATAGAGATTTTCCTCCTTGTCCAGCTGACCTGCCACCTCCAATATTTTTTCACGCAGGGCTTCTGAAAATGCTTCCTGCGGAAGGTTGTAGGCTGCAGAAAGGTATTTATAAAGCTCTTCTTTCTCTGCTACTTTCATCGGATAACTCCTTTTATGTAAATTGAATATAGTATAAATCGAAATCAAGTGCTTGTCAAGAAAATCTCAAGAAAAAAAGATTGCCCTAAGACAATCTTTCTATTGATTAAAGTGAGTTAGGATCAACTTTGATACCAACACCTTGTGTTGTTGTAATAGATACTGAAGTCATGTAAGTACCTTTAGCTGTAGCTGGTTTAGCTTTAGCCATTACATCGTGGAAAGCTTTGAAGTTTTCAACGAGTTTGTCAGCGTCAAATGATACTTTACCGATAAGAGCTTGTACGATACCTGCTTTGTCAGCACGGTAAGTGATTTTACCACCTTTAGACTCTTCAACTGCTTTAGCAACATCCATTGTTACTGTACCAGTTTTAGGGTTTGGCATCAAGTTACGTGGACCAAGTACACGACCAAGACGTCCAACAACAGCCATCATATCTGGAGTTGCGATAACAACGTCGAAGTCCAACCAACCACCGTTGATTTTAGCAACGAGGTCATCTTCACCAACAAAGTCTGCACCAGCAGCTTTTGCTTCTTCTGCTTTAGCACCACGTGCGAAAACAAGAACGCGTGAAGTTTTACCAGTACCGTTTGGCAATACCATTGCACCACGGATTTGTTGGTCTGCTTTACGTACGTCGATGTTCAAGTTGTAAGCAACTTCAACTGACGCATCAAATTTAGCGAAGTTAGTTTCTTTTGCAAGAGCAACAGCTTCTTCTACGCTGTAAAGTTTTGTGCTGTCGATTTTTTCAAGAGCAGCACGCAAGTTTTTACTTTTTTTAGCCATGTTATATGTCTCCTTGTAATCAGATAATCTTGGGTGCTACTTAGTCAGTAACAGTGAATCCCATAGAACGAGCAGTACCTTCGATCATACGCATTGCAGCTTCAAGAGATGCAGCGTTCAAGTCAGGCATTTTAGTTTCAGCAATTTCTTGTACTTGTGCACGAGTAACTGTTGCAACTTTAGTTTTGTTTGGTGTACCTGAACCTTTTTCAACACCTGCAGCTTTTTTCAAAAGAACAGCAGCTGGTGGTGTTTTAGTGATGAAAGTGAATGATTTATCTTCATACACAGAGATAACTACTGGGATGATCATACCAGCTTGGTCAGCTGTACGAGCGTTAAACTCTTTTGTGAATCCCATGATGTTGATACCTGCTTGACCAAGTGCTGGTCCGACTGGTGGAGCTGGAGTAGCTTTACCTGCAGGAATTTGAAGTTTTACGAGTTTTTCGACTTTTTTAGCCATGATATAAAATCCTCCTATTGTGGTTTTGGCGGTAATTAAAGATTTTTACCTCCCACAAATATGTGTTTTACACATACCTTTTCATTATACACGAATTTCAAAGAAATGCAAGCTTTAGGTTTACTTTTTTTCACATTTTTTATAGAATGAATGTATGTTTGAATCGATTATATTTTTAAAAATAGTAGCCTTTCTATTCATCTTTCTAACCTTGGCCATTTCGATAATTGCTGTCAAGTTTTTTAGGTTGCAAAACCGAGGATGGAACTTTGCAGACATTGCCTTTCCTCTCTATGCAATTGAATTTTATCTGATTTCGGACAAGGCCTACTATAACAGTCTACTGCCTCAGCTTGTCCTAGCCCTCTCACTACTAGCGATTGGTCTTTGCGGTTTCTTCCTTTTAAAGAAAAAGAATTTTTTATATCGACGTTTCTTCAAGGTTTTCTGGCGAGCTAGTTTTATCTTGACTTTTTTGATGTATCTAGCTTTGGTTATTGCGGTCTTCACTTTAAAATCCTAAAATCATCCATCCTTTCATAGATGGCATAATAAATCCCCATTGCAGGCGCAGTGGGGATTCTTTTTATACTAAATCAGACAAGGCGACGTAGATGTATAGTCGAATGAATTAGCTTTCAGACAAGGAACTGAGGTGCAGGTTGCTAGCACAGCCTAGTGGCTGTGCTAGGTTGGAGATATAACTTTCAAAGCAAGTCACTTCTGCAGAGTACGGCAAGCCGAAAGTGACGATGTATCAAAGTTAATTCAAATGACTATAGATAGAACTGACCTTCATCAAATCAAGTCAACAGCGTATGATTTTGATTTTCTAAGAGTATTAATTAGTTGTCATATTGATAGGCCTCTCTGGGCATGAAAAGATGGACTTATTCATGAATTTCTAGAGGGAGGCCATCTGGATCAAAGAAGAAGGCCATTTTTTTACCATCAAAATCATCTGTTCGCAGGACTTCATGTCGGATGTCCAAACGGTCAAACTCTTCCAGACAAGCTTCCACATCTGCAACCTGGAAGGCTAGATGGCGTAGGCCTGTATGTTCAGGATTGGGCATGGCCGGACGCATTGGCGCATCTGGTTTGATGAAAATTTCCAAGATCAGATTGCCTTTTTTGACATTGAAGAGAATATCATTTTTTTCTGGTCGGATATGTTCATCCACCTGTTCAAAGCCTAGTTTCTCAACATAAAATTCTCTTGTTTTGCCATAGTCACTACCGATAATTGCAATATGATGAACTGCATCAAATTTCATTATTGTGTTTCCAATACCTTTCTAGGTTTTGTTCCTTCAGCTGGACCAATGACACCCGCTGCTTCTAGCTCTTCCATGAGGCGTGTTGCCCTGTTAAAACCAACAGACAAGCGTCGTTGAATCATAGAGGCGCTGGCTTTTTGTGTCTCAACTACCAAGGCACGTGCTTCGTTGAAAAGTGGATCTCCTCCAGCATCACCAAAACCTGCATCGCCATCACCTTCTGCCACTTCACCTGGATCAAAGGATTCATCATAATCTGCATCTGCCTGATCCTTGATAAAGCCAACTATTGCTTCTACATCATCATCGGATATAAAGGAACCTTGCAAGCGGACTGGATGGTTTTCATCAATCGGTTTAAAGAGCATGTCACCGCGGCCCAAGAGTTTTTCAGCACCATTTTCATCTAGAATCGTCCGACTGTCTGTACCGCTTGATACGGCAAAGGCGATACGAGATGGTACATTGGCTTTAATCAAACCTGAAATAACATCAACAGATGGTCGCTGGGTAGCAAGAATCATGTGGATACCTGCTGCACGAGCCTTCTGTCCCAAGCGAATAATGGCATCTTCCACTTCCTTGCTGGCTACCATCATCAAGTCTGCCAACTCATCTACGATTACCACAATTAGAGGAAGTGGAATCTGTTTTTCTTCTGAACGGCTATTAAATTCTTCGACCTTCGCATTATAACCTTCTAAGTTTCGGACACCAATTTGGCTAAACAACTCATAGCGTTTCTCCATTTCATCCACTACTTTTTGAAGAGCTCGAGCAGCCTTGCGTGGGTTGGTCACAACGGGAATCAATAGGTGGGGAATATCATTATAGACCGATAATTCGACCATTTTGGGGTCAATCATCATGAACTTAACTTGATCTGGACCAGCTTTCATGAGAATTGAAGAGATGATACCGTTGACAGCAACAGACTTCCCTGAACCAGTTGAACCAGCCACCAATAGATGGGGCATACGTGCTAGGTTAAAGGAACGGACGGAACCATTGACAGCCTTACCGAGAGGAATTTCCAGAAGTTTGTCTGGGTCTGTTTTAGATTGTTCCCAGAGCTCACGGAAAGGTACTGTAGCCACTTCGGAGTTTGGAACTTCAATACCGACCAGTGATTTTCCTGGGATAGGAGCTTCAATACGGACATCTTTAGCCGCAAGGGCTAGAGCCAAATCATCAGCTAGGTTAGAAATCCGATTGACACGAACACCGACTGCTGGTTTGACTTCATACTTGGTTACCGATGGTCCAATCTCAGCTCGCTCAACTACTACCTTGATTCCAAAACTGGCAAAGGTGTCTTCTAAAACTTTAATATTCTGACGAACAATTCGTTTTTCATTGGACTGACTCTTAGCTTTTATAGGAGCAAATAAGTCTATGGACGGAAGTTTATATGCTAGTCTCTGCTTAGGCTTGAAATCAATCTGCACATCTGTCTCGTCCTTCTCAAACTCATTTGTTTCAGAATCCTGGCTTGCCGAGTTTGATTGTGCTGGTTGGTCATCTTCTGCCAACATAATAGGAAATTCATCTTCTATGTCTAAGTGGTCATATTCTGAAATAATCGGTACTTGAACAGGCTCTTCTTCGAGGATTTCACCCGTTTCTAAATTGACATGTCTATCTACCAGTGCCAAAGCCCGAGCTGACTCTTCCTCTTCCTCTAGACGAAGGCGTTCCTCTTCTAGACGAGCTAATTCTTGCTGACGTTTTTCTTCTCGTTCTGCTTTTTTCTGTGTTCGAAGCTCTGCTCTTTTTACCTGCGTCTCCACCAACTTATCTTTGGCAACCGCCAAGCCATCGGCAACATCATAAACAGACCATGGGCTTACAAAAAAGATACCAAATGCTATCACTAGAAGACCGATGAAGAAGGAACCGACATTTGCAAAGAGGAAGGAGACTGGCAGATAGAAGATACTTCCAATCATCCCTCCGCCTAGAAATGCTGTTACCTGAAACTTAGCTAGGTCTGACAAGGCCAATTTTAGAGTATGACCGAATAAGTCACTCCCTTGATAGGTCCAGTCTAAGTAAGCCTGAAATTCAATCAATAACCCGATAACAATCAGCCAGAAGCCCGATATGGTCCCTTCTCTTTCGCGTAAGACTTTGGGAATAAGAAGGTAGATAAATGCACCCACCAATAATAGATAGGCCAGACTACCAAATAATAGCCGGAAAATATTGTAGCTGGTCACTCCAAACACACCTAGGCGACTGGCTGCAAAGGCAATGAATAAAAGCCCCAATACTCGAAGGGTGATATTTTTAACACGTTCTTGCTGTGCTAATTCTGCCTTGGTTGGTCGCCTCGTAGCCTTTCCTTTTTTACTTGTCTTTCTCATAGATACCTCAACTTTCTCAATCTCTTTATTTTATCATAATCGGGAAGAATTTTCATGATAGAAAAAACCCTGCAAATACAGGGTTTCTCTTGGAGTGAAAGAATAATTTAAGAGGGCAAATAATATTATAGAGCGTTTAGAATAATCTGACCTTCTACGTAGAAGGTTGATGTCAAGGTTTCTTGACCATCGTTAATAAAGATTTCCAAACAGTTGGTGTCAACCAAGACCTCTAGCTCTGTCGCTTGAACCGTGACCGCTCGACGAACAGTTGACCATTCCTCCTCACCAACTTGCTGGATTTTGAGGTGACTACGATCAATATAGACTTCTTGTTTGGCTTTATCATAGCCAAATTGAAGATAGTCTCGGTCAGTACCCAGTTTCAAGTCTAGACTGTCGTCCAGTTTGAGGGAGAGCTTACTTGGTCCTTGAATAACTTGACCGATTTCAATGTCGTCAAAGCTGTTCAAGATACCTGCTGGCAAGACCTGCCTGAGTCCATTCTCACCTTGCTTAAGTAGACGAGGCAGGGTCATTTGACCATACCACTTATGGCCTAGGTCATTGGTTACAAGCGGACGTCCCCATGTATGCATCCAGGCAATCATGACACGTTCCCCTTCTGGACCTTCAGTCGTTTGAGCTGCATAGAAATCATGCCCATGGTCGATTTCCTTGAAGGATTCTGCCACAAAGACTTTCTTGTCCCAGTCCACATGACCCGTCACAAAGATATTGGAGTTGATATTGATAAAGTCATTCCCGTCTTTTTGGTAACGCATTGGAGAGATAATCAGGTACTCTTGACCGTCCACTTCAAAGTAGTCAGGACATTCCCAGACAAAGCCTTGGTTGGCCTCACCTTTCAAGAAGATAGACTCAAATTTCCAATCCGTCAGGTTGGGAGAGCTGAGTAAGACGATACAGCCGACATTGTCCTTGTGCTTGGTTGCGACAACAGAGTAGTAGTGACCATCTTTCTCAAAAATCTTCGGATCGCGGAAGTCATTGGCAATCACTTCTTCTGGCAGTCCATCTGCTGTTGCGACTGGATTCTGCTCGATTTTTTCAAAGTGAATACCGTCAGTCGAGAAGGCCATGTTCTGAACTTGACTAACTGTCCCGTCTTCATTGACGATGTGACCTGTGTACATGAGCCAGAGGACATCATCTTTGACAATGGCAGAGCCCGAGAAACAGCCGTCTTTATCGTAAGCTTTATCAGGAGCTAGGTCAACTGGAAGTTGTTCCCAGTTGACCAAGTCCTTACTTTTCGCATGCCCCCAGTGCATCGGTCCCCAAACACTCTCGTAAGGGTTGAATTGGTAGAACAAATGGTATTCTCCACGGAAGTAGATAAATCCATTGGGGTCGTTCATCCAGCCTGTTTCCGGTGTTAAATGGGCTTGTGGTTTGAAAATCGGATTAACGTTTCCTTTTTCTTTCTGAATAAATTGATTGGCTTCTACTACTGTTTTCACAGGCAGCCTCCTTTTGATTACTGATTTTCTTTATACTGATCATAGTATTTTTGCTTGATAGCTAACCAGTCAGAAAGACCATAGCTTTCCAATTCTTTCAAATAGCTATCCCATTCTTCTTCGATACCGCCGTTTACAATCCATTCTGCACGTTTACGGTAGATGAAGTCGTTCATATCTGCTTCAACTTGGGCAATCTTATCCAAATCTTCTTGTTCCATGAAGACGCGAGGGTAAATATCATCGTTTGTTACATAGTCAAGATAGGTTGCGTGCATCAAGTCCAAACGCCATTTAGCATCGTCTGGCATGGTTGTTACGGTTCCGTAGTATTCATCAAGAATAGCCAACGGTCCACCAACTTCTGTCTTCTGACGAAGTTCACCCGGTGCGGTACCCTCCAATGGTAGGTGTTTCAAACTATTGGTTGCTGTGTCGAGTTCAAAAATATTTTGTTGGGTTTCATCACCATAGGTACCCCAGTTGTTTTGAACAGACTGGATTGGTTTGTATTGGGCATCAATCCATTTAGCAGTCAATTCCAAGTTTTTGTTAGCTGAGGTGATAACCATGCGGTCGCGTTGGAAGCCCATACCGTTTGTACGTGTGATGTGCTTGGTTCCATCAGGACCTGCCAAGACTGGCAAGATGTCATAAGTATCGTTCATACCTGTAATGTTAGCTTTATCCCAAGTGAAGTAAACACCGTATAGATTTTCACTACCTTTGGCAATGTAAGTATTCCAATCTTGTTCAAACGCTTCCGAATCTAGAAGACCTTTTTCTTGAAGGGTACGCATGAACTCAACACCTTCTTTGTAGTCTTCGTTGTCTGCTGTAAAGTCAACGGTACCGTCATTGTTGACAACTAAGTGGTCATCGTTATCGCCTACACCAAAGGCACCAAATAGAATTTTAAAGTCCTCGTTACCTCCACCATTAATGAAGCCCATCGGAATTTCATCAGCCTTACCGTTTCCATTTGGATCCTGTGTTTTAAAGGCTTCGAGAACCTTAATCAAGTCATCTGTTGTTTTTGGCATATCAAGTCCAAGTTTGTCCAACCATTCCTTGTTAATCCAAGCAATGTCATTAACGGTATGGATAGACTCCTTGCCCTCTCCTAATTCTTCAATCCATGGGAATGAGTAGATATGACCGTCTGGTGCTGTAATCATGGAACGGTACTCTGGATTTTCATCAAGAATTTTCTTGAGGTTTGGCATATGCTTATCAATCAAGTCTTCAACTGGTACAATAACACCTTGTTTAGCCCAGTTCATCAATTCCACATCAGAAGCCCCGTCATTATGGATGGCGTCTGGCAAATCACCTGAAGCGATGTCCAAGTTCCGCTTTTCACCAAAATCAGACTGGTAGTTTGTCCAATCAATATGAACGCCAGTTTCTTCCTCTAAACGCTTGAAAATTAATTTTTCATTTGAATCGGCTGGAGCTAGAGGTGAACTAGCTGTCATAAACTTAAGTGTAACGGATTTTTCCAAAGGGAATTGAACATCTTTCAATTCATAATCAGGGCTTGAAGCAGTATTTTTTGAGCCACAAGCAGCCAATAAAACGGTACTTGCAAGAAGTGTAACAACTGTTTTTCCAAATGTGTGTTTCATCAGAAACAACCTCCTGTTTTGTTTTCTATAAAAATTTTGAACAATTTTAACCTTTTAGTGAACCAGCCATAATCCCCTTGTCAAAGTATTTCTGGAAGAATGGATACATGACAATGAGTGGCAAGCTAGAGATGACAATGGTCGCATACTTAATCATTTCTGCGATTCGTTTCATTTCATTCATGGCAGCCTGGGCACCAATCATGTCCTTAGCAGGCTCGCTTTGAATGAGGATTTTACGAAGTACTAGTTGGAGTGGCTCCAAGTCTGGGTCCTTGATGTAAATCATGGCATCAAAGTAAGAATTCCATTGACCGACAAAGGCATAGAGGAAGAGCACAAACATAATTGGCTTAGCTAGTGGAATCATGATTTTCCAGAAAATCTGAAATTCATTAGCACCGTCCATTACGGCCGCTTCTACCAACTCATCTGGCAAGCCTTGGAAATAGGTCCGTGCCAAGATGATATTCCACACATTGACTGCACCAGGAATAATAATGGCCCAGACAGTATTCAACATTCCCAAATCTTTAACCAAGAGATAGGTCGGAACAAGTCCACCACCGAAGAACATAGTGAAGACAAGGAAGGCATTGATCCATTTTTTCCCGACCAAATCTTTTTTAGAGAGTGGATAGGCAGTCATGACTGAAATAGCCACGGTCACGAAGGCAAAGGAGAAGGAATAAAAGAGGGAGTTGAAAAATCCGCGTAGGATAGACTTGTCTGAAAATACCCGTTGATAACCTTCTACTGTCCAGTCCTTTGGATCAAAGCTAATTCCCTTGCTAAGTAAGGCCTGTGGATCCATGAAGGACGCTACTAAGATATAGACCATAGGCACAACTGTTATGAGAACAAGAAATGCCAGCAAGATTTTATTGACAACCAGCATTCGCTTGTCAAATTTTGTGTACATTTGTGTATTCATACGAACCTCCTATAAGCCTTGTCCGTCGTTGATGCGTTTGACAATCTTATTGACTGCAATCAGCAGAATAATATTGATAAGTGCGTTAAATAAGCCAACCGCTGTTGAATAAGAGTAGTCCCCTGACACCAAACCGATTTTATAGACATAGGTTGAAATGATTTCAGAACTGGTCAGGTTGAGGGAAGTCTGCATCAGAAAGGCTTTTTCGTAACCAACGTTCATGATGCCCCCAGCTGCTAAGATAAACTGAATGACCATAACTGGTTTTAGTGCTGGTAAGTCAATATGCCAGATTCGTTGGAAAATATTTGCACCGTCTAGCTTAGCCGCTTCAATCAAGGCTGGATCAACATTGATCAAGGTAGCCGTGTAAAGAGTCGATGCCCAGCCCATTCCCTGCCAAATACCACTGAGGATGTAGAGGGGTCTGAAGAAGTCTGGGTCTGTCAGGAAGTTGGCTTCAATGCCAAACATACCTAGGATGGAATTAACCGGTCCTCCTACTGAGAAGAAGAGGAAAATCATACCGACGATGACAACGACTGAGATAAAGTTTGGAGCGTAGAGCACCAACTGAATCCGTTTTTTAGCCTTATCGCTCAATAGTTGATTGAGCATGATGGCCAAAATAATTGGTAGAAGAAATCCTAAGAGCAGACCGTAGACACTCAATTTCAAGGTGTTGGCAAGTAAGGTGCCGAAATTTGGAGACGAGAGAAACTTGGTAAACTCTTCAAACCCAATCCACTCACTACCAAGCACCCCTTTTAAAGGATTATAGTCTTTAAAGGCAATCAGCACTCCGTACATGGGAATGTAACGGAAGATGAAAGTCAAGACCAAGCCTGGTAGTAACATCAGTAACAAGAGTTTCTGTTGCTTGATTCTATCGAATAGACTAGCTTGTTGCAGTTTTGATGTTTTCATAAGAACTCCTTTTTGAAACGTTTCATTTTTCTTGTGAAAATAAAACCAACTGTTTATTGATGGTTTTATTTTACAATTGTAACCGTTTTCTGTCAACTGCTTTTTTAAAAATTTTTTGTAGTTTTTCCTTCAAGATAGGAAATCGGTAGAGTGACTTGTAGGGGGCGCTCTCTTTTCTCAATAATATCAATTAGACAGGCAACGGCTTCTTGGGCCATAGACTCCAAAGGTTGACGAATGGTCGAAAGGGCTAAAGATTTTTCACTTGCCAACTGAATACCATCATAGCCAATCACCTGCACATCTTCTGGAACCCGTCGTCTCAGTTTTTCCAAAACAGCAAGTGTGTCTAGGGCCGTAAAATCATTGATGGTGAAAATAGCATCAACCTGTGGATTGTTAATCAGAAACTCTTCGACTTGACCGACAAAGTCATCATATGGCTCTTCCAAGTCCAAGACATGACAAGGAAAACCTGCCTCTAAAATCCTCTTTTCAAAATACAATCTACGCTTCTTGGTTTCATTGATTGTTTTATTGTGCCCACCGATAAAGGCAAAATGGCGACCTCCTTTTGCTATCAAGGTATTCGCTGCCAGTTCCGCACCAGCTCGGTTGTCCGAACTGACACAAGGGATAGCCTTATTTTCATAGGTGCGGTCGATACTGACGAATGGAATGTTAGAAGATAAGTAATCCTCGATTGGACTGTAGGTGATAGCAATAATGCCGTCCACCTTATTTTGTTGCAGCATAGTCAGATAATCCAACTCCCTTTTTGGACCAGAAATATTGCAAAGGAGCAACTTGTAATTTTTCTTACTCAGTTCCACTTCAACATGATAGGCAAATTCTCCAAAAAAAGGATGCCAAACTGTCGGAATAATCAAGGCGATAGTTTCGGTTTTGTTCTTCTTCATGCCACGAGCATAAACATCTGGAATGTAATTCAATTCCTTAATGGCAGCATTGACTTTTTCAAGCGTACTTTCCTTAATACCTGGCTCATTGTTGATAACTCTTGAAACTGTCCCAACACTGACCCCTGCAACTCGAGCTACATCTTTCATAGTAATTGATTTTTGTTCTTCCATGGTTTACCCCTTTCTTTTGAAACGTTTCAATAATTTACACTAGAATATCATTGATAGCGTTTTCTGTCAAGAAAAATTGACTTGTTAGCAAATAAAAACACCCAAAAAGCTAGAATGATTCTAACTTTTGAGTGCCGTTTAAAAATCTTTTCTATTTTATTTGTACATCTTCTTCATTGGGTGTTTTGCAAGCACTTCTGGGTGATTATCGAGTGCAGCTCTGCCTTTTTCCGTCAGGGCATAACCTCGGACGGTAAAGTATGGAGCTAACTTTTCTTCCGTCAAGTTGTCCTTGAGGGCAGTGTCGAGGTCTGCCGCCTTCATCTTGGATAGGCCTGTCACACCCTCTGCTTTGAGGATATTTTTCTTGGCAGTAGAAGTGATGTGGTCTAGGGAATCAAAGGCCGATTCCACATAGGCATAACCGTCTGCGATCAACTGCTCCATGTGAGCAGGACCATTGATACCATACATGTACTCAAAGTACTTGGAGTAGGGCGTCGTCGATTCAAAAGAACCCAGGCTAATCCGCCATAGCAAAATAATATCTCCTGGCAAAATACCTTCTTCCAGACGAACCATATTGCGTTTGGGAACGGGCTTGGCCTCCAACAGCCAGGCTGCCAAGTCACGCTCGGGGGAAATATAGGGTTTGACCTCGTGGTCTTTATACATTTCTTCAACACGATTCTGGAGTGACATTTACTTTACCTCACGAATTGCGTAATAATTTCCATCATTGTCTGCAAAGCTAATTACCTTCATGAAACCAAGGTCCATGACTGGATTCGTTGTGACACCACGTTCAACAAGTTCTTCGTAAGTTTTGGCTACATCTACTGATGTCATTAAGATTGATGGTGTACCTAAGTTTAATTCTGGCTCCATCTCAGCAACCTCCGCCTTATCATGAAGTACAAATTGTACCTCACTATCTGATTTAGGTGCAATAATGTAAGAAGTTTGGGGGCCTTGCACTTGTTTTTCTACACGTTCAAATCCCATTTTCTCTTTCCAAAATTGAGCTGAAGCCTCAATATCATTCACATATAACATAACTTGTCCGATTGATTGAATCATCTTAAATACCTCTTTTGCGTTGTACGAACATGTGTTCAAACCATTATACACTAGATAGGGATATTCTCCAAAGAAAAACGACTCTTAGAGCCGTTCAAAACCTAGGAAACGAGTCCCCTGAAAATGCAGGGTGCCTACATCTCTCTCTGCTAAAAGGGCATATTCATCTGAACGAAGGCGAAATTCCTGCCGTTTTCCCTCCCATTCAAACGTTACATAATAATTGGTTCGTGCTACTTCGTTACCAAAAACATGGGTTCGTTTAGAGACAAGCTTAGCCTTGCAAGATTCTTTGGGCGCCCGATTGTTGTGGTGCCATTCCATAAAATTTTTAATGATATGGAAACAAACTGTCGCTAATATGATTGCGGAAAAACTGTAGAAAAGGGCCGTATGCCATACTAGGCTTCCATCTGGGTCAAACAAGTTCTCAAACATCATTATTCTCCTTTTACATCTTTAAATATAGTATATCATATTATTGTTTTAGATACGCTTTTTATACTAGATAAAAATTGAAAAAATCCATATTTCATGGTAGAATGAGCATAATTTTGAACAAGACAAGAAAGGATTTTCAATGAAAAAAATACTAGTTCTTGCTCTAGCTTCGAGCATCTTGCTAACTGCCTGCACAAACAACTCGACAGCTAATAGCTCATCTTCTACAGCATCTAGTTCTAGTCCAAGCTCGACTACGACAGCTGATACAACTGCTTCTAGCCAATATGCCAAAGATTTGGCATACGCCATTAACAATCCCAAAGCTACATTCCCCCAACTTTCCAATGAAATTGGTGAAAATGAGGCTGCTATTAAAATAAAAACAACCGAAGGCGACATCACTATAAAACTCTTCCCCGAGCAAGCACCACTAACTGTGGAAAACTTTCTGACTCATGCGAAGGAAGGATACTATAATGGAACGATCTTCCATCGTGTCATTAAGGATTTCATGATTCAAGGTGGCGATCCTCTTGGAAATGGTACTGGTGGAGAGTCTATCTGGGCCGGAAAAGATACTACTATCGATGCTGGAAATGGTTTTAAAGACGAGATTTCAGCTTTCCTCTATAACATTCGTGGCTCACTTTCTATGGCAAACGCTGGCGCGGGAACAAATGGAAGTCAGTTTTTCATCAATCAAAATACAACAGACATGTCTAGCCAACTCTCTAGTTCTAGCTATCCTGGTAAAATCATTGACGCTTATAAAAACGGAGGCAATCCAAACTTAGATGGCAAGCATACCGTATTTGGTCAAGTCATTGAAGGGATGGACATCGTGGATAAAATCGCTTCAGTCGAAACAGACAATAGCGATAAACCTAAAACAGATGTAAAAATTGAGTCTATTGAAATTCTGAAAGATTACACCTTTTAAAAATGGGTTCTATAATTTCTGTAGTGGGTAAAACCACCGTGGAGATTATGGAGCCTTTTTGAGTATAGAAAAAAAGTCCCATATGACCTATAATGAAAAGCAACCACACTCACATTAGAAAGACTCATATGGAACAACTAAATCTTATCACAAATTTTCTCAGAATTAAAGACAAAAATATCACTATCACTGATGAATATGATATGGGAACTCACTTAGAACTCCACGGTTACTTGGATTACATGGCTCCTAAATGTCCAGAATGCAAGGGACAAATGGCTAAGTACGACTACCAGAAAGCATCAAAAATCCCTTACCTAGAAACTGCTGGTTATCCACTCCTTATCCGCCTTAAAAAGCGTCGTTTCAAGTGTAAAGAATGTGGGAAAATGGCGGGCGCTGAAACTCCTCTTGTTAAGAAAAACCATCAAATCTCCGTCGCTGTTAGTCAGAAGATCGCTCAATTACTCATCGAAAATCAAGCAATGACACATATTGCACACAGGCTATCTATCTCAACATCATCAGTTATGAGAAAGCTCAATGAGTTCAAGTTTGAAACGGATTGGAATACCCTACCTGAAGTGATGAGTTGGGACGAGTATGCCTTCAAGAAGGGGAAAATGAGCTTCATCGCTCAAGATTTCGACTCCCTAAACGTCATCGCCATTCTCGACGGAAGAACTCAAGCAACCATCCGAAACCACTTTCTACGCTATCCTAGAAAGGTTAGAAATCAGGTCAAAGTGATTACCATGGATATGTTTAGTCCCTATTATCAACTTGCTAAACAGCTTTTTCCGAATGCAAAAATCGTACTCGACCGCTTTCATATTGTGCAACACCTTGGCCGTGCTATGAACCGTGTTCGTATTCAAATTATGAATCAATTCGACAGAACCTCGCAGGAATACCGAGCCTTGAAACGCTACTGGAAATTGATTCAACAGGATAGTCGTAAACTCAGCGATAAACGATTTTATCCCCCTATGTTTCGAATGCATTTGACTAACAAGGAAATACTGGAAAAACTCCTGTCTTTCTCCGAGGAACTACGACAGCACTATGAACTCTATCAATTGCTCTTATTCCATTTCCAAGAGAAGAACTCAGACCATTTCTTTGACATCGTCGAACTGGAAATAGCCACTGTTAATCCTATTTTCCAGACGGTATTTAAGACATTTCTAAAGGATAAAGACAAGGTTTTGAATGCCCTAGAATTGCCTTATTCCAACGCCAAACTGGAAGCTACTAATAATCTCATCAAAGTCATTAAGAGAAATGCCTTTGGTTTCAGGAACTTTGAGAACTTTAAAAAACGCATTTTGATTGCTTTGAACATAAAGAAAGAGAGAACGAAGTTCGTCCTCTCTAGGTGTTAGCTTTTCATCTACCCACTACAGTTGACAAAGAGCCTAAAAATGAAGCTGGGCAAGACATCATAGATGTCTTGCCCAGCTTCATGTATTCTATCATATCCTTTTATAGTTATCTTTATCAAGGTAAGCTGATTACCATCAGCTCTCATCTACCACTAGAAAAAGTTCACTGAACCTCGACGCAGTAGGCGTCACAACAAATCACTCTTCGCATTGCTCGAGTTCTTTGGACGCCGCCCTTGCGAGGGAAAGACGACGAAATCAAATCAACTTTGTTGATTACTGATTTCTGTCTTTCCGCTACATCTTCTCTTCCAACTCCACATCCGGATACTTGTCCGCGAACCAGCGGAGGGCGAAGTCGTTTTCAAAAAGGAAAACTGGTTGGTCAAAGCGGTCTTTAGCTAGAATGTTACGACTTGATGACATGCGTTCATCCAGGTCTTCTGGCTTGATCCAGCGGACTGTCTTTTTACCCATTGGAGCCATGACTACTTCGGCATTGTACTCGCCTTCCATGCGGTGTTTGAAAACTTCAAACTGGAGCTGACCAACGGCACCCAGCATATACTCGCCTGTCTGGTAGTTCTTGTAGAGCTGGATAGCTCCTTCTTGCACCAGTTGCTCAATTCCCTTGTGGAAGGATTTTTGTTTCATGACATTTTTGGCAGAAACTTTCATGAAAATTTCAGGGGTGAAGGTCGGTAGCGGCTCGAATTCAAACTTGTTCTTGCCTACGGTCAAGGTATCTCCTACCTGATAAGTCCCTGTATCGTAAACCCCGATAATGTCACCCGCTACTGCATTTTCCACATTCTCACGGGACTCGGCCATGAACTGCGTCACGTTGGACAACTTGGCTCCCTTACCTGTACGAGGCAGGTTAACCGCCATACCGCGTTCAAATTCGCCCGAAACCACACGGACAAAGGCGATACGGTCGCGGTGACGAGGGTCCATGTTGGCTTGGATTTTGAAGACAAAGCCTGAAAAATCTTTATTGAGCGGGTCAATGACATCCCCTGTCGTTGTCTTGTGACCATGTGGCTCTGGAGCAAATTCCAAGAAGGTGTCAAGGAAGGTCTGCACACCAAAGTTTGTCAGGGCTGAGCCGAAGAAAACAGGTGTCAAATCGCCGTCCAAAATCGCCTGTTCTGAAAATTCATTCCCAGCTTCCGCCAGAAGTTCAATATCATCCAGAACTTGTGCATAAAAGGGGTTAGAACCAAAGAGCTTGTCACCCTCGTCCAAGCTTGCAAAACGCTCATCACCTCGATAGAGTTCTAAACGTTTGTTATGGAGGTCATAGAGTCCCTCGAAGGATTTCCCCATACCAATCGGCCAGTTCATTGGATAGCTGGCAATGCCCAAGACTTCTTCCAACTCCTGCAACAAATCAAGTGGCTCACGACCGTCACGGTCCAACTTGTTGATAAAAGTGAAAACAGGAATGTTGCGGTGCTTAACAACCTCAAAGAGCTTTTTGGTCTGGGCCTCGATACCCTTGGCAGAGTCCACCACCATGACAGCCGCATCCACCGCCATCAAGGTCCGATAAGTGTCTTCTGAGAAGTCCTCGTGCCCTGGTGTATCTAGGATATTGACCCGCTTGCCTGCATAGTCAAACTGCATGACAGATGAGGTAACAGAGATACCACGTTGCTTCTCAATATCCATCCAGTCAGATTTGGCAAAGTTACCAGTCTTTTTCCCCTTGACCGTACCTGCTTCACGAATCTCACCCCCAAAGTAGAGCAACTGCTCGGTAATGGTGGTTTTACCCGCGTCCGGGTGAGAGATAATCGCAAAGGTGCGGCGTTTCTTGATTTCTTCTTGTAGTGACATAATGTTTCCTTTTCATTTTTTGTATTTTGATTCATAGCAGAGCTGAGCTCTTATCCTATTCGATTTACATTGGATTCATCCTTATTCTTTACTAGACAACTCTCTTATTATATCGGAAATAAGGGAATTTTTCAAACTATTGAAGAATAGGTCTACAGACCTATACTATTGTATTATAAATATGTTACAATAAGTATGAGATGTATTCTATATACTAGAAAAAGAAAGATAAAATAATGAACAAACAAATAAAAGGTTTATCAACCAAGGAAGTACAAGAACGTATTCAAAACCAGCAAACCAATCATTTTAAGACAAAGACCAGTGCCAGTAATTGGGAAATCTTCAGACGAAATGTGTTTACATCTTTTAACGCACTAAATTTTGCCATTTTCTTAGCCTTACTAGCTGTTCAGGCATGGTCCAACCTTTTCTTCTTCGGAGTTATTGTCCTCAACGCTGTTTCAGGAATGCTGACAGAATGGCGAGCACGACGAATGATTGACAAACTCAACCTGATGAACAAGGATTTTATCCGAGTTGTTCGCGATAGCGAGACAATATCTATTGCACCAGAAGATATTGTCTTAGATGATGTTCTCTTGCTGTCTGCTGGCGAACAAGTTCCTAGTGATGCTATTGTTTTAGAAGGTATAGCCGAGACAAACGAGGCCATGTTAACCGGTGAAAGCGACTTGATTGTGAAAAATACTGGGGCTGAATTATTGTCTGGTAGCTATCTAGTTAGCGGACAGATTTATGCAAAAGTCATCCATGTTGGCGCAGAAAACTATGCCAATAAGCTCATGCTTGAGGCGAAAACTCACAAACCTATCGTCTCTCGTATTCTTTACAATATGGATAAAATTGCTAAATTTACAGGAAAAATTATCATTCCATTCGGACTTGCTCTTTTTCTAGAAGCCTTTTTCATCAAAATTCTTCCCTTAAAAGACTCAGTTATTACCAGCTCTACTGCCCTACTAGGTATGTTACCAAAGGGAATTGCTCTGCTGACCATCACTTCTCTCTTAACTGCCGTTATCAAACTGGGAATGAAAAATGTCCTCGTACAAGAAATGTATTCCGTCGAAACACTTGCCCGAGTTGATGTTCTTTGTTTGGATAAGACCGGAACGATTACTCAGGGGAAAATGACCGTCGAAAACCTGCTCCCCTTAACCAACCATTATTCACTTGACACTATCCAACAGATACTCGCTACCTATATCCAGACAAGTGAGGATACTAATTCAACAGCTCAGGCCATTCGAAAAGAATATGGTGATTTAGAGCACCACTATAAAGCTAGTCACATCATCCCATTTTCTAGTGATAGAAAATGGGGGGCAATGACAATAGAAAACATTGGTCACATTTTTCTAGGGGCACCAGAAATGTTACTAACACAAAATCCTCCTTCTGTTTCTGAGGCACAGGCTCGTGGTTCCCGTGTCCTGATTCTTGCGCTTAGCCAACAGTCCCTTCTTTCTTCTCAAAATCAGCTACCTGAGAATATTGAACCTCTAGCTCTATTAGAAATTGCCGACCCAATCCGAGAAGACGCCGCAGAAACACTGGCCTATCTTCGCTCGCAAGAAGTGACACTAAAAATAATCTCTGGTGACAATCCTGTGACAGTCTCACACATTGCCAGGGAAGCTGGATTTGCTGACTACGATAGCTATATCGATTGTTCCAAAGTTGACGACGAAGAACTAATTGCCAGAGCTGAAACAACCGCCATTTTCGGTCGCGTATCCCCACATCAGAAAAAATTGCTCATCCAAACCCTCAAAGCACAGGGACATACTACTGCAATGACCGGTGATGGGGTCAATGATATTCTTGCACTACGCGAAGCTGATTGTTCCATTGTTATGGCAGAAGGCGATCCCGCTACCAGACAAATCGCTAATCTAGTCCTCCTAGATTCTAAATTTCGCGATATTCCTGAGATTCTCTTTGAGGGACGACGCGTTGTTAATAACATCTCCCACATTGCTCCCATCTTTCTTATCAAAACAATCTACTCTTTCTTACTTGGCCTTATCTGTATCGCTAGTATTGCCCTAGGTAAAGCAGAATATTTGTTAGTTTTCCCATTTATTCAAGTACAAATGACCCTCATTGGTCAATTTGTCGAAGGTTTTCCTCCTTTTATCCTAACTTTTGAACGAAATATCCGCCCTGTAGAAAAACATTTTCTCAGAAAATCTCTTCTCTTAGCCCTACCAAATGCTCTCATGGTTGTTCTCAGTGTCCTTATTTTCCATTTAATGCAAGTATTTGGATACTTAAACTTGCATGACATGCAAACCCTTTCTTATTATGTTCTTGGTTCAACAGGTCTACTGGCTGTCATTCGTGCCTGTTTGCCACTGACAAAAGCTCGACTGGCTCTTATTATTTATTCCGTTTTCGGTTTCTTCATCAGCTCCCATTTCCTACATGGTCTGATTGAAATCCACCCCCTAAACAGTCACACATTGCCAATCTATTCTGGATTAATGCTCATTTTTATCCCTGTCTTTTTCTGGATTAGCTACAAACAAGGCGCATTTAAAAACTAAAAATAAGACTTGAAAAACTAATTTCAAGTCTTATTTTTTCAATATATGCGAATTCATTTGTTTGCTTTCTTTTTTCAAATAGGCAATCAGCATAGCTTGTATACTCAAAATAGAGAAACAGAGTAGGCAGGTTACCAAGAAGAAATTCAAAGGAAGATTATTAGTATTCACTAAAGGTGCCTGTCTCAAAAATCCATAATTTCCACCAGTTAAAAGAGCTACTCCTAGAATCAGCATATTCATAATAAGCGTATATTTCACTACCTCTTTTCCCTTCAACATCTCCCCTTCTAAATCAGATAACAGGTACAACATACAATTAACCGTCAAGGCGTAGTGACCAATAACAAAAGTAAAGAAGGTCAGATGTGGAAATGCAAATGGGTCAAATACTGGATGAATAAAGGCCGCAAGCGATCCAAAAAGACCGAGATAGGCAAAATAACGTTTCAAAGGTCCGGGCTTCGCCCAAAGAATAAAGAGCATGGCCAAGCGACAATGATAAAAAGGAAGACTCTCTGAAAGAGGAGAATCAGCTACGATATACCAAGTATAAAGGGAGACAATCTGTATAAATTGAAGCCACCAAAAAACAATATGAAACCATCTTTTTTGATAACAACGAAAACAAAGATGGAGCATGAAAAACCAAATAATCATGAGAAACAGATGTTCCAATACGTTCAGGTTCGGTGCTTCAGAAATCTGATTGCTAAAAAAATCACTCATCTTATTAAAATCCTCTCTTTCCTCAAAAGTTAGTATATCAACTTTTCGATGTTTTGACAAGACTTGCTAAAAAAGAGAGGTCTCTCCTCTCTACTTTTCTATTGCTTCCACTACTTTCCCAAGATTCATGGAATTAGAGCCTTTAAAGAGGATTTGGTCCTCTTTTCCTAGACTTTCCCTAACCTGTTTAACCAGATCTTCAAATTGATCCTGCTCTGCATTTTTCCTAAAGAAATAGACTTTTCCAATCGGGAACATCTGACTAGCCAACTGGGCCAGACCTTCAATATCCTGACCGTAGAAAATGACGGTGTCTAGCACATCAGGCGACAGGCTCAAAATCATCTGATTGTGGAGATCGACGGACTGGCTCCCCAGTTCTTTCATATCTGCTAAAACGGCGATTTTCTTGCCGCCTTCGTTTGCAGAAATGCTAGTGAAAGTTTCCAAAATCAATCGCATGGCCGTTGGGTTGGCGTTGTAGACATCGCTGAGAATATCTGCTCCGTTTGCTGCCTTCTTCCACTCGGTGCGGTTTCGGGTCAAGTTTAGACTGGCTAGGGCTGACTTGATTGCCTCATCAGGCACACCCAAGGTCTTACCTACGTAGCTTGCTACCATGGCATTGGTGGCATTGTACTTACCCGTTACTGGGAGGAAAATGTCGCCGTCCATAAAATTGACGGTGAAGGTCAGGCTATCTTTTGACTCGACCAGACTGGTCACCTGCAAATCAGCCTGCTCACCGAAGCGAATGAGGTCTACATGGCTCGGCAAGAGCTTATCCGCAATCGGATCTGCTGGGATCAAGAGTTTACTACCTGGCTCCATTCCATCTGCAATCTGTAATTTTCCTTTGGCAATCTCTTCTCGTGAGCCGAAAAATTCTAAATGCGCTTCACCAAAAAGGGTAATAACTGATAGACTTGGTTTGGCAATTTCGGATAGAAGATGAATATCTCCCAAGTGGTCTTGGCCCATTTCCAAGACCAGTTTTTCTGTATCATCAGGCATGTGGAGGACGGTGTATGGCAGACCGATTTCGTTGTTGTAGTTGCCTTGTGTCTTATAAGTCTTGTAAGTCGTCGCCAGAACATCGTGAATCATGTCCTTGGTGGTCGTTTTACCGTTTGATCCTGTCACAGCAATGACTTCTACCCCTGTTTTCTCTAGGTAGTAAGCCGCTAATTGTTGAAGCGCAGCCAAGCAGTCCTCTACTAGAATGTGAGGAACATCAAGGCTAACTTCAGACAGGGTTACTACGCAGCCATTTTCAAAAGCCACAGGAATAAAGTCATGACCGTCACGCGCACCTTTAAGGGGAACAAAGAGGTCGCCAGTTGTGACGAGTCGACTATCGAACTCGACCTTGTTGAATGCAGTATCGGTATAAAGACTAATATCATTTTTTGCGCCCAAGACCTGAGCGACTTCGTGTAGGGTTAATTTCATTGTTTTCTCCAATAAACTAAAAAAGAGCTTTCGCTCTTTCTATTATACCACTTTTTATCGAACTTGAGTGAGGACACCATCTTTCATCTCATAAACCTTGTCGCATTTCTTCAATTGCTAAAAACATCTTACTCCACACTTTCTAAGACATAAAAACTTGTCTCAAACTGCAAGTCTTCCCTCAAAAGAGCTTTGACTTTACATTTCTTTTCCACATAGGCAAGAATCTCTTTCTGCTTCTGCGCTGAAACCGACTCACCAATTCCAATCAACACCTCAAAACGCTGATTGTCCAAGCGACTCTCCACCTGAACAGGCATGGTTTTATTGCCTTCTTGGCTGGCATAGTAGCCCTGCACACACATGGTGATACAGGCAGCTAAGCCAATATTAACTAGACTAACCGGAGTCTCACCCTTCTCCGTTACCCCAAAGGTACGAACCGATTCGCCATATCCTTGAGAAAGAGCCTGAAACAGACCTTCCCCTTTTACTGTCGTTTGATACATAAACACCTCCAGAACTTGTTCCATTTTATTTCTTTTTGCAAACCTTTGCAAGAAAAAAGATTGGAATGATTCCAATCTTGATAATAATTAAATGAGGTGACTTTCGCGTTTTTCAAACATTTCCTTAGCCAAACGAACAAGCTCTTCAATCAAGTCTGGATAAGCTAGGCCCATATTATCCCAAAGGAGTGGATACATAGACCATTGGGTGAAACCTGGCATGGTATTGAGTTCGTTTAGGAAGATGTCGCCGTCTTCAGTCAGGAAGAAATCACAGCGAGAAAGTCCACAACCACCGATAGCACGGAAGGCCTTGGCAGCATTATCACGCATGATATCCATGATAGACTCATCAATCTTAGCTGGGATTTCCATGGTGATTTTGTTGTCGATGTATTTGGCATCGTAGTCATAAAAAGCAACGTCTTTGACTACTTCGCCAGGAAGTGTCGTTTTCACGTCAGCATTTCCCAAAAGACCGACCTCAATCTCACGCGCATTAACACCCTGCTCAACGAGGACACGGCTATCATACTTGAAGGCCAGATCAAGTGCCTTACGCAAGCCAGCTAAATCCTCAGCTTTTGAGATACCGACACTTGACCCCATATTAGCTGGTTTTACAAAGACCGGATAAGTCAATTTTCCTTCAATCTCTGCAATCTTATCGTCGATATTTTCACCCTCGATAACTGCCACATAAGGTACCTGGGAGATTCCTGCTGATTCAAGTACGCGCTTGGTAGTGATTTTGTCCATAGCAACGCTTGAAGACAAGATATTAGTGCCAACATAAGGCATACGAAGCACTTCCAAGAAGCCTTGAATAGATCCGTCTTCTCCCATTGGGCCATGAAGAACAGGGAAAACAACCGCCTTTTCTTCATAAATATCGCTCGGACGGATTTTTTGCTCTTCAACAATCGTCGCGTTTGTCATGAGTTTTTCATCGGCAGACGGTGTTTGAGAAAACTCTTGCGTCTTAATAAAGTCCCCGGTCTGGCTAATGAAATAGGTTTTGACAAAAAATTTATCATAATTGATAGCACGCATGACGCTTTCGGCAGACAGAACAGATACCTCACGCTCTGCAGAACGCCCACCATATAGTAAAATCAAGGTTTCTTTTGACATATATTTTCCTTCCTGTATCAACGCTATTACTCTTAGTATAGCATAATTTAACAAATCATAGCTATCCTATCTCAAAATTAGGAACGTATCTAACTACAGAACTGCTATAGCTCTGTGCGGTTTTCAATAGCCCTCAACAGGGTCACTTCATCTGCATATTCAATATCACTGCCTACCGCTAAGCCACGAGCTAGTCTAGTTACTTTGATTCCAGCAGGTTTAAGGACACGTGAGATATACATGGATGTAGCCTCTCCATCTGCTGTTGCATTAGTCGCCACAATCACCTCTGTCACCTCATTTTCCATCAAGCGGGTCAGCAGAGTTTTCAGGTTAATATCGTCTGGCCCAATCCCGTTCATAGGGGAAATCAAGCCATGCAATACATGGTAGAGACCGTGATACTCTTGGATATTTTCCAAGGCTGTAACATCTCGACTATCCTCTACAATCAAAATAGTAGACTGGTCTCGCGTTGAGTCCTGGCAAATGGCACAGGGGTCCTGATCTGTCAAATTACCACAAATGGAGCAATAAGATAGGTCTCGCTTGGCTGCCAATAAATTTTTTGCAAACTCATTAACGACATCATCCTCCATGCCAATAGTATAAAAAGCTAAACGGGTAGCCGTTTTTATACCGATACCTGGCAATTTAGAATAGCTATCAATTAACTTGGCAATAGGTGTAGGGTAAAGCATAAGCCTCCTTAATTCATTGGGTGAAGTGATTGATATAGATTGATAATTTCTTGAGTAATTGTCTTAGTAGTTGTTGAACTTTGATTGGTCAAGTTTGGTAGGACAACTGCTACCGCAATTTGAGGATTATCACTAGGCGCATAAGCAACAACGTTGGTATTGACCGCAGTAACCACATCACCAGAAGCTGTCGTTGTGTAGGTTTCGGCTGTACCAGTCTTGGCACTGATGGTCACGGCCGCACCACGACCGATAGCACTACCTGTATTAAAGCGCCCACTACCATTGACAACTTGGTAGAAACCTTGACGAAGAAGAGACATATCCTCAGCGGAAATATTAACCTGATTCATCTCCTTACCAGATACGGTTTCAATTAATTCCCCCAAACCACCTTGGGCATTATTCCCATAAATTCCCTCAACGAGGTGTGGAGAAATCCGTGTCCCGTTATTCGCAATGGTCGCTGCATACTGTGCCATCTGCATCGGTGTATAGTTATCAAACTGTCCAAAAGCGTTGGTAATAAAGTTGGCTGTCGTATACTTATCTGGTAAAAATCCTGTAGATTCGAGTGGAAGGTCAATACCTGTAGAAGCACCAAGACCATATTCTGCAAAAGTCGAACGAAGCTTAGTCATGGCGTTTTTCAATGTATCACCATCATTCAAATACATGTTAGCTGAGTAGGTCTGACCGAGTAGTCCCAAAGCAATCTTAACCATATAGATGTTAGAAGAATATTCCAGAGCCTCTGTCGCATCAATATTAAAACTACCATAGGCCCCATACCAAGATGTAATTGGTGCTGAACCTGCAAAATAGATTGGTTCATCTAATTGAATCTGATTACCACTGATAACTCCATTTTCCCAACCAGAGCTGATTGTCGCTCCTTTGACGATGGAACCTGGTGTAAAGACACTTGTAATCGTACCAAGAGCATCCTCCGTAATAGTACTTGAGCCTTTTTCATGACTATATCCTGACATAGCAAGTACTGCACCTGTAGAAGGATTTAATGCAACTGCATAAACACCTTCCGAGTAAAGCGCACTACCAGTAGCTAGCTCACTTTCAAAGTATTTTCTCAAAATAGCATTGACCCCATCTTGAAAGGCTAAATCAATAGTCAGTTTAATATTATTTCCCTGCTGTCCTTCTTGGATTGTCTCAATACTTTCGATATTTCCATTTCTATCTAGGTTTATTTGTTTTTTCTCACGTTGACCTTGCAAGACTTCTTCATATTGTTTCTCGAGGTAGGCAGTTCCCACACGGTCATTTGAAGAGTAGCCCTTGGATAGATAGTATTCTGCATCTTCTGCAGGCAAACCAGCCTGTTCACTCGTTACTGTACCGATAATGGAGCTGAGGGAAGTTGGTAAAATCGTCCGTTGCCAGTTATTGGTCGTTGAAATGCCTGGAAGTTGACTTTCATTGGCTACGATATGAGCAACCTGTTCAGAAGTCAGAGTATCCGTTACCAAATTAACAGTAGAGAAGTAAGTAGCTCCATTCATCTGCTTGAAGAGTTCAATCGCTTTATTGTCTTGCTCAGAATATTGTAATGCTTCGGCAGGGATACTATCAACTGCATTAGAATAAATTGTTGATTCGCTCAAGTAGTTACCATCGGAATCGTATTTTTTATCTTTTGGCAAGGCCTCGACTACCTGACGATAAACCTCTTCATCTGCCAAATAATAATCAGCCTTATCACGTTGAGTAATTGTTACGTCTGAAACATTGACCCACTGCAAGAGTTTATTAGCTACTTCTTTCATTTCCTGAGCAGACATCTTGTTGGGACGTGTGAAGGAGACGACCTGCTGAATCTCGTTTTCAACCAAAGGTTTTCCCTGCGCATCGTAAATCTGCCCGCGAATAGAGCCATTGCTGATGATTTTCTGACTGGCAGTAGACAGCTTATTACTATAAAAATCATGATTGATGATCTGCATATCTGCCAGACGCAATATCAAAACTAGGAAAAGGAAAATCACGATAGAAAATAAAATATTTAAACGAAGGGAAATAAAATTTCCATCATGTTCCAAAGGCTTGTTCTTTCTTTTTTTCACTTCAAAGACCTCATTCTAGAAATATCCTTCTTATTATACCACAGGCAAAAAATATTTTTTAGACAGAGCCTCCTTTTCAGAAAATATTTTCTTGTGATTTCTTCACGAGACAAGCTTGCACTATCTCCCATTGACTGTGAACAGATGTTTCCACAAACTGTTGATCATGGGAAATCAAGGGGACACTTCCTTCATATTCTTTCAAGAATGTTTCCAAAACCTCAATAGCTGCCATATCTAGAAAATTTGTCGGTTCATCTAGTATCAAAAGATTTGCATCCGCCAACAATACCTTAGCTAAGGAGAGACGAACACGCTCACCACCAGACAGATTTGCTACCTTCTGCTGAGCCTTATCGCAAGAAAGTCCTAACATACCTAATAAATTGAGAATCATCATCCTATCTTGAAGAGAGGTACAACTAACATTTTCAAAAGCAGTCTTTTCTTCATCAAGGTTTATCAAATCCTGTGCAAAATAAGCAATTTTTAACTTAGGATTATAATAGCCTGCTAATTCTTTCCTAAATAATTTTCGGACAAAACTAGTCTTTCCAGAACCATTCGCCCCCACTAAGGCTAACTTCTCTCCAAACGTCATCCCTATCTGAGGGACATCAAATAGATACACTTCATCCATCAAAACTTGACCAGCCTGCAAGCGAAAGAGACTGTGAAGACCCGTATCCAAGGCACCTTTCGCTTCCATCTTTACCCACGTTTCCTTTCTAGGTTGTTCAACCTTGTCCAAACGCTCTATCCGTTTTTCCAAATGCTTGGCAGTCTTGGCCATAGACTTGGCTTGACTATCATAGGACCCCATCATGGCACTGACTTTCCACTCAGACGATATTTAGAATAAATGTCCACATTCACTTCTCAAAGTTCGCGTCAACATCTCAGCGCAGTGGTTGATTGGCAGATTTGTTCGTTTCTTACACTCCAAATCTGACCTAATCAACTGTGCGGGGGTGGGATGACGAAGTTTTTATAATTGGTTGACTTCTATCCCACTCCCTCTCTTCCCCATCTTCTGAGCCTTGGCTTGACGTTCATGTTGGGCTTTTTTCATTTGGGCAACTTTTTTCTGATAGGCTTCATAAGACTCCTGCTGTCCTTCTCGCCTAGCCCGGCGACTTTCTACAAACGCCTCGTAATTTCCTAGATAAACCTGAACCTTTTCTTCTTCTAAATGCCAAATGTGACTGGCTATTTGATTGAGAAAATGCCGATCATGACTAACAACTAGTAGACTACCTCGATAGCGTTTGATTTGTTTGATTAGCTTTTCCTGGTGTTCTTGATCCAGATTGGCAGTCGGTTCATCCATGATTAACAACTGTGGTCTTTGGGCAAAAGCCTCTTGAATAGACTTCCAAACCTGTTCCCCACCTGAAAGCGAGCTCCTTTCCTGTAACTGGGGTACATAGGCCCAGTCTGCTTTTACCTCAATCTGACCGGCAAAATCCCTATCCAGTCCTAGTAAGATTTTCAAAAAAGTAGACTTGCCAACTCCGTTATTTCCAACCAAACCAACCTTTTGACCAGCTAGCTTGAAGGCTCAACTGCTTGGGAGCAGGAAAGAACTCGACCAAGATAAAAAGAGTTCGTCTTCCCGCCCCCGCACAGTTGATTAGGTCAGATTTGGAGTGTGAAGCACGAACAAATCTGCCAATCAACCACTGCGCTGAGATGTTGACACGAACCCTGAGAAGCGAGGTTAAGCTTTTTGCCCAGCCTCTACGTCCCGCAAATTCCTTCTCTAATCGAATACATTTTATTACTTCCATATAGACCTCTTTTCTTCACAAAAAGGGCCCCAATTCTGCAAAATGGACACAGAAAAAAGCCATGCAAAACATGACCATTCCCTATGGGAAAAGTCACACGAATAGTAAGCCCTTATGAGCAGTCTTATCCCTTGTATAGTCAGTTAATGTAACCTCACCACAAGTTTTAAGAGCAACTAATAAGTAGCTTAATTATTCATGTAACTTCACCTCGTATAATTAGTAATTTCAGTATAACTTAGTTTGTATCAATTGTCAAATCTTGGTCAAGGGAGTCGCTGTATCTGGCGATGTGTCATAGACTTGGAAATCCACTCCAACTCCTAAATCAGCCTGCGCCAACTGATTAACCATGGTCATGTGAGCCAATTCCTTGATATTGTTTTCCTTTGACAAATGCCCTAGGTAAATCTTTTTGGTCCGATTTCCCAACGAGCGAATCATGGCGTCAGCTCCATCTTCATTACAAAGATGGCCCTTATCTGACAAAATCCGTTGCTTCAAATTCCATGAATATGAACCTGCGCGCAAAATTTCAATATCATGGTTCGATTCAATCAAATAAGCATCGGCATTTTCTACAATTCCAACCATGCGGTCACTGACATAGCCTGTATCCGTCAACATAACAAAGGATTTGTCATCCTTCATAAAACGGTAAAATTGCGGGCATGCAGCATCATGGCTAACTCCAAATGACTCAATATCTAGGTCGCCAAAAGTCTTCATAGCACCCAATTCGAAGATATGTTTTTGAGCCACATCAATCTTGCCCAATTTGCTCTCCATAGCCTGCCAGGTCAATTCATTGGCATAAATGTCCATGCCATACTTACGTGCTAAAACACCGATACCATGGATGTGATCGCTATGTTCATGCGTTACCAGGATAGCATCAATATCCTCAGGCTTTCGATCAATTTCCGCCAAAAGACTGGTAATCTTTTTCCCTGATAAGCCAGCATCCACTAAGATTTTCTTTTTATCTGTTTCTAGGTAAAAACAATTCCCGCTGGACCCCGAAGCTAAAATACTATAATTAAAACCTTTTCCGATCATATTCTCCTATTCTTCCTCATCTGAATCATCCCACTCATCTAGTGCGATGTCCTTGCTATACGGCAAGACAATTGTAAACGTTGAGCCATGACCATATTCGCTTTTAGCCCAGATAAAGCCCTTATGTTGTTTTACGATTTCTTTTGCAATAGCTAAACCAAGACCTGTACCACCTTGGGCACGAGATCGTGCCTTGTCTACGCGATAAAATCGGTCAAAAATTCTAGGTAAATCTGCTTTCGGAATCCCCAGACCTTCGTCTGATACGGATACAATCAACTGGCTATCTGTGGTCTTCATGCTGAAGGTAATTGTCCCGCCGTCTGGCGAATATTTAATGGCATTATTTAAGATATTATCTAAAACCTGAGTCATCTTATCTGTATCAATCTCAACCCAAATAGGACTGATTTGATAGTCACGAACAATCGTATAGACCTTATCTGAATCAGCATTTTTCATTTGGTCAAAACGGTTAAGAATAAAGGTCACAAAAGCAGTAAAGTTTATCAGTTCGACATCTATCTGACCAACTTGATTATCAATGCGCGATAAGCTAAGGAGATCTGTAATCATCCGCATCATGCGGTTGGTCTCATCTAAGGATACCTTAACAAAACTCGGCGCCACAGACTCCGTCAGCGCTCCCTCATCCAGAGCCTCTAGATAGGATTTAACGGAAGTCAATGGCGTACGCAATTCATGACTCACATTTGACACAAACAGCCTACGTTCCCGTTCTTCCTTGGCCTGCTCGGTCATATCATGCAAGACGACAACCAGGCCAGAAATCAGACCACTCTCACTACGAATCGTTGCAAAATTAGCGCGTAAAGTCAGAAATTCTTCGTTTTCATTGGTGTGATCAATCACAATCTCAGGTGTCTGAGCCAACAAATCTCTCAATGTATAACGGTCTGATAAATCTAAAACCTCTAGCAGGTGATACTGCTCCTGCTTTGGGTTAGATAACCCCAACTGTTTCTGGGCCATATCGTTAATCATGATGATCCGTCCGATACGGTCTGTAGCAATAACACCGTCACTCATATAGGACAGGATGGACGTCAGACGTGTCTTTTCTTGTTCTAAATTATCATGAGTTAAGCGGATGACCTCGGACAAATCATTGAGGGAATTAGCCATGTCTGTGATTTCAGGACTTCCCCTCATGTCTAACAGATCTGCATAATTCCCCTCAATTAAGGCATTGACTTTTTGATTGAGTTGTTTAATTTGCTTATTATCCCAATAGTTTTCAATCAAAAGGACCGTCAGAGCAATTAGAAAGCCAATCAAAATGACAACAAACCAAAATTCTGCCGTGGTCATTAAATAACGTAATTGATTAATCATTTCCTTTTATAAAATATCCCACTCCGCGACGAGTAAGAATGTATTCTGGTCTGCTTGGTGTATCTTCAATTTTCTCACGCAGACGACGAATCGTTACATCCACCGTGCGGACATCACCAAAGTAATCATAACCCCAAACTGTTTCCAATAGATGTTCTCGAGTCATAACCTGACCTAAGTGTTTGGCCAGATGGTGGAGCAATTCAAACTCACGATGGGTCAGCTCCAGCTCTTTACCATGCTTCTTAGCAACAAACGCATCAGGCAGAATGACCAAATCGCCAATCACCAACTCTGGAGTTCCTGTTGACTCAATATTTGTCTGCGTCTCTGCCAATTCACTACGACGAAGAAGAGCCTTAACACGCGCCTGTAATTCGCGATTAGAGAAGGGCTTGGTCACATAATCATCCGCCCCTATTTCAAGCCCGATAACCTTATCAAATTCGCTATCTTTAGCAGATAACATCAAGATTGGAACATTGCTGGTCTTACGAATCGTTCGAGCAACCTCTAGTCCGTCCAATTCTGGCAACATCAAGTCCAAAATGACAATGTCAGGAAACTCAGCCTCAAATACTTCCAAGGCTTCACGTCCATCGAAAGCTGTCACAACTTCATATCCCTCACGCGTCATATTAAACTTAATAATATCTGAGATTGGTTTTTCATCATCTACAATTAATATTTTTTTCATTAGAATCTTACCTTTGCTTTATTTCTTCTATTATATCAGACTTACCTAAAAAATTCATATTTCAAAACCATCTGACACGGTGATGTCACATTTTATAACATACAACACATTAAATTGTCAGAATTTACTTGACATTGTATATAGGCAATGCTAAGATGGGAATACCTAAAAAACAGTATGCAAGGAGAATTTTATGGCTTTAGTAGAATTTAAAGATGTCAATAAATACTATGGTGACTACCACGCCCTACGCAATATCAACTTGGAATTCGAACCTGGACAGGTTGTCGTTCTCCTTGGACCTTCCGGATCCGGAAAATCTACTCTCATTCGCACGATTAACGGTTTAGAGGCAATTGATGAAGGAACGCTCATCGTCAATGGACATGATATTTCCTCTACTTCTATCAAAGAGCTCGTATCACTTCGCAAAGAAGTTGGCATGGTTTTCCAGCATTTCAACCTTTACCCACACAAAACCGTGTTAGAAAATGTTACCTTGGCACCGATTAAGGTTTTGGGAATCAATAAGGCTACAGCTGAAAAAACCGCTCAAAAGTATCTTGAATTTGTTAACCTCTGGGATCGGAAGGATTCCTACCCTGCTATGCTATCCGGAGGCCAAAAACAACGTGTTGCCATCGCTCGCGGCTTAGCTATGAAACCTGAGCTTCTACTCTTCGATGAACCAACATCTGCCTTGGACCCAGAAACTATCGGAGATGTACTTGCAGTTATGCAAAAATTGGCACGTGACGGGATGAACATGATTGTCGTAACACACGAAATGGGCTTTGCCCGTGAAGTAGCTGATCGCATCATCTTCATGGCTGAGGGAGAAGTTTTAGTTGATACAACAGATGTGAATGGCTTCTTTGACAATCCGACAGAGCCTCGTGCCCAACAATTCCTCAGTAAGATTATCAACCACGAATCTGACAAAGTAAAACTCTAGGAGGAAGTCTATGGATAAGAAAAAAATCAACATTTTCTTTGCAATTAGATTATTGGTCTTTGGACTTATTCTTCTCGTTTTCGCAAAACAACCAGTAGCTCAAACAGAAACACCCGCATCCATTACTAATAGTGATCAAGTTCAAGCTATCATCGATAGAGGCGTGCTCCGCGTCGGAGTGAAACAGGACGTCCCAAACTTTGGCTACAAGAACCCTGATACTGGTGAATTCGAGGGAATGGAGATTGATATTGCTCGCAAAATTGCAGACGAATTAGGTGTAGATATCGAATTTACTCCCGTTACAGCGCAAACCCGAGGACCACTTCTTGATAACAGTCAAGTGGATATGGTCATCGCAACTTTTACCATCACTGAGGAACGTAAGTTGCTCTACAATTTCACAACTCCTTATTACACAGATGCCGTTGGCTTCTTGGTCAATAAGGATAGTGGAATTAAGACATTCACCGACCTGGATGGAAAGACAATCGGTGTAGCTCAGGGTTCCATTACACGTACCCTCATCTCTGAACTAGCAGACAAATACGGTATCACTGTCAATTTTGCAGAGCTTGGTTCTTATCCAGAACTCTCTGTCTCGCTACGTGCTCACCGTACAGACGCATTTTCTGTAGACCAATCTATCCTTGCTGGGTATATCAGTTCGAAATCTGAACTCATGGACTTTAGCTTCTCAGCTTCTGACTATGGAATTGTTACTAAATTATCTAACAAAGACCTTAACAACTACTTAAATAGTCTCGTAGAAAAATGGACTGCCGATGGTAGCCTACAAAGCATCTATGATGCCAATGGTCTCAAACCAGTCACAGAAACTGACGAATAGAAAGGTGAAACAATATGACAGTTTTAACAACTAGTCCTTACGCTTGGGAGAATTGGGTCAGTTATTTCAAAGATTTTCCAATCTTTTTCCAAGGTTTTCTCTTTACCTTAGCCATTTCTGTCGGAGCCTTTATCATGGCCATGTTTTTAGGAATTGTCTTTGGTAGTCTCTCTTCAAGTAAAAATAAAGTTTTAAAAATCATCGCACGTGTCTATGTTGAATACTATCAGAACACGCCGCTTTTGGTTCAGTTCATGATTGTTTATTATGGACTTCCACTGATTTCAAATTATGTTCTCATGCCATCCATCTACTGGACAGCTGTTATCTGCGTCGGACTCTATCACGGTGCTTATATCGCAGAGGTCATTCGTGCAGGGATTGAGGCTGTGCCTACTGGGCAAACTGAAGCCGCACTTTCACAAGGATTTACTCAGTCTGAAACCATGCGAATCATCATTTTACCACAGGCCATTCCGACCATTCTTCCACCTTTGACCAACCAAGTAGTAAACTTAATTAAGAATACGGCTACTGTTGCCATTATCTCTGGAGCTGATATTATGTTTATGACAAAATCTTGGTCTGCCATGAATGCCAACTACATCCCAGCCTTTGCTGGTGCTGCTTTCCTTTACTTCATCATGTGCTTCCCCGTCGCAAGCTGGGGACGTCGCATTGAAGAAAAGAATAAGTCAGCCTTTTCACACTAAAAGGAGGTTGAACGATGAATTATGTTTTAGAATTACTCAAACCTTCAACCTTCCAACTCTTGTGGAGCGGATTGAAGTTAACCCTTTATATCTCAAGCATTTCGGTAATCCTGTCCATTCTTTTCGGAATGATTCTCGCCATCATGCGCAATGGGAAAAATCCAATTTTCAAGTGGATTGCAACCATCTATATCGAATTTGTGCGTAATGTACCAAACTTGCTGTGGATTTTCACCGTCTTCTTAGTCTTCCAAATGAAGTCAACGCCTGCTGGTATTACTGCTTTTACTATTTTTACCACGGCAGCCATGGCCGAGATTATCCGTGGTGGTCTCAACGCCATCGGACCGGGCCAGACCGAAGCTGGTTTGTCACAGGGTTTTACCCCAGTGCAAATCATGGTCTATATCATCATGCCACAGGCCATTCGCAAGATGCTGCCCGCCATCATCTCTCAGATTGTGACGGTTATCAAGGATACCAGTTTCCTATACTCCGTTATCGCTTTGCAAGAACTCTTCGGTTCGAGTCAAATCCTCATGGGACGCTACTTTGAGGCGGAGCAAGTCTTTGCTCTCTACATTATGGTTGCCCTGATTTACTTCAGTATCAACTTTGCTATTTCAAGCCTGTCACGTTATGTGGCTAAGTCTTGGGCGAGCAGTATAGAATGAAATTTCTCCCAGCCAATCGGTTGGGAGTTTTTGCTGTCAAAAAAGAAGCCCTTTCGGACTTCTTGCTTTATTTATTCAGCTGCTTCAGCTGGACGTGACTTGCGGGCAATATCTGCTAGGATATGGTCCACAAATTCTGATACAGACTGAGTTTGTGTTGCCTTACTTCCGTAGCGACGAACGTTGACAGCATTGTCTTCCATTTCCTTGTCACCCACGATGAGTTGGTATGGAATCTTGCTGGTTTGGCTCTGACGGATCTTGTATTGCATCTTCTCGTTGCGTTCATCCACGTGTACTCGAACGCCACGGTCTTGCAATTCTTTGGCAACCTTCCAAGCGTAGTCCAAGTGAGCTTCCACAGAGATTGGAATCATGGTCACTTGTGTTGGAGCCAACCAAGTTGGGAAGGCACCCTTGTAGGTTTCAATCAAGATAGCAGTGAAACGTTCCATAGTCGAGATAACACCACGGTGAATCATAACTGGGCGGTGCTCCTCACCGTCAGCACCGATATAGGTCAAGCCAAAGCGTTCTGGCAAGAGGAAGTCCAACTGAATGGTTGACAGGGTTTCCTCGTTACCAAGGGCAGTTTTCACCTGAATATCCAATTTCGGACCGTAGAAGGCTGCTTCACCCTCTGCTTCAAAGTAGTCCACGCCCATTTCATCCATGGCACCTTTCAACATCCGCTGGGCATTTTCCCACATCTCATCGTTGTCATAGTACTTCTCTTTGTCCTCTGGGTCACGATAAGACAGGCGGAAACGGTAGTCGTTGAGGTTGAAATCTGCGTACACATCAATAATCAACTGGAGAGCTTTTTTGAACTCTTCTTGGATTTGTTCAGGTGTCACAAAGATATGACCGTCGTTGAGGGTCATCTCACGTACCCGTTGCAAACCAGTCAATGCACCAGATTTTTCATAGCGGTGCATCATACCAAGCTCAGCGATACGCACTGGCAACTCACGGTAAGAACGCACATGGTTTTTGTAAACTTGAATGTGGTGTGGACAGTTCATCGGACGAAGAACAAACTCTTCACCGTCGCCCATGTCCATAGTTGGGAACATATCTTCTGAGTAATGCTCCCAGTGACCTGAAGTCTTATAGAGTTCAACAGAAGCCAATGGTGGTGTGTAAACGTGCTGGTAACCAGAAGCCAATTCCTTGTCTGTGATGTAACGCTCCAAGGTACGACGGATAGTCGCCCCATTTGGCAACCAGAATGGCAAACCTTGACCAACTTCTTGGCTGATCATGAAGAGATCCAATTCCTTACCAAGTTTACGGTGGTCACGCTCTTTAGCCTCTTCACGCATTTGAAGGTAGGCCTTGAGGTCTTTCTTGTCAAACCAAGCTGTACCATAAACACGTTGCATCATTGGATTTTCACTCTTACCACGCCAGTAAGCACCAGCCACATTGAGCAATTCAAAAATCTGGATACGACCCGTTGACGGAACGTGTGGACCACGACAGAGGTCAACGTATTCACCCTGCGTATAGATGGTCAAACCGCCCTCGTCATCAGAGTGCTCGTGAATCAATTCCAACTTGTAAGGATCGTTTTTGAAGATTTCAAGAGCTTCTTCCTTAGTCACTTCACGACGTTCAGAAGGGAAGTTTTCCTTGACAATCTTCATCATTTCTTCCTGAATGCGTGGCAAATCTTCATTTGAAATCTGACCAGCCGCATTGTCCGTATCATAGTAGAAACCGTCCTGAATGGCTGGACCAACGCCCAACTTAATGTCTGGGAAAAGGCGACGAGCCGCTTGGGCAAACAAATGAGCTGCTGAGTGACGCAAGATGTCCAAGGCATCGTCGTGGTCAGGCATTACAATTTCAAGCGTGCCGTCCTCGTCAATGGCACGAGTAGTGTCAATCAATTTACCATTGAACTTACCAGCAAGAGCCTTTTTTGCCAAAGACTTGCTGATGCTCTCTGCAATTTCAAAAGTAGTCACACCAGCCTGGTACTCGCGAACAGCACCATCTGGGAAAGTAATTTTAATCATGTTTATCTCCTTTTTATTTATTTTTAATCCCCAATAACTCTTCTTTTTGAGCTAAAAAGGTTTCCATTTCTTTTTGAATATCAATATCCAGGCGGTCGGCTAATTCGATCAACCACCAGATATTTTCAGCCATTTTATGCTCCAAGGTATAAGGCGTTTCGTCATAGTAACGACCCTGCTTGGTCATAATCAGTCGGTTCATGTTGCCAATATCATTGGTCAAAGCCAAGAGGTCCTCATCAATAGACCACTCTTTGTCATGGTGCTTGATTTCCAACTCTCTATAAGCACGACGCACATCTTGACACCGTCTTAATAAGTCATCAGGTAGCATCATTCCTCCTCCAAAAGAAAATACGACGCCCTCGCAAAAGGACGTCGTAACGTGGTTCCACCTTCATTCGCAGTCACGCAAAAAAGCCTGACTACCTCAGATTGGCGATAAGGGAACCACCCTTTTATGTTTGCATAAAATCATACCGAGTAGTGTCAATCCTATCCTCTATGTGCTTGCACCCACCGCACACTCTCTCAAAGATTTCCTAGAATTGATAAGTCTCTAAAAGCTATTATAACAGGATTTCCTGATTTTTCAAGGATTTTTCCTCATTTTCTTTCTTAGAGAAAATAGCAGAGCTCCTATCCCATTTCCAATCAGAGCACATAAGGTGTAGACAATCTGATAGAGAATAATCCATTCCTTAAAGAAAAAGATGGTTACAGGATAAAGTAGTAAAACCAAGACAAGAAGGCTAGGAGAAAAACCGTGAAAAATCCATAAAGAAGACCAGTTAAGAATAGCACAATGGGAGTATAGAGCAATATATTTCCGACCACCAGTTCCTTAGAAAGCATAGTATCACTAATCAGATGAAAGGCAATCAGATAAATACCTGCATACATGGACAGAATAATAAGAGTTGCCAAAACCAGATTCTTCCAACTCTCTTTCCGAAGCTTTTCCATTTGAAACCTCCAAATTATTCAAAGAAATTCCGGATTGATTTTACTTGTTCGACTGATTTTTTCAATATTTTTGCTGTCGTGTCTGTTGATTTAACTACTACTTTTTGCGGTAGGTAAATAGCCTCTTTTATCAAAGCTTCTGCTACGCTATCTTGATTAGTATGTTCTTTTCTAAAATCATACGAAATCTTCAAATCTAGATAATATTCAAAAACCTTACGTCCAAAATTCGTAGAAGAAATCTCATAGAGCTTCTTATCAAGCACATACGGATTCATTGGTGGTGTAGCAACAATTGCCTCAACGACGGCATCTGCCAACTCCTGTTCTCGAATGAAGAGCGTCCCAAACATCTTATCTGTTATAACGTTTTTTAAGTAGGGATTGCTATGTGCCAAAATAGGAGTTCCAGAAGCTAAACTTTCTAAGAAAGTTAGTCCCTGTGTTTCACTGGTCGAAGCAGAAATAAAGAAATCCGCAGCTTTATAATAAAGTGCTGTATCACTTGGTGCAATCATTCCCGTCAACTGGACATGTTCATCTAGATTAAGCTCCGCTATCATTTCCTGAAGATCATCTGTATAAGGTCCACCTCCGACAATGACCAACTTCACCTTTGGATTTTCCAGCAAAATTTTTGGCATTGCCTGAACGATTGCTTGGATATTCTTCTCGTGAGAAATCCTAGACAGACTTAACAACATCGTTTCATCACTAGCAATTCCTAGCTGTTCCCGCAACTCATCTGTTTCATCCTTGCCAATTTCTGGTCTATCAAACTTTGCCAAGTCAATTCCTGTCGGAATTACTCGTTTAGAAATCGGAACATTGTAACTCATTAAAAGATCTTCAACGATCTCACTAGGACAAATTACCCCATCCAAATCTTTTAAAAATGCCCGTACTAAATATTTAACCATCCCGGGACGAATAATCCTCCCCTTGGCAATATAGTGTACGTAGTCTTCATACTGGGTGTGATAAGTATGTACCACCGGAATATCTAGTTCCTTGGCAATCATTTTCCCCAAAATCCCCAAAGAAAATTCTGTATGAGTATGAATAATATCTAGTTTATAGCGACTTGCAATTTTTAAGGCATCTGTAAAACCTGCGTAGGCCACTCGACGATCTTTAAAGGCAAAAAAAGGTACGCTAGGAATTCGGATAATGTCCCAATCTTCGTAGCGATTCACATCCTCATCTGTCGTCGTAAAAATAAATACCGTATGTCCCAATTTCTCCAACTCTGTCTTAAGAGTCCGAATCGAAGTCGCGACTCCTGAAACCTGTGGAAAATAGGTATCCGTAAACAATCCAATCCGCATTTACATCTCCAATACTTGTCGATAGGCATCCACCAATTGGTGGGAAACATTGTCAATCGAGCGACTAACCGCAACCTGGTAGCCCGCCTCACGTTTATCAACCTGCTTGTCTAAGATTTTCTGAATAGAATCGACAAAATCATCCACTGTATGTCCCAATTCGGCAACGTTTTCGTCAATCCAACCATCGTAAACTGGAATATCTCTTAGAACAACATGCTGATGACTAGCAAGAGCTTCCAGAACAACAATCCCTTCTGTTTCCTCATACGATGGGAAGAAAAAGGCATTCGCTCCGCTCATTGCACCTTGAAAAACAGCACCTTTAAAATAACCTGGAAACTCGACATTCGCTGGATGATCTCCCTCAACAATTTTTCTAATATATGACGGAATCAGCCACTTATTGATTGAACCGAGCCAAATGAAGCGGACATGCGGCATCTTTTCGGCTACCTTGACAAAGTCTTCAATTCCTTTACGTCGAAAGTAGAGTCCTGCACAGACAACAACCGGCTGCCCTTCTTCAATTTTAAAATGCTCTCGAAAGATTGCTTCCTTGCGTTCATCCTTCTTATATTTATCTAAATCAATACCATTCGAAACGGCTATAATTGGCGTTGTCACACCGTAAGACTGGATGAGTTTTTTTGAATACTCTGAAGGAGTGATGACAAAGTCTGCCTTTTGGTACATGCTTGCTAGATATTTCCCTACAAAAGGAGCTAGGGTATTCGAACCGATAAAGGAATTTTGAAAATCTTCCTTCGTGGAATGTCCATGCATGATTACCTTTTTTCCACTCCGTTTGGCTGCATGTAGCAATAACCAGGAGCGTGGACCATAGGTATTGATATGAATGACATCGTAATCTCCCAGCAGGTCTGTTGTATAAGGAATGCCTGCCATATCTAGCGCTTCCATCTGGTGTTGAAGTGCCCGGCCAATTCCTGATTTCTCTAAAACAGTTTTACCTTCTAAATACAATAGTACTTTCATAATACCATTATAGCCCTTTTTTACATTTTTTCATATTTTAAACTGTATTCTACACGAATTTTGTATCAATTAAAGCCAATACTAAAGAATATAATCCCAAATATATGATTACATAAAAAACAGATAAAACAGATTTTAAAAACAGAAGGACAGCTTGAATGTTTTTTAGAAGATGTTATAATTTACGAATGGTGCACATTCTGGCACTAAGTGTTCAAATTTTATTGAGGACTTTAGATGTAAAATTTGCATGTTATAACGACACAGATTAGCTACATAAATCATGCTTTGAGAAAGGAAAAAAGGATAATGAATACTAAGAAATGGAGAACATCGCTCCTAATACCAGGAATAGTATTATTTGGAACTGTTGCTCTAGTGAATAATGTATCGGCACAAGAAGTAAAAAATACCATCATCAGCGCAAAACAACCTGATGGGGGACAGGCTACTTCAAAGGCGGTTAATGTCAAAATACCAGCAGTAGTACGACTATTTGGTCGTGAGCTTCTAGAAAATGAATTTAAATTTGAGCTTAGAGAAGCGAATGGCGAGGAACTCCCTGTCCTTGATACAGCTCAAAATACAAAAGAGGGTCAAGTTAGATTTAAAAATCTATCATTCGATAAGCCTGGCAAATACTGGTATACAATTTCAGAAGTAAAAGATGAGCTTGGTGGTATTGAGTATGATTCGAAATATATTGTAGCAAAAATAACTGTAGAAGATCGAAACGGGCAATTACAGGCAATGATCGAATTTATTGATAATGACAATGTCTTTAACAATTTCTATACACCTGCTCCAGCTGCTGCTAGTCTTTCGATAAAAAAAGTCCTCGAGGGACGTACCTTAAACACCGGTGAATTCGAATTTGTTTTAAAAAATGAAAAAGGCGATGAAATCGAAAAGGTAAGCAATCAAGCAGATGGTTCTGTAAACTTTAGTGCCCTAACATTTACAAAAGAGGGAACCTATACCTACACTGTTTCAGAAGTTGATGGTGGACTTGGCGATATTATCTATGACAAATCAGATATTAAGGCCACTGTTACTGTGAAAGATAACAATCACGGACAACTAGTCTCAACAGTGACTTATGAAAATAGCGATCAAATCTTCGAGAATATTTTGAATCCTGGGAAGTTAATAGCGCCAACCACGGATAGCGTTATTACTGATAATGAAGTCTCTAAGGAAGCAATGACCGGTAAAGAGAAGGGAAATATCGAACCCCCTAAAGAGCAAATAGCTAATGAAGAGAAGGATAATATTGAAGCCTCTGAAAAACAGATGCCAAGCATTGTGAACGACATGGTCGTAACACCTGAAAAGCAAATGACTAATAAAGAGAACGATAAGGTTGTAATCTCTGAAAAACAAATGCCGAGTGTTGTGAACGAAAATGCCGTAACACCTGAAAAGCAAATGACTAATAAAGAGAACGATAATATTGAAACCTCTGAAAAACAGATGCCGAGTGTTGTGAACGAAAATGCCGTAACACCTGAAAAGCAAATGACTAATAAAGAGAAGGATAATATTGAAACCTCTGAAAAACAGATGCCGAGTGTTGTGAACGAAAATGCCGTAACACCTGAAAAGCAAATGACTAATAAAGAGAAGGATAATATTGAAACCTCTGAAAAACAAATGCCAAGCATTGTGAACGACATGGTCGTAACACCTCAAGAACAAATGGCTAATAAAGAGAACGATAAGGTTGTAATCTCTGAAAAACAGATGCCAAGCATTGTGAACGACATGGTCGTAACACCTCAAGAACAAATGGCTAATAAAGAGAACGATAAGGTTGTAATCTCTGAAAAACAGATGCCAAGCATTGTGAACGACATGGTCGTAACACCTCAAGAACAAATGGCTAATAAAGAGAACGATAAGGTTGTAATCTCTGAAAAACAGATGCCAAGCATTGTGAACGACATGGTCGTAACACCTCAAGAACAAATGGCTAATAAAGAGAACGATAAGGTTGAAACCTCTGAAAAACAGATGCCTGTTAATGAGAAGGACAATGCCGTAACACCTGAAAAGCAAATGGCTAATAAAGAGAAGGAAAATATCGAAACCTCTAAAAAACAGATACCTGTTAATGAGAACAACCAAAATGGTACAGTCGAAGAAAATTCAAACACTAAACCAACAACTGAAAAAACAGACAAGCAGGAGACTTCAACATTTAAAACCGAAACTGCTAAGCAAATCTTACCAGTAACTGGTGAGAAAGGAAGTTTATGGTTATTGACAAGTGGTATTATCGGGCTTGCAATTGCGTTATTTACACGTAAACGTAAATTATAATAATCACCTAACTGATACAGTTCTAAAGGATGAGAACAAGTCCAGTACTGCTTCTCTAGATTCGCTTCAACATCTCGCACAACTTACAGAGTGTGACAGACTTAAAATCAACCACAAAGCCCTCGCTAAGCTTATACATCTAGCGAGGGCTTTATATTTATTTTTTATAATCTTTTAGTTTTCGGTTAGTATAGCCATTTCGTTTGCTTTTAGTACTCGCTTCAAAGGTTCTCCGAACCTTTGAAGGCTGGAGATAAGTCGAAGCAAGTTTGCCTCAATAGCTACAGGTTGCTAGAACAGCCTAAAGGCCGTTCTAGGTTGGAAATATTTCCTCGCTCGTCAAAGTAATAAAAGATAAACTAAATGATTATAATGTTTGATAGAGTGAGGGGGCGGAGTAATAAGATATCTTATCCGGCTACTCCCATATTTATCACTTAGTTGATTTACGTACTTTGATTCCGTGGTTAAGAACTACCTCACGGTTTTCCAACTCTTCCTTGTGCATGATTTTGGTAAGCATGCGCATAGCAATTGCACCAATATCATATAGTGGCTGATTGATAGAGGTCAGGTTTGGACGGGTAAACTTAGTCACTAGGGAATCATCACTTGTGATGATTTCAAAATCTTCCGGAACCTTGATGCCCATATCACTGACACCGTTCAATAGACCTGCAGCAATCTCATCTTCTGCAACATAAGCTGCAGTTGCTCCGGCATTCAAAATACGTTCTGCTAGAGCGTAGCCTTCCTCGTATTTATACTTGGATTCAAAAACCAATCCTTCGTTAAACTCGATTCCGTTGTCCTTCAAGCCTTGTTTGTAGCCTGCAAAACGAACTTTACCGTTGATGTCATCTACAAGCGGCCCTGATACAAAGGCAATTTTCTTGTTGTTCTTAGCTAATAGATTGACTGCATCAACACTAGCGGCAGCGTAGTCAATATTGACGCTAGGTAATTGGTGCTCCAAGTCCACGGTACCAGCTAAAACAATCGGTGTACGTGAGCGTGAAAACTCCGCACGAATCTTGTCTGTCAAATGATAGCCCATGAAAATGATTCCGTCCACCTGTTTTGAGAATAGGGTATTTACCACATTGATTTCTTTCTCATCATTTTCATCACTGTTTGCTAGGACGATATTGTATTTGTACATATCGGCAATATCATCAATACCTTTGGCCAAGGTTGCAAAATAAGCATTAGCAATATTTGGAATCACAACCCCCACAGTGGTAGTCTTCTTGCTGGCCAATCCACGTGCAACAGCATTCGGACGATAATCCAAGCGGTCGATGACTTCTAATACTTTTTTACGAGTATTTTCCTTTACGTTTTTATTCCCATTTACCACGCGCGATACTGTCGCCATGGATACACCTGCTTCGCGGGCAACGTCATAAATCGTTACCGTATCGTCAGTGTTTAACATACGTTATGTACTCCCTTTCAATAGTTCTGGTTCTATGAAAATTACGCTTTCACTCAAGTATAGTGTATCACTTTTTGAAACCACTTTCAAGAGATAAACTCTATTTTTTTGATAATACTTGCAATTTTTTTCATTTTTTGAAACAATAGTCTATATAATAAACGAAAATTTCACTTTTTTTACCACTACATGCTAGAAAGGTCTCCACTATGTCAAAATTACATCATGTTAAATCCTACTTAGAAGCCAACAAAATGGACTTGGCCATCTTCTCTGATCCAGTTAGCATCTATTATCTGACTGGCTATCATAGTGATCCTCATGAACGCCACATGATGCTCTTTGTTATGCCTGACCACGACTCACTACTCTTTCTCCCTGCCTTGGATGTAGAGCGTGCGGTTGCGACTGTTGATTTTCCTGTAGCCGGCTATATGGACTCAGAAAATCCATGGCAGATTATCAAGAGCAAATTGCCACAAAAATCTTTCTCAGCAATCTGTGCAGAATTTGATAATTTGAATTTAACCCGCTACCATGGTCTTCAGTCTATCTTTAGCCAACCATTTTCAGACATTACACCTCTGATTAATACTATGAAATTGATCAAGTCTCGTGATGAAATTGAAAAAATGCTGGTTGCTGGAGAGTTTGCAGATAAGGCTATGCAGGTTGGTTTCAATAACATCTCACTCGATGTAACTGAAACTGATATTATTGCTCAGATTGAATTTGAAATGAAAAAGCAAGGCATCTCAAAAATGAGCTTTGAGACCATGGTCTTAACAGGTGACAATGCCGCAAATCCACATGGTATTCCCTCAACAAACAAAATCGAGAATAACGCTCTGCTATTGTTCGACCTAGGCGTGGAAGCTTTGGGCTATACGTCTGATATGACACGGACTGTCGCTGTCGGTAAACCCGATCAGTTTAAAAAAGATATTTACAACTTGACTCTGGAGGCTCACATGGCAGCTGTCAATATGATTAAGCCTGGTGTGACTGCTGGCGAGATTGACTATGCCGCTCGCTCTGTGATTGAAAAAGCAGGTTATGGCGAGTACTTCAACCACCGACTCGGTCACGGTTTGGGAATGAGTGTCCATGAATTCCCATCGATTATGGAAGGCAATGATTTGGTCATCGAAGAAGGTATGTGTTTCTCTGTCGAACCAGGTATTTACATCCCTGGAAAAGTTGGTGTTCGTATCGAGGATTGTGGTTACGTTACCAAAAATGGCTTTGAAGTCTTTACAAAAACACCAAAAGAATTACTGTATTTTGAAGGATAAAAAATAGCCTCCTACAAATCTGTAGGAGGTTGTTTATTCTAGAAATTTCTGCCGTTTTTACCGTAACCGTATTTTTCCATAAAGTCTTGACGGAATTCCAAAAGGTTGTCATCCATGATTGCTTGACGGACATTTTTCATCAAATTAATCAAGAAGTAGAGGTTGTGATAACTTGTCAAACGAATACCAAACGTCTCGTCGGCCTTAAGTAAATGGCGGAGATACGCACGTGTATAGTTTTTACATGTGTAGCAATCGCACTCTGGATCTAACGGTGTAAAGTCCTCAGCGAACTGGGCATTTTTCACTACAAGACGTCCACGATTGGTCATACAGGTTCCATTACGCGCAATACGTGTTGGTAATACACAGTCAAACATATCAACCCCACGAATTACGCCATCAATCAAGCTATCTGGTGCTCCAACACCCATGAGATAGCGTGGTTTATTCTCCGGTAAAAGAGGGGTCGTGAAGTCCAGTACAGCATTCATTTCATCATGTGTTTCACCAACAGCCAATCCTCCAATAGAGTATCCTGGAAAATCCATGCTAACCAAATCATGGGCTGATTGGCGACGAAGATCTTCAAAACCAGCACCTTGGACAATACCAAATAAACCTTGGTCATGCGGACGGCGGTGAGCCTTGAGACCACGTTCTGCCCAACGACTTGTTCTTTCGATGGATTTTTTTACATAGTCATAAGGCTGGTAGAACTGCGGACACTCATCAAAGCTCATCATAATATCCGAACCAAGATTATTCTGAATTGAGATAGCTTTTTCAGGTGACAAGAACATTTTACTACCATTGAGATGGTTTTTGAAGGTCACACCTTCTTCTGAGATATTGCGACTATCCGCCAAAGAATAAACCTGGAAACCACCTGAGTCAGTCAAAATCGGTTGATCCCAATTCATAAATTTATGCAAACCACCTGCACGCGCCACCAATTCGTCACCTGGACGAAGCCACAAATGATAGGTATTAGATAGGATAATTCCTGAACCCATCGCTTTCAATTCTTCAGGCGACATGGTTTTTACCGTTGCCTGAGTTCCAACTGGCATAAACATGGGGGTTGGAAAGGTCCCGTGTGGGGTAATGATTTCGCCCAAACGTGCACCTGTGTGCTTTTCTTTCTTAATCAAGCGATACTTGATTGGAACATCTGTCATGTTTTATTTACCTCCCGCTAGGAAAAACAGTCCTAGGATATTAGTTCTGGATTCACAGTTCAGCTCTTTCATACCATCCATAAAAGCACTTTACCTGGAAATACAGTTTCTCAATCTTGCATGGTCTAATCTATCAGAATGTCTTTAATGTTCTCGCTTATTTCAGTGATATTTGCCTTTTCTTCTACTTATTTAATAGTAAATAGATAGGCGCATCACAACAAACTGACAAATTCCCACAGCACCTTCTAGTCTATCAAAAAAAGCCTAGCTTGTCATCTAGAATTATGTTACAATGTTGGGTAAGGAGGTTATGTAGATGTTTACAATTTCTAATATACGTGAGCGGGCTCGCCAAACGCTAAACGAGACACCTGGTATCTATCAAGTGGCCGTCATCCCCGTCACTATTTCTGTTATCGTTCAGTTAATTTCTTTCTCTCGCAATAGCCTTGCTGGAGTGTCGGCTGAGGAACTTGCTAGTCCGAGCTACTTTATTTCTACCTCTTTGTTTCCAGTATTTTACGGATTGCTACTAGGAATGTTGTCATTATCAGTCATATGGACTATCTTCAATATCATCAAAGGGGGCAAAACTACCACATCATTCAAAGATTCCTTGAGCATTTTCAATCATAAAGATTTCTGGAAAATCTTTCGAACTTACATTTTAAAAAGTTTCTTGCTCTTCCTTTGGGGACTACTGTTTTACCTTGGTATCGGTCTACTTATCGGTGCTGGAACGATGATTACGATTATAGCTGCATCCAGTCAATCCTTAGACCCTGATGCACTTCCTATGGAAATCCTTGCCATACTAGGGCTAATGGCCATGGGAGGTATCCTACTTATGGTTTTAGGAATTGCTCTTTATATTCCACAAATCTATGCTTACTCACAGGTAGAATATATCTTGTTTGAACAATTGGAACGCGAAGAATATACAGGTGCCTTTTCAATCATTAAATCTAGTCGAAAGTTGATGAAAGGTTACAAGTTTAAACGCTTTACACTTGATTTATCCTTCATCGGCTGGTTCCTTCTTGTCATTATTACATTTGGCCTGGCTGGTTTATATGTATGGCCGTATCACTATGCTGCACAAATGCACTTCCATGAAGAAATTTTAGATGATCAGGCTAAGAAAATGAGTTACGTATAAAATAAGAGCGATATTTGCTCTTATTTTTATATACGCTTTTATGTCTATATTTAAGAAAAAAAATATAGTAATAATTGGTACAAACATTTGGATTGTGTTATACTATGACTGAGGAGCGACAAAGGACTATTTTAGCCTGCTTGGTATTGGAGCAGATTTCTTCCTTTCTATTTTTTACGCCATGTGTAGTAATTTATTCCAATTCTAAGTGCTCCTCCTTAGAGTCATCCGGCAGTTCAATGGTTCATTGAGCTGCTTTTTCGATGAAAAAAGTCGGATAAATATACCCGACTTATTAGTATTGTTCTTTCATTTCAAGATATTCAATCTTGATACATTTATTCATGACAATATCGTTACGACCTGCCTGACGCAATTGTTTTTCTGCTTCTTGGCTTTCTAAACCGAGTTGAGCCCAGAAAACTTTGGCGTTCGACTGGATAAATTCCTGTGCTACCTCTGGTAAAAATTCACTTCTGCGGAAAACATCTACAATATCAATAGGTTGGTCAATCTCTGCTAGACTACTATAGACCAACTCGCCTAAAATAGTCCCACCAGCAGCCTTGGGATTAACTGGAATAATTTTATAGCCCGCTTCCTGCATGAGCTTGGAAACGCGGTAGGCTGCCGTCTCTTCTCGACTAGACAAACCGACCACTGCAATGGTCTTAGCATTTTTCAGATAGTCAAAGATAATGTCCTGACTAGGATTTTGGAAGGAATAAGACATAGAGACCTCCTTTAATGTATATTAAATGTTAGAATCAATAAAAGCTTAATGAATAAGGTGTGCTATAACACAATCTTGTCAGTTTTAACTCGTTACTGATTATAGCTTGTCTACCTTGATTATTTTTTAGCAATTTGGTACACAACATCCTTAACTTGGCCGATAACCTTTTTAAGATTGGTACGCTTTTTATCATCTCCTGGATCTAAGGAATAATAGATTGAACCCACAACCACGGAGTCATCATAAGCAGCTGTTGATTCCATCCGATAAAAAGTCAGACGAGCTAATTTTTGATCTGTTAATAACTGTCGCCCAACCTGCCATTCCTGACCATTGATTGTGACAACCGTCTTTTCACTGAAAGAATGATTTGTTTCAACCATCCGTGCTTCTAATTCCTCCGGCGTCATATTGCGACCGTCTTCCAATGGAGACTGATTAAAAGCATTGATATTATAGATTTGAACCATGTAATTGCTTCCCCCCTCTTTAACATCGTAGACTGCAGCGACCGTCTCATCCTTAGTATTTTCTGCATTAATTGTCCAAGTAGATGGCACATCATAATAACGGAAATATTCCTTGATATTCCCATTTTCATCTTTTTCAGCAACACCATTATTGGCCGCATAAATCTTGTGGCCTTTTTGTGTTTCGTCGGCAGGTGGTGTACTATTAACAGCTACAACCTCTGCATTTGCTAAAACATTGAACTGTTCGTTCGTAGTATCCTGTTTTTCTTGCAAAATCGGTAAGGTGGTTGAAAACTCTTCCCCTGAAGAAGCTGGTGTTTTCTCAGTCTTCTGCGATGCTTTTCCGCAACCTGCAAGTAGAAGACTACATAGACCAATACAAAGAATTAATTTTTTCATACTTTTTCCTTTCTTACTTTGCTTCATACCATGTTGAACCTTCATTTTCATCCGCAATCAATGGTACAGACAGGCTAATCGCCGATTCCATAGTCTCTTTTACCATGGCTTTTACCGTTTCTAGCTCTGCCACTGGGACTTCCAAAACAATCTCATCGTGTACTTGCAATAACATACGTGTCGCAAGACCTGCTTCAGTCAAAGCCTTGTCGAGATTAATCATGGCTACTTTGAGAATATCTGCGGCCGAACCTTGAATTGGTGAGTTGATGGCTGTTCGTTCCGCAAAATTACGGACATTGAAATTGCGAGAGTTTATATCTGGTAATTCACGACGGCGTTTGTAAATCGTCTCTACATACCCCTTATCACGTGCCTCACGAACAATGGTTTCCATGTAATTCTTAATTCCTGGGAAGCGTTCAAAATAGGTATCGATATAGGCTTTAGCTTCCTTACGTGTAATCCCCAAGTTATTAGATAAACCGAAATCTGAAATACCATAGACGACACCGAAGTTTACAGCCTTGGCATTCCGACGGTCATTTGGTGTCACATACTCAGCTTTTTCGATACCGAAGACCCGCATAGCTGTCGAAGTGTGAATATCTGCACCTTGCTGGAAGGCCTCAATCAAATGCTGGTCCTGAGAAATATGAGCCAAGACGCGCAATTCAATCTGTGAATAGTCCGATGCCAAAAGGACACTATTTTCAAGCGATGGCACAAATGCCTTACGAATCAAGCGCCCTTGTTCTAGACGAACAGGAATATTTTGCAAGTTAGGGTCCGTTGAAGATAGACGACCTGTTTGTGTCAAATCCTGTACATAGCGGGTATGGATCTTACCATCTTCTAAAATGGCATCCTGCAAGCCGACTACATAAGTTGATTGAAGCTTGGTAATCTGACGGTATTCCAAGATTTTTGAAACAACTGGTGCAATTGGCGCTAATCGTTCTAAGACATCTACTGCTGTTGAATAGCCTGTCTTGGTTTTCTTGGTATATTCCAATGGTAGTCCCATATCTTCAAAGAGAATGGTCCCAAGCTGCTTAGGCGAATTGATATTAAATTCCTGACCAGCTAGTTCATAGATTTCCTTGGTCAACTGGTCAATCAAAACTTCGTTTTCAGATTGCATAGCTTTGAGAGTCTCAGCTTCCACTTTAATACCAGCAATTTCCATCTTAGCTAAAACATTTGCTAGTGGCAACTCCATGTCAAACAAAAGATCTAATTGCTGATTTTCTTCTAATTTGGTCAACATCGGCTCTTCTGTCTCAATCAAAACCTGAACCTTACGTGCCAAGTGTGGGAAAAAGATCTCGCGTTCTGGCAAGTCTAACTTAGCACCCTTGCCATAAACTGCCTCATCTGGAACAAGACTGGTCTGACCATAGAGGTTGGCAATGGTTGTTAGGGAATTGTCCTCAACGGTGGAAAGCAAGTATTTGGCTAGACGGCTATCGAAAGTAGCTGGAGGTAGCTTAATCTCTTTTCGGTCGAGAAGAACTTTTCCACGCTTAAAGTCATAGGTTTTTATGGTTTGGCTTTCTAAAAAGTCACGCAAGACTGGACTATCAAGTAGCTCAGGCCCTCCGACATAGATTTTCTCCTTATCTCCCCAAGCTAAACCAACCAAATCCTCTCGGTGATAATTTTCACCCAAGATTTCAAAATAGAAAAACTGGTCTTGTTTGAGCATAGCGGGGCTGATTTCCGTTACGATTTGGAAATCGAGCACCGCTTCCTCTTGCGAGCTGGTCGTACCTAACTGAGCCCTTAATTGTTTGAAGCCCATGTCATCATAAAATTGTCCCAGTTCATCCACCTTGGGGCCTTGATAAACAATGTCATCCAGACCAATTTCGATTGGTGCCTGAGTATCAATGGTAGCAAGTGTACGAGATAGGAAGGCCTTCTCCTTATCAGCAATCAGGTTTTCTTTCATCTTAGAAGCCTTCATGCTGTCAATGTTTTCGTAGATACCATCCAAAGAACCAAATTCTGTCAGGAGTTTTAGACCTGTTTTTTCACCGATTTTGGTCACGCCAGGAATGTTATCGGACTTATCTCCCATCAAAGCCTTGAGGTCAATAAACTGAGTAGGGCTAATCCCCATTTTTTCCATGAGGTAGGCTGGGGTAAATTCTTCGAATTCGGCAACGCCTTTCTTGGAAATTTCGACTACGGTGTTCTCATCAGTCAGCTGGATCAAATCCTTATCACCGCTAACAATGGTCACATCGAAAGGGATGTCTGTCCGCTCTGCCATTTTGTCCAAGGTACCGATAATATCGTCTGCCTCATACTGATCCAGTTCGTAATGCTTGACTCCCATGGCATCCAACATCTGACGGATAAAAGGAAACTGCTCACGGAATTCGTCTGGAGTCTTGGCACGACCTGCCTTATAGTCTGCATACATCTCCGTACGGAAAGTGGTCTTTCCAGCATCAAAAGCCACAAGAATGTGGGTCGGCTCAATCCGCTTCATCATGTGGTCCAGCATGAGATTGAAGCCGTAAATGGCGTTGGTATGCAGACCGTTGGCATTCTTGAAGCGGTCGATTTGGTTATAGAGTGCAAAGAAGGCACGGAAGGCTACAGAAGAGCCATCGATTAATAATAATTTATTTTTTTTCATGTCTCTATTATAGCATGGATGGGGGAGTTTTGTGGAACTTAGAGAGCTGGAATAACAGAAAATCCCAGTCAGTGACTAGGATTTTTCTTTTCGATAATAAATGTTCTTTGCGACTACTAAACTATGTGGCTTTTCAAATTCTTGATCCAGATAAGATTGGTAGGTTCCGGGTGCGATAAATCCATGCATACCAAGTATATCGGTTCCAGCTTGTCCAATCACAGAATCAGCCAGAAGAACGCAATTAGTAGATAGGACGAAATAGGTTTTAAATTTAGACTTTCTAAATTTGAATAATTCCGCATGTATTGCCTCTTTCATTCGATAGGCATACATTTCAATCGGCTGCCCATCTACCGTTTTCGATACTTTTTCAGGACTTGGATTCCAAGGAAGAAGCAGATTATCAATTTCAGCCAATCGAGTTTCTATTGCCTCTTCTTGCTCTGGTCTTAAGCTCAGCTGGTAACCTAACATGGTCATTCCTTCTTGATTACAGAAGTCAATATAGGCTTGGCGCTCTGCTTTGAACAAGACTCCATCACCAATCGCACCACCCAAACGCTCAGACAGGACATCGTATGAACCATAACCATACACTCGTCCCTTATAGCTCAAATCAACATGTCCAACAGCCCCAAAACCCTCTTCACCTACATGCACAAAGACTTCTAATGCTGGAAGCTCCGCAATTTCTTTGTGGCGGTTATAGATAGATTGAGCCGTTTGTCCCTCATTATCCGCCAAGTAATCATTGACTTTTTGCAGGGTCATACGAGGAATCAAAGCTGCTAAAAATAAAGGTAGAGGCAAACGGACATGGCGCTTAAGATTTTGTTGCTCAATCGCCTCCTCAAACAAGAAACCATCACGCAGATTAGTTAGTCCATACAAGATCAGATAACCTCCGATGACAATTGTTTGAACAACCAGCTGTGTGCCTGACACAAATAGGGAAGCTGAACCTAGTAAGAATAACCAAATTCCATCTATTAAATAGCGAATCCGTGGCTGTACCCCATCTTTTCGATATAGGTAAAAAGTAATGAAATTGATAAGAGCTGTAAAAAGTTGATAAATCCCAACAAAAATAGCCGCGAAATAGAGGGGAATTTGAACAGCTAAATCGAGACTGGCTAGGATCCCGAAAAGAACAGCCTTCCCAACTAGCGCAATAACACTTTCACTTGATTTCTTCTTTCTGAAAAATGTCATGCTCAATTCATATAAAGCTAAAAAGAATAGACCTGCGTGAACAAATCGAAGAATCAGTCCTGGAAATTGCCAACCAGCAATTAAAAATCCAATACCGATGAAGACTAAGATTAGACCTTCTCCAACTAATTTTCGACCTGTTAATCCTAAATCACTTATTTTTTTCATGAGATGATTATAGCACACTTCTAGACTTGTGTTTACAGAAAAATCCTAGATGCACTAGGATTTTTTTGCTTTATAGCTGTGTTTCTCATATTTCAAATTAGTTCACAATACAGACTATCCGCTTTCGTGTTTTTAGGCTCGGGTTAAAACAGTCTATTCCCAGACTGTTTTAATCAACCGACTTCAAGGCCACCAGCATATCAACCTTTCTCAGATGGTGATTGACATACCAACCAAGAACAGACAAAATTCCACTAATGGCTAAGATAGGAATGAGATAGACTTCTAGTCCGACAGATGGATTGAAGCGGATACTGTCCGAACCAATCATGGCAAGAAGGAGCTTGTGGAGATAAATACCGCCAACCAGTCCAACCAACATACCAATCAGCGAAAGGGCAATGGTTTCACGATAGATGTACATGGTCACCTCTCTATTGTGGAAGCCCAGCACCTTGATGGTGGATAATTCACGAATCCGTTCGGACATATTGATAATTGTAAGGTTGTAAAGAATAACCAAGCCGAGCAAGATGGATAGGATGACTAGAATGGTCATGATGGTCTGAAGCGAGCCTGCAATCGTGGTAAGCATGTCTATAAGAGAAGTATTTTGAACCAAACTTCTGACTGCTGGCATCGCTAGGAGTTGACTTGCAAGAGTCTGAATATGCCCCAACTGACTGTCTTTCAATTGAACCAAATAGGCATTGGCAGTCTTCTGCTTGCCGGTCACTTGTTCGTAGTAGCTATCTGTCATGTAGATAAAATGCCCTGCGTACATATCAGCCACAGCCTCTACCCTGACTGAAACTTCCTTATCTTCCAAGGTCAGTGATAACTTATCACCAACTGAGACCCCGTAAATTTGCGCCAATTTTTCTGTGAGGACAATCCCCCTGTCACTCAGTTTAATAGGCTGACCTGTCGAGCTTTCCAGACTGACTTGATTTCCAAAATCCCGACGGTCTGAAATGTAGAGACTAATCGATAAATTCTTTCTCTGACCGTTTTCTTCCACCGTTTGATTGAGCTGTTCAAAAGCCACTGGCAAGGATTGGCGAACCTGATCTGACTGAAGAAAATGTGTTAACTTATCTAACTCTTCCTCAGTAGCTCTGCTATTTTCCACCACCAACATATCATAATGGATCAGCTCCCCAAACTGTCGTTGGACAACTCCTGAGATGGAGGAACGGATACCCAGTCCTCCAAAAAGAAGGGCGACGGTCCCTGCTACTCCAAAGATGGTCATAAGCATACGAAGCTTGTAGCGGAAGATATTGCGGGCTGTCACCTTATGGGTAAAGCTCAGACGAGACCAGATAGCCGGCCATTTTTCAAGCCAAATGCTGGAGCCTGTGACCGGTGGCTTAGGTAAAAGTAGCTGAGCAGGTTTTTCTGTCAGCTCCCGACGAGCCACCAAGTAAGCTGGCAGGACCGAGGAAACCAAAGATAGGAGCAAGGCTAAACCTGTCCAAAGGGGATAAAAATGAAGTTTAGCTGGTCCAATCACAGTTGTCTGCGTAATAATGTCGGAAATAAGTGGAGACAAGAGGAGATTACCTGCTATTATGCCGACTATTGTTCCTACCAGACCTGCCGCCAAACCATAGAGAATGAACTTAGCCATAATCTGTCTATTCGTATAACCAAGGGCCTTGAGGATACCTGACTGTGTTCGCTCTTCATCGACAAAACGGGCCATGGTGGTAAAAGTCACTAGAGCTGCGACAAGGTAGAGAACAACTGGGAAGACATTGCCCACTGCAGCAATAGACCTAGTCGCATTGCTATAGGTAGTATAGCCATCTCCACCTGGTAGGCTTGAACGAGTATAGACCTGATAGGGCGCTTTTGCCAGCTTACTTAAGTCGGATTTAGCCTGAGCAATCTCGGTTTGAGCTTGGCTAATTTCTTGATCGGCCACAGCTTTCTTATCAGAAAATTGGGATTGAGCTTGACTTAACTCTTTATCAGCCTCCTCCAAACGGAGTTCTTCCTGACGGAGCAGTTGATTTGAAGACTCTAACTGACTCAGTCCCCATTCATAGTCTTCTACTCCTTTATTGTAGGCTGCAATGCCTTGTTCATACTGACTCAAACCTGCTTGATAACGGGCCAAACCTGCCTGATATTCTTGATTCCAAGTTTGGTACTGGGCTAGATTGCTATTGTATTCATTTTGTTTGGTTTGATAGTAATCATAACCTTGTAAATAGGCTTGGTTGGCCTGCTCATGTGCAGATTCCATTTGGTCTAATCGGCTTTTCTCAACATCCAAACCTTCCTGTCTGGCCAACAAGTCAGGATAGTCTGAGAGGGTTTGACCTTCTTGCAAGTGATTGGCAATTTCAAGGTCTAACTCTTGCTGAGCTTGAAACCAACTAGCTCGCCCTGTGGAAATCTGAGATGCGGTCTGACTCAGTTGGGCATTTTGGGAATCCAATTCTTGCTTGGCCTCTTCTAACTGCTGGGCTGACATTTCTAATTCCATCTGATAGCCGTCTAGAAATGAAGCAGTCTGTTCTAATTGAGCCTTACGCCCGTCCAATTCCTTTTTACTTTCTTCCAATTCAAACTTATTTTTTAATAGTTGGGCTTGGGCAGCTCGTAATTCAGCTTCCGTTTGGACAACCTTAGCCCTACCACGCGCAAACTCACTGCGACCTGTCGCTAATTGCTCCTCCCCTGTTTCCAGTTCTGACTCTGCCTGTTCAAGCTGGGACTGAGCCTGAGCAATTTCCTCTTCCCCTTTTGAAATATCTGTCTGTCCATCTGACTGAATAGTTGCCAATCGTTGTTCATCATTGTTAGCCAATAACTTTTCTAAGTCTTCTTGGTGCTGGTCCAACCTGTCTTGATAGGCCTGACTGTAATATGGTAAATCAACCAAATCATCATAGCGAATACGGGCAATAGTGTAAACTTCTGATTTGAAGGTATCCTGACTAACAAGGCCATAGCCACCTAACTGCCCATCACCACTTACAGCCATGCCCATGGTTTCATTGTCCCAAATTTCTGCTGATGCGACAAAGCCCACAAGAGTAAAACTTGTCTGTGTCAAGATTTTTCCATCCTTATCAGACTCCGTCACTTGAACAGTATCGTCCAATTTGTAACGATTTTTGAAAGAAGCTGATAGGGCTATTTGCCCCTTTTGGCTGGGCACTTCCCCTTCTACTAGTTTATAGGTCGATAGGGTCTTGGGAGCTGAAAACAGCCGAATTGCAGTCTGACCTTCATTAGTAACCACATCTTTAAAGTAGCCCGCTTCAAGAGTAGCACCTTCTATCGTTTCTAATTCGTCAAGGTCAGCTTGACTAAGTCCCAGACCTGAAATTACTGCCAAATCCATCGTTCGATGACTGGCTATGTAGGCTTGGGCCGTCTTTTCCATATTGGGAGCTGTTACTTTCAGACCTGTCAAAGCTAGAGCTCCTAGCATCATCAGGCTAAATATGGACAAAAAACGCCCCTTGGAAGAAAGCAGAGATTGTCTCATATCCTTCCAGTAGATTTTCTTTTTCATAGTTTCACCCACTAATATTCTAGGCTTGCAATATCCTGTGGTTCTGCGTGTAACTCAACGGAGTGCACACGGGCATCCCGCATCCGAATGACCCTGTCTGCAATAGGGGCTAGGGAACTATTGTGGGTCACGATAATCACCGTTGCCCCCTGCTTGCGGGACATATCTTGTAGGATTTGTAAAACCTGCTTACCTGTTTGGTAGTCCAGAGCGCCAGTTGGTTCATCGCAAAGCAAAATTTTAGGCTTTTTGGCAACAGCACGGGCAATGGCCACACGTTGTTGTTCACCGCCTGAAAGCTGAGCAGGGAAATTATTGATTCGGTGACCGAGTCCGACCTGTTCCAAGACCTCCTCGGCATCCAAGGCATCCTTGACGATTTCTGCTGCCAGTTCCACATTTTCCTTGGCGGTCAGATTGGCAACCAAGTTATAAAATTGAAATACAAAACCTACATCATCTCTACGATAATTGGTCAGTTCATGACTTGACAGCTTGGCGATATCCACACCGTCAATCCAAACCTCCCCCTCGTCGTTGCTGTCCATGCCACCTAAGATATTGAGCAGAGTGGATTTGCCCGCACCAGATGAACCCAGAATGATGACCAGCTCACCCTGCTCAATCTCAAAGGACACACCATCATTGGCCACAATGGTCGCATCTCCCATTTGGTAGTATTTTGACGAATTCTTTACTTGGATATAGGACATGATACACCTCGCTTCTTCTCTTCCTAAAAACTGTATTCTTACTACTTATTATAGCACAAAAGAGGGTTTTCACCCTCTCCTTCATCTTTTACACTTGGGCAATAGCAGAGCCGCCATAGAGTTTGAGTTCTTCTCTGATCGTTTCGTAGTAATATCGGTCAAATGCCCGCCAAGCCTGCCTGCTGGTTTCACTCAATCGCAGGTCGCCCAGTCCAACCAAAAAACTGGTCGAACGATAAAATTTCTCAATCGCAATCAGTTCTGTATTGGTAACCGACTTGGCCTCCGACAATATGCGTGTCGTCTCTGTCAGATTATGTTGGAACCGTTGTTCATCAGCTGTTCCTACTTTATCTGCTTGAAAGGCCCGATTCAAGTCTTGAATGAGGGCCAAAACGTCTTGAATAATCTGTGTCTTTTCCATAAAAGACCCTCCTTGTTTTTGATAAATTTAGTATATCAAATTAGACAAAAATATTCCATCAAAAAACGATGCCTGTTCCGGCACCGTTATATCTTTATTTAACAGCCTCCAAAGCCGCATCATAGTCTGGATGTTCGTTGACATTATCCAAGTATTCTACGTAGGTGATTTCATTGTCGGCATTGAGGACAAAGACCGCACGCGCCAGCAAATTCCACTCCCGCATGAGCACACCGTAGGATTTACCAAAGGCATGGTCATAGTAATCAGACAGGGTGATGGCATCTTCCAAACCTGCAGCGCCACACCAGCGTTTTTGGGCAAAGGGGAGGTCTGCTGAAACCGTAATAACAACCGTATTGTCACGGTCAGCCAGTTCCTGATTGAAGCGACGGGTCTGGGTATCACAAATCCCTGTATCAATAGAAGGCACAACACTGATGACCTTGGTCTGCTTGCCAAAGTCTTTCAGGCTTTTCAAGCTCAAGTCATTGGCCATGAGGACAAAATCAGGGGCTACATCCCCCACTCTTAATTGCGGACCTACCAAGGTCACCGGTTTTCCAATAAAGGTTGTCATAAACATCTCCCTTGCACTTAATATATACATTGTAAGCGTTTATGTAAAAAAATACCAGTTTTTTGACTGGTATTTTTGATATAGTTTGTAGGTTTTCAATCGCAGAGCGTTCAAGACGACGGACACTGAGCTGAGGGCCATGGCTGCACCTGCAAACATAGGATTGAGCAGGGGTCCACCAAATGCATGTAACAGACCCATGGCGATTGGAATACCTATCACATTATAAGCAAAGGCCCAGAAGAGATTTTGTTTGATGGTCCGCATGGTTGCCTGGCTGAGTTTGACAGCCTTGACCACATCCAAAATGTCACTATGCATGAGGACAATGTCGGCAGACTCAATGGCAATATCAGTCCCTGAACCAATGGCTAGACCCACATGTGCTTGAGCTAGAGCTGGGGCATCGTTGATGCCATCCCCCACCATAGCGACTGTCTTGCCCTGTTCTTGTAAGAACTTGACTTGGTTAGCCTTGTCATCTGGTAGGACCTGACTGATCACCTGTTCAATGCCGACTTCCTTGGCAATGGCTTTGGCAGTTTTTTCATTATCTCCTGTCAGCATGACAACCTCTAGTCCTATGGTTTGCAGAGCCTGGACAGCCTGACGGCTGGTCTCTTTTATTTTATCAGCAATGGCAATGACTGCTAGTACTTCTTGCTGGCTGGCTAGGAAAACAGGCGTCTTGGCTTGCTGGGCAAATGCCTCCGCAACTGCACGTCCTTTGGAAACATCAATTCCCTGTTCCCGCATCAACCGTTCATTTCCCAGATAGATGGTCTGCTCTGCTATTATCACCGAAAGACCACGACCAGAAAGTGCCTGAAAATCTGTGGCGGGCAAGAGTTCAATCTTTTCTGTCTGAGCTGCTTGCAGGAGAGCCTGAGCCAAGGGATGTTCGGAAAATTGTTCGCTACTTGCTGCTAGCTGGAGAACTTGCTCACGATTTTTAGTAGACAAGAGGTGGATGTCTGTCACCTGGGGTTTGCCCTCAGTAATGGTCCCAGTCTTGTCAAAGACAATGGTGTTCACACCTTGTAGGGTTTCAATAGCTTGACCAGACTTGAACAGAAGGCCATTTTCTGCACCTTTTCCAGTACCAACCATGATGGCAGTCGGCGTTGCTAAGCCCAGAGCACAAGGGCAGGCGATGACCAAGACGGCGATGATAATACTTAGTGAAAAAATCCATGATTCTTGACCCAAGAAGTACCAGGCCAGACCCGACAAGAGAGCCAAGCCCATGACGACTGGTACAAATATTGCAGATACTTGGTCAGCCAATTTGGCGATGGGGGCCTTAGAACCTTGAGCCTCTTCTACCAAGCGAATAATCTGGGCCAGAGTCGTATCACGACCAACCTTGGTAGCCTGCATGGTAATGGCGCCTTGCTGGTTAAGGGTGCCGCCAAAAACATTATTGCCTAGAGCTTTCTTCACTGGTAGGCTCTCACCCGTCAGCATAGACTCATCCACACGTGTCTGGCCTTCGAGAACCTGACCATCAACAGGAATCTGTTGCCCAGGACGAACAATAACCTGGTCACCGACCACCACTTCTTCAATCGGCACTTGCATTTCCTGACCATTTCGCAAGACCTGAGCCGCCTTGGGGGCCAGATCCATCAATTTCTTAATCGCCTCAGAAGTCTGACCTTTGGCTCTAGCTTCAAAATATTTTCCTAGGGTAATCAATGTCAAGATAACGGCGGCTGATTCAAAATACAGTTCTGGATGGTGACCGTGCATGGCCACTTCTTTCCCCATCTGAAGAAACACAATCATCAAAAGACCTTGAACCAAGGCTGCCCCTGTCCCAACAGCAATCAAGGAATCCATATTGGGATGGCCTTGCAAGAGAGTTTTAAAGCCTTTTTGGAAAAAAACTGCGTCCGATATAGAGGATAGGGATGAGCAAGATAACTTGGCTGATCGCATAGACTAGCGGTTGGTGGAGCAAAGCTGGTAACGGAAGCCCTCCCCAAGGCAACATAGGACCCATAGCAATATAGAGCAGTGGAAAAGTAAATGCTGCTGACCAGACAAATCGATGCCTCAGCTTTTCTTCCGTGCTCGGTCCCTTGTCCGCAGCCCCTTCTACTTTTTCTGGTCTAATCAACTGATAACCTGCCTGCTCAACTGCTCTTTCAAGACTAGCTGGATTTTGCCTATGACGGCTATAACGGATAGTCGCCTTTTCTGTTGCTAGATTGACACTGACTTCTTCTACACCCTCTAGTTTGCCCAGAGCTTTTTCAACCGTCAGAGCACAGGAAGCACAGGTCATGCCTGAAATGTCATAAGACTCGGTCACCAAGTTATCGACTAGCTGGTACCCCGCCTTTTCAACTGCCTGACGAATATCCTCTAGTCCCAAAAGCTTTTCATCATAGCTGACACTCAATTTTTCAGTCGCTAGGTTGACACTGACTTCTTCCATTCCTGCTAGTTTACCAACCGCTTTCTCAACCGTCAGAGCACAGGAAGCGCAGGTCATACCTTGAATGGGATAGCTTGCTTGTTTCATAGGTTACTCCTTTTCCGACTACATCTGTAAACAAATTATACAATATACGACTACGTTTGTAAACATTTTTGATTAATACTCTTCGAAAATCAAAATCAGACGTTGTTGACTTGATTTGATGACTGAAAAGCTCCTGTGGAGGTTTTCAGCCTGTTCCCTTGAAATATAAAAGGAACAGTGTTCTATCTACATCATATCGATACGAACTAGGTTCGCTCTATCTCCAACCTCCAAAGGTTCCCCAAACCTTTGGAGCAAGTCTGTTTTTGATTTTCATTGAGTATAAAAAATAGATTGGAGAGACCCCAACCTATTTCTTACTAGCTCTATTTATTCTTTACTGGATTTTTTTCGATGAAGAAAAATTGCTGTTAAAATTCCTGCAACACCTAGCGCCACCAACAAGAGGCTGACTTGCTCACCTGTACTAGGAAGACTTGATTTACCTTTTTTATTGGTAGGTGTTACTTTCTTATCAGAAGGCACTACTGTTCGGCTTGATGAGGAAGTATCCGTAGCTCCTCCTGTGTTAGAATCACTTGTAGACTGACTTGTACTGGTTGAAGTTTCGGTACCACTTGATGATGGCTCAGTGCTGGTCGATGGTTCAGTACTACTTGATGACGGAGTTGTTGCTGCTTCAATTTTTGCCATCATTTCAGCTTCAACAGCTTTTAGTTGGGCAAAAATCTCTGCTGAACGAGCCAAGGTTGCCTCTGTTACAGTTGGAGCCAGAGCTACGGCTGCATCTTCTGAAAGTCCGGCATATTGAGCATCAAGAGCTGCCTGTGAAGCAATCCATTCTTTTTCAAGTGCAATCCATTTTTCTTGAATTGATGTACCAAATAACTCTGGGTGTGAGATGGCCATCTTATCAATATTTTGTACCGTCCAGTACCATGAATTGGTATCATAAGAAGCTGAGCGATTTTTAAAGGCTTCATAAGTATCAGTCACAATACCATAAAATGGAACATACGGTGTATTCCTTGTCTGAGCCAAGCCCAACCATACTGTGCCACCGAAGGCTGATGGTAAGCTACTATTAATCTGATAAACATGGGCATCGATGACGTTTTCATTACCAAGAGCGTATTTATAAGTCGCATCTGCCGCTTGGTCATTCGCACCATTATCCCCTTGTTTTACCTTACCTGCTTCATCGTCTGGACGAAATTCTGGAAGATGTTCAAAACGGTTACGTTGTAAGGCAAAGGTATCTTGTAAACTAAAGCGACGACTTGGGTCTGTTGGCTGACGTAGCAAATCATACACAGCATCTTCATAGGTTACAGACGATGCTGGATCTAACAATTTTATACCAGCGTATGTCCGAGAACGATCACCATCAGCATAATTCTCAGGTCCATATGATTTGGCAATATGGAACTTCCCATCAACCATCATATAATTTTCAGCCTGTTTGGCTACTTCTTCAACCTTTGCAGAAGCAATCACATTTTCTGTATCGGTAAAATCAACATGACCTAGATAGTAAGTATTTGCAAAAATTGCATACTTGTCTTCTGGGAATTTGATGGCTACGTATTGGTGACCTGACAAAATTTCCATGTACCAAACTTCATTCTTATCAGCAATAACAATGATATTCCCTTCTGCCGAACCTTTTTCATCAATTGTCTTCGCAATTAATTCGATACCTTCACGCGCACTGGTGACTCTAGGAAGAACATAGTCAATCAAAATGGCCTCACCTAGTCCCCCCGCAGTTACCAATGGGTCAACAGCTAAAACTTTTTTATTTGGAATAGCTGTAACAGTAGCAGTCATGGACACACCTTTTTCATTAAATCCATGCGCACCAAAATTACCGTTTGACCCATCCCCACGTGCCGCATCAGGCGTAGAGGTGTACTTGAACTCATTTGCCAAGTGTGGTGCTGTGAAACCGAATGATTCATCCACCAACATATCCCCCTTGGCATAGGCTGTTGCTGGAACCACAATATAATTTTTATTGTGCGCTCCATTATTTGGTGGATATGGATAATCTTCCGTTCTACCATAAAGGATAGAACCATCCGTTGTCAACCCTTTCCCAATAATAAAGCCTGAACAGGCTTGAACAAGTTGAACAGGGAATAGGCAAACCAACATTAGAAATGTGGCTATACGAACAAAAGTCTTTTTCATAGACTTCTCCTTTCCTGATACTCTGTGAAAATCAGAAGTAGGCGCCCTCCAGAGATATAAACTCAGAGACTATTTTACACAAGTCTCTTATCCAACCAGAAGGTGATTTTCGTGGAGTATAATATGATTTACCCATTTGCACCTACATTGTAACGCAAAAGCACCTGCCTTGCAAGTGCTTTCAAAAAAATATTTATCCTTTTTTCCTAGCCAGCATGGTCGCAAACCGCATCTTGAGGAAATGGCCATTTTCATCCCGCTTGTGAAGTTGACCGAAATCTTCATTGTACTTGACCAGTTCCCAGTCACGGTAGTATTCCTTCAACTCACCTACTCCAAAAGTAAAGGAGAAATTCATAGGACAGGGCGCATCTTCTGTATCCATGGCCGCCACAATCAAGTTATAGCCACCAGGTCGTGTCTGCTCCTGCATATTGCGGATAATAGCTGGCACCCGCTCCCGCTCCAAGAACATAAAGACAACGGTTGAGATAATCCAGTCGTAATCCTGCTCCAGACTAGCTGAGTTAATATCGTAAGTCCCAGCCTGCAAGTCCAAATCTTCTACTTCCTTGACCTGCAAGAGTGTCCGAATACTTGGTACATCTTTATCTACAGCAGTTACCTCAAACCCCTGCTGGGCCAAGTAGAGACTGTTCCTGCCATGACCACAGCCCAAGTCCAAGACCTTACAAGGCTCAATTCTCTTCAAGGCCTCCAAGACTTCCGAATGTGTCCGAGTATAGTCATACTTTTTGGCAAAATAGTCTTCTGGTTGACAGAAAAATTCCAAGAAAAACTCCGTATCCTCTGTCAGCAAAGTCACCCGATGCCAAGCCTGTGGCTCGACAAAGGGAACATCATCTGTCGGACCATAGACAAATTCTCCCAAAATTTCATTATCATCTGAAATCGGCTCAAATTTAAGTTGACCTTTCAAGACTTTTATTTTAGCCCAAGTACCTACCTTGGTATTGTGCTTGGTTAAAAAATGCTGGGGAACCGTCTCCTGATTCCAAATAGGCATGCGTTTGTAAGGAACTAAAACAGTCATTATCTCTCCTTTTCTTTCCGATACACTTAGTCTATCACAAAGGAAATATGAATTCAAACCCATTTTTTTCTTGACTTGGAGTGAACTCCAAGGTGTATAATATTCCATATTAATCAGAAAGGATATTTACTGACAAGTAAATGTGTGATGAATATGAAAGCAGCTATTTATGAAAAAGCCGGTAAGATGACCGTTGCAGAAATCGAAAAACCAAGCCTTCAAGACAAAGATGATGTCATTATCAAGGTCGTTCGGGCCTGTGTCTGTGGGTCGGACCTTTGGGGCTACGGAGAAGACATTCACCATGACCACGGTGACACAAACTCTGGTCATGAAGCCATCGGTATCGTTGAAGAGGTAGGCGAAGACATTACAACACTTGTTCCTGGTGACTTTGTGATTGTTCCATTTACACATGGTTGCGGACACTGTGATGCCTGCCGTGCTGGCTTTGACGGTACCTGTGACAACCATCCAGGCTACACCAACTGGGGCAACAACTACCAGTCTCAATACATTCGTTTCCACTACGGCAACTGGGCCTTGGTCAAAATTCCTGGTCAGCCAAGCGACTACTCAGAAGGCATGATCAAATCTCTCTTGACTCTGGCAGATGTTATGCCAACTGGCTACCACGCAGCCCGTGTAGCAGATGTCAAACCTGGTGATAAGGCGGTTGTCATCGGTGACGGAGCAGTGGGACAATGTGCCGTCATTGCTGCAAAAATGCGCGGAGCTTCTCAGATTATCATGATGAGCCGTCACGCAGACCGCCAGCAAATGGCTTTGGAATCAGGGGCTACTGCCATCGTAGCAGAACGTGGTGAGGAAGGAATTGCCAAAGTCCGTGAAATTCTTGGAGGTGGCGCTGATGCTGCCCTCGAATGTGTTGGTACAGAAGCCTCTATTGACCAAGCCCTCGGCGTCCTTCATAATGGCGGTCGCATCGGTTTTGTTGGTGTGCCTCATTACAACAACCACGCCCTCGGATCAACTTTTGCTCAAAATATCATTATCGGTGGTGGCTCTGCTTCTGTCACAACCTATGATAAGGAAATTTTGCTTGATGCTGTTCTCAAAGGCGACATCAACCCAGGTCGAGTTTTCACCCAAACTTACAGCCTGGACAATATCGACCAAGCCTACAAAGACATGGCCAACCGGAAAACGATTAAAGCTATGATTACGGTGGATTAAGATAAATAATAAGCCCCAGATAGTCTCGAAACTGTCTGGGGTGTTTGTTTTCCTATAACAAAAAAGACCGGGATTTCTCCCAGCCTCTATCGACTATTGATAGCCTTCATGGTTCGTTTGATATCACGGTCTTGCTCACGGCGTTTAATTGACTCCCGCTTGTCGTAGTCGTGCTTCCCTTTGGCAAGCCCAATCAAAACCTTGGCAAAGTCATCCTTGATATAGACCTTGAGGGGCACCAGAGTCATCCCTGTTCCCTTGACCTCATTGCCCAAAGACTCGATTTGCTTCTTCCGCAAGAGGAGCTTGCGGGTCCGTGTTGGCTCCTGATTCCAAATATTGCCCTCATCGTAGGGAGCGATATGGACATTGACCAACCAAGCCTCGCCCTGCTTGATCTGGGCAAAGCCGTCCTTAAGGTTGATCCGCCCCGCACGAATAGACTTAATCTCCGTCCCCGTCAGGACCATCCCCGCCTCCACTGTATCGACAATGGTATAGTCGTGGCGGGCTTTTTTATTTTGCGCAATCACATTGCCCTCACCCTTGGCCATGCCTATCTCCTTTTCTTCTTGTTCTTTTTGGCCACTTCTTTGTAAAATGGTTTCTTTTTCTTGTCTTTTTTACCACTTTTTAACTTATGGTCTTTTCCAGACTTGTGACGTCCGCTGTCGCGACCAGCAGCTTCTTGTTTGTGGTGCTTGCCCCGTCCTCGCCCTGACCGATCATCACGGTCACGGTTGGAGTGACTAGCAGTTCTCCGCTTGGCTTTCAAAGCTTTTTCCACAATATCCAGCTCGGACGGCACGTGGGCAAAATCGATTTCCCCTGTCATCTTGTCCGCCCGCGTTAGCTTGATACGAATTGGCTGACCAACACGGAAGACCCGACCTGATTTCTCACCCTGCAAGGTCAGAGTCCGCTCGTGGAACTGGTAGTATTCGTTGAGGTTGGTGATATGAATCAGACCTTCAACCGTATTTGGTAACTCGACAAAAAGACCAAACTTGACCACGCTAGACACGACACCATCAAACTCTTGCCCAACAAATTCTTGCATGAACTCTGCCTTCTTCATGGCTTCGACTTCCCGCTCTGCCTCAATGGCACGGCGTTCTAAACTGGACGAAGACTTGGCAAGCTCAGGAATAACCTGCTCAAAATGCTCTGCTTTTTCCACAGGATTGTGACCATATTCCCGTACCATACGGTGAACCAGCAGGTCGGGATAGCGGCGGATAGGACTGGTGAAGTGGGTGTAGAACTCCGCACCCAGTCCGTAGTGGCCGTGGTTGTGCTCTGAGTAACGTGCCTGCTGCATAGAACGCAGCAACATCATGTTGAGGACATCCGCATAGGGTTCATCCTTGACCCGCTCCATGAGGTCTTGAAGGGCGTCCTGGCTGATAGAGCTGGCCGTACCATAGACCGTCAGACCAAAGCTGGTCGCATAGTCGATGAACTTTTGCAGCTTGTCTGACTTAGGCTCCTCGTGGATCCGATAGATGAAAGGCAGGTCCAGTTTGGCAAAATGCTCAGCAACGCACTCATTGGCAGCCAGCATGAAGGACTCAATCATCCGCTCGGCAATGCCTCGCTGGCGCAGTTGAATATCGACTGGCAGACCATCCTTGTTGACGATGATTTTAGCTTCTGTCGTGTCAAAGTTGAGAGCCCCACGCTTATAGCGCATGGTTTCCAACGTCTCATGGAGTTTGACCATGAGCTCAACACTTGGCACGATTGCCTTGTATGTAGCAAGCTTTTCCTTGTTACCAGCAATCATATCATTGACATCGGAATAGGTCATGCGGAAGGTGGTTTTGATGACCGTCTGGCCAATCCAGTGCTTGACTACCTTGCCCTTGCGGTCAATTTCCATAATAGCCGACTGGGTCAGGCGATCCACGTTTGGATTAAGGGAGCAAATACCGTTTGACAGGCGTTCTGGCAACATTGGCACCACACGGTCGGTCACATAGACAGACGTTCCACGCTTGACAGCTTCCCGGTCCAAGGCAGAGCCTTCGGTCACATAGTAGCTGACATCAGCGATATGGACACCCAGTTCCAGATTGCCGTTCTTGAGCTGCTTGATATGGACCGCATCGTCCAAGTCCTTGGCATCCGCACCGTCGATAGTGAAGATGATTTCATCCCGCAGGTCCAAGCGTCCTTCAAAGTCCTTCTCAGACGGACTTTCTGGTACCCGATTGGCCTCCGCCAAGACTTCATCAGGGAACTCCGACACGATGTCCATGGATTCCAAAACTTCCAAGACATCGATTCCCACATCATCCTTGTGGCCCACCACGTCCCGAATGGTCGCAACAAAGTGGTCCCGTTTCTTATTGGGATAAGCCTCGATATCAACCTTGAGGATTTCCGTCCCGGTCAATACCAGAGGTGACTTCTTGATGTAAATCTTCTGAGCGATTTTCTGGTTTTTAGACTTGATGTAGCCGGCATATTCTGGCTTGTCTTCGTCAAAAACAATCAAGCCCACCGCTGTTTTCAGGCTATGTTCCAAAATATCAATGACTTCCGCTTCTGCGGCAGTTCCCTTGAGACGATCTGCAACCTTTTTAATTGCAATTTCAACTCTGTCACCTTCGATAGCAAAGTTAACATCGTCACGGCTGACAAAGAGGTCATCTTCCTCTTCATCAATGGTCACAAAGCCAAAGCCTGACTTGTGGGCACGAAAAATACCCTGTAAGGTTACCTTGTTTTTGGACACTTTTGGAGCTGGCAAAGCAATCCACCCAGCATTGTCAAAGACAAGTTGACGACTGCCTTCCATACTCGAAACCAGCTTGACCAAATCTGTAAAGCTCTTAGCAGAACTGGCTCCAAACTGATCTGCCAGCTGGTCCATGGTCACAGGACCAACTTCTTTAATATAGTTTATAATTTCGTTTTTCATCTTGTATTTACCAGAGTGCAGGATAAAAACCTAGCACTATTTCTCTTTCAGTCCTTTAGTTTATCTTTTATTACTGCGACGTACGAGGAAACTCCGTTTCCCTATTTCCAACGTCAAATAATTTCATCATTATTTGAACTCGCTTTGTCGTACTTCAGTACAGTCTGCAGCTCGTTGCCTAATACTAAAAGCAAACTAAAAGACTGTATTTTGCGTTATATCCAGACGCAGTGGTTGATTGCTCCAACAATCAAATGATTGTTGGAGGTGGGAGATAGGATTTGCAAAGCAAATCTCAATAGTTCGCGAATAACGCTCCGAACCATACCTATTCAACTTATGCGGGGGTGGGCAGACGAACTCTTTATACTTGTCGAGTTCTGGCCCACTCCCAAAAAAATAGACCAAGAACAAGTCCCAGTCTGATTTATCTACTTACTTGAAATGATAACAAGTGCCAGCGCATCCAGCATCCAAAGAAAAACAAGAATAGCTGTAATGCGTTGCATCACCGCTTCAAAACCACGGGCCTTTGTACGTTCAAATAAGGCTCCACTAGAAGAGTCAAAAACGTTGCTAGACTGGTTTTTAGCCGGTTGAATAAAAATCACTACAATCAAAATAACAGATAAAATCAACAGAATTGCTAATAATGCTTGATACATATTTTTTCACTTTCTACAATAACTTATGACATTATACCATAAAACCTACTTAGTTTCAAGGTGGAGGGTTACTTTTCTCTCTTTTGGGCAGTATTTAAGGACTTCAATCTTATCTGGATGAGTCTTGGCGTTTTTGCTAGTCAAGTAGTTCTTACTACCACATTCTGAACACTGTAAATTGATTTTAACTCTCACTAAACATCCCTTACTTTCAAATAGTTTCTAAAATTGGTCAAAGACCAGATAAGGTTAAAGAGGACAAGTCCGCTCGACAGATAGAAAACCCAGTCATAACCCATGTGAGCAGCTACCGCAGACCCCATCATGGGACCAACAACAGAACCTAGATTATTAAAGAGTTGGTTGTAGGAAAATATCCTTGAAATCCCTTCTTTTGGGGTCAACTTGGTCAAAAGAGAATTGACCGAAGGCAACAATGCTCCTGTCCCAAAACCATACATGAATCGCAACAAACCAAGCTGGAAAGGATTTTCTGCAAAAACACAGAAAACATTAATCAACAGACTGTAAGTCAAAGCAATCAATAGGAGGCGATGATTGCCAATACGGTCACCAATTTTCCCTAAATAACCTGATGTCACTAGCGATGCCATACCAGGCAAGGAAATGATAAAACCAGCAACAAATAACAGATTATCTGTCTGTCCCAAATGCCGCACATAGAGGGTCAATATAGGAACAACAGCCTGAGCAGCTGCAATAATAATCATAGAAGTCACAAAAAGCCCAACCAGCATCTGCCGATCTTTCACCTGCTCAAATACCTCTTTAACCGACATTTCTTCGCCTTTTTTGACTGGAACAAAATCCTCTCGAATATAGAAAACGGTCAGTAACACAACGATAGCATAAAGAAGTCCCACCAGCAAAAATACCATATGTACGCCAAACATCTCTGCTAAGATACCACCTAGGGTCGGACCAATCAAATTACCCGCTACCGCACCTGTTGATAAGGTACCCAGAGCATACCCCGTCTTATCCTTTGGAACCTGACTGGCAATCAAGGCAGTCGCATTGGGAATGTAACCTGTAAACACACCGTTCAAGACCCGCAGGACAATCAGCCAAAAGACATTGGGCACAAAGGCCATACCACCCATAGTAAAAATCATCGCAAAAGCAGCCCGCACCATCATGGGCTTGCGACCGTAACGGTCCGCCAAACTCCCCCAAATAGGTGCCATCAAGGCTGCCGCAAGGGCATTAACAGATACCGCAAGTCCCGCATAATATTCTACCTGTCCAGGGCCCACTCCCAACTCTTCCACAAAAACCGAGATAAAAGGCATAACCAAGGTAAAACTCGTCCCTGTTAGGAAATTTCCCAACCAAGCCACCTTCAAATTCTGCTTCCAATAACTACTACCGTCGTCCATCCTTTAATTCCTCCAAAAGTTGCTCAACCTGTGCTAAGGTCGCCTCAACCGCTCCGCTATTGTCAATCACCACCTGGGCCTTGCCCCGTTTTTCCTCTAAAGAAAGCTGAGCAGTCAGACGATTTTCCGCATCTTGAACAGCTAAGCCATTGCGTTTCATAAGCCGTTCCAACTGCTGTGCTCTATCGACATAAACTAGCCAAACTTCATTTACTTCCCCGCTATAATCCGCCTCGTAGAGCAGAGGAATATCCATAAAAATCACATCCTCCGTCTGCTTGAGAACATCCCTTCTAGTCAACAATTCTTGCCGGATGATCTGGTCCTGCAGGTCAGACAGGCGAGCCCGCAATTTGCTATCCGCAAAAACAGCCTGCCCCAGCTTAGCCCTATCCAAATTTCCATCATCTGATAAGATGTCTTGACCAAACTCTTTCACCAAAACCTGATAGAGCTCGCCACCTTTGGCCTGCAACTCATGCACGACCGCATCCGCATCGATGACTGGATAGCCTTGTTCTCGCAAAAAAGCTGTGACCGTTGATTTTCCAGAGGCGATACCGCCTGTTAAACCGATAATTTTAGCCATATTTCACCTGACACGTGGGACAGAAATGTGTCCCTCGACCACCCAGCTGGATTTTGACAATCTCTGTCTGGCAACGGGGACAAGCCTGTCCTGTCTTTCCATAAACTTGTAAATAATCCTGCATAGTCCCATCCATGCCCAAGGCATTTTTGTAAGTCCGAATGGTTGAACCACCTTTTTCAATACCCAGTTGCAGAACTTCTATGGTAGCTTGACGGAGGTCTGCCGCCTGCTCTGCCGATAGCTGATTACTTGCTTGAGCAGGATGAACTTGTGCTCTAAACAGAACCTCATCTACATAGATATTGCCCAAACCAGCCACCAAAGACTGGTCCAAAAGATGCGACTTAATGGGCTTTCTCGACTTAGCTAACTGTTTGGCAAATTCTTCTAAGTCAAAATCTTCCTCCGTCGGCTCAGGACCAATTTTTCGACTGATAAAATAGGCATCCACATCTGCCTTGCCCAGCAGTTCCATTGTGCCAAACTTGCGGACATCCTGATAAACCAAGGTCGAGCCATCTGAAAAAGTAAAAAAGGCATGGAAATGTTTGTTGGCAGGCACCTGGTCAGGAAAGAAATTGTACTTACCTTCCATCCGCAAGTGAGAAATAAGGACATGGTCTGTCAGGTAAATCAAGAGATACTTGCCACGACGGTCCACATCTAAAATCTCCTGACCAATCAAGTCTTGGCAGAAAACAGTAGCACCAGTCTTAATCATAGGGGCATAGGTCACCTCCACCTTGGAAATAACCTTTCCCTTGACCAACCGATTTAAACCACGACGAACCGTCTCAACCTCAGGCAATTCGGGCAATTTACGATACCAAGAGCGTAAAAAGCGACTGAAAATTAGGAGAGCGACGCTGTGTGACTTGCACACAAGGAGCTCTATCTATTTTCCGAGCTTTTAGCTCGGGTTCAAGTACGCAAACACTCATCCTTTCTAACAAAATTACAAAGCAAATAGAAACCTGACCGACGGTGCTTCGGCACCTAGGTCACGGTTGTGATTTTCAAAGAGTCGTAGGCGAGTTCAAGACAACGCCTAATCGGCTTTCCTTTCTTGTTTACTAAAAAGATTTCTCCATAACGCAGTAAAAGCCTTTCGGCTTTTCTGCTAACTATTTCTAAGTGATTGACTTAGACAGCCTATCCCCAGGCTATCTCGCCTTCCAATTTCTAAGATCGGGTTTTCAAATGGTCACTTTCACATTCCTATGTGACCTGCTGAAACAGTCTATTCCTAGATTGTTTCACTCCCCCGAACTACCTCGCCCTCTAGTTTTCAAGCTCGGTTTTTTCAAATGGCCACTTTAACATTTCTATGTGACCAGCTGAAACAGTCTATTCACAGACTGTTTCACTCCCTCGAACTTCCTCGCTCTCTAGTTTCCAAGCTCGGGTTAAAAACGTCCCCCGGACGTTTTTAATACTCTTTCTCATTATAACCAAAGTCGGCGAGGTCGAGTTTTTTGTCTCGCCAGTTTTTCTTGACCTTGACCCAGGTTTCGAGGAAGACCTTGTCACCTAGCATGAGTTCAATATCACGACGAGCCATGGAGCCGATTTTCTTGAGCATGGCTCCTTGCTTACCGATGATGATGCCTTTCTGGCTATCACGCTCTACCATAATCGTAGCGCGAATGTGGACCTTGTCGGTAAATTCATCACGTTTCATGGACTCGATGACAACGGCCACAGAGTGCGGAATTTCCTCACGAGTCAGGTGTAGAACCTTCTCCCGAATCATCTCAGATACCAAGAAACGTTCTGGGTGGTCAGTGATTTGGTCCGCCGGGAAATACTGGAAGCCTTCGTCCAGGTTTTCCTTGAGAATTTCCATGAGTCGGTTGACATTGTTCCCTTGGGTAGCAGAAATTGGCACAATTTCCTTGAAGTCCATCTGTTGACGGAAATCATCAATCTGTTCCAAAAGCTGGTCTGGGTGGACCTTGTCAATTTTGTTAACCACTAAAATGACTGGAACCTTGGCCTGTTTAAGGCGTTCCATAATCATGTCGTCACCCTTGCCTCGCTTTTCATCGGCTGGCACCATAAAGAGGACCGTATCCACTTCACGAAGGGTGCTATAGGCAGATTCCACCATAAAGTCACCCAAGGCTGTCTTAGGCTTGTGGATTCCTGGTGTGTCAATGAAGACAATCTGCTCTTCTTCTGTCGTATAAATGCCCATAATCTTGTTACGGGTGGTTTGAGCCTTGTCGCTCATGATGGCAATTTTCTGCCCCATTACATAGTTGAGAAATGTTGATTTCCCAACATTTGGACGACCTAAAATCGCCACAAAACCTGACTTAAATGTCATGTATTCTCCTTATATTCTAAAAAATAAAGTCCCAAATTTTCGGCACAAAGATAATCAATCCTGTCAACAAGGCAAATCCTGACACAAACAAGACTGCCCCTGCTGCCATATCTTTTGCATTCTTTGCCAACATAGAAAAATGATAGTCTGACGCCAAATCCACCACATTCTCAATAGCCGAATTCACAATTTCAAAAGCGATAACTAGACTAATACTGAGCAAGAGGAAGAGCCATTCTGTCACAGATACTTGGAAAATAAGTCCCGCAAGCACAACAAGGACAGCTGAAGCCAGGTGCTTCTTCATATTGCGTTCTTCCTTGAAAGCTGTCAACAAACCTGTTACTGCAAATTCTAGACTAGCAATCAATTCTCGGTTTTTCCAGCGATTTTTTGAATTATTCTCTTGTAAGTCCATAGGCCGTCAAAATTTCTTCTTGTAAACCAAACATTTCTGCTTCTTCTTCTGGCGTATAATGATCATAGCCATTGATATGCAGAAAACCGTGTACAGCTAAAAAGCCCATTTCGCGCTCGTAGCTATGACCATAATCTTCAGCTTGCTCACGTGCCTTATCGATAGAAATATACAATTCACCAATATAGGCATCGAAATCTTCCATCATTTCAGCCAATTCAGGATTGTCCAGTAAGTCTTCCTCATCAAAAACAATCTCCGACTCTGGCTTATATTCTAAACTGACAACATCTGTCGGACGGTCAATTCCTCGGTACTCCAAGTTAACCTCATGGACACGCTTATTGTCCACAAAGGTCACAGCCATTTCCTTATTCTGCTTGCCAATTTTTTCGGCAGCAAACTGGAGCAATTCCGTAATCTGCTCCTGCATTTGAGCAGAAACCTGCCCTGTTTCATCAATCATTTCAATATACATAATCTTACATTCCTTTTACGTTTCCATTATATCATAAAACCTATCAATGAGGGTTTTTTAGTGGTATAATGTCCTCAGAAGCTATCAGAGGAATGGAAAATGTTACAAACACCGAAACACATTACTGCCATCATTGAGTCTCATCTGGATCAGATGACTAGACTTGAAAAGCAGATTGCCAGTTATTTTACTCAGTTAGACCCATCTAGCGCCGATCTTAGCCAAGAAAACACTATACAGCAACTCCACATTTCTCCATCTGCTCTTACCCGTTTTGCCAAAAAATGTGGATTTTCCGGTTATCGAGAATTTGTCTTTGCCTTTCAGAATAACCAACAATACTTGGATAAACATTTTGAAAAATTACAGCGGAGCCTAACAAAAAAAGTCTTGGTAGACTATGAGGAAATCCTAACTGCTACCAATAAACTGGTAGATGAGGAAAAATTAGAAGAGATTGCCAAACTGATTGACAGTAGCAAGCGTGTCTATTTTTACGGAATCGGCAGTTCTGGTTTGGTTGCAATGGAAATCAAATCCCGCTTTATGCGACTGGGTGTAGTCTGTGATGCAATTACTGATGAAAACAATCTCATCTGGACTACCAATATTCTGGATGATAGTTGCCTGGTTATCGGTCTTTCTCTGTCTGGTCAGACAGAAGAGGTCATGGAGCATCTCCAGCTGGCTGCTCAAAAGGGGATTCCTACCGCCCTGTTAACAACTAGGAGTTTTCCCCATCCGACTTTTGACCAAATCATTCCTGTCGCCTCTGTCCGCCACCTCAATTACGGCAATCGTATCTCACCCCAAATCCCCCTGCTCATCATGCTAGATATTATCTACGCCTATTTTTTAGCTATTGACAAGGAGAAAAAAGAGAATATTTTCAAGCAAACCATTAGAGAATAATTCATCCGTCTTTCTATTTCACAACAATCTTAATAAAACAAAAAGCATTCAAAAATACCCGATAGGTACAGTTTGAATGCTTTTAATTCGCTTAAATATAACTCTATTCTTCAAGACCAAGAATTTGATTGATTTCTTGGCTATACAGAATAGCCTTACCTCCGAAAATAGCCTGTATTCCTCCTTTTACATCCAAAACAGCCGTTGCACCTATAGACTGAATAACTCCCTTATCCACAAGACCACTATTTCTGAGCGATACTCTTAATCGAGTCGCACAGGCAGTCACATTCTCAATATTATCTGCTCCACCAAGAGCATCGATGATAGCAATTGCATTATCACGAAGACTAGAACCGTTTGATAAAACTTTTTCCGAATGTGATGCTTGGTCACTGCTTTCCATACCAGGAACTAGCACGTGAAATTTGGTTACTAAAAATTTGAAAACTAGATAATAAACTGCTGCCCAAAGCAAGCCAACAGGAATCACGTAAATCCAATTGGTTTTGTCATTTCCTTGGAAAACACCAAAAATCAAGTAATCAATAAGCCCACCAGAAAATGAGTTCCCAATACGAATTTGCAGGAGATCTGCGACTAAGAATGATAGTCCATCTAAAAATGCGTGAACAACATATAGCCATGGAGCAACAAACAAGAAAGAAAATTCGATTGGTTCAGTAATTCCTGTCAATAGGGAAGTTAATGCACTACTTGAATAAAAACTGCCTACCTTCTTACGATTTTCCTTAGGAATTGCGTGATACATAGCCAAACAAGATGCTGGTAGACCAAAAATCATCGTTGCAAATCGACCAGCAAAAAATCGAGTTCCATAAGTAAATAAGCCTGTGTGATTCGCATCTGCTAATTGAGCAAAGAAAATATTTTGCGCACCTTGGATCGTCTCACCTGCTACCACTTCACTTCCACCTAATGAAGTATACCAAAACATTGGATAGATGGTATGGTGCAAGCCAAATGCACCTGTCAAACGCAATCCAAAACCATATAAGAAGGTTCCAAAACTTCCCATCTCTGCTATTGCCTTACCAAAATCAACTAATAAATTCTGAATCGGTGGCCAAATTATATAAAAAATGGAGCCAATCGCAATTGCTGCAAATGATGAAATAATTGGAATAAAACGAGAGCCCCCGAAGAAACCAAGAAAGGCTGGTAATTCAATTTTTCGATATTTATTGTGTAAAGTTGCAACAGTGATACCAATCGCTAAAGCGCCCAAAACTCCAGTATCAATGCTTGCTCCCTTATCAGCAAAAAGAGTTAAAAATCCACTAATAGTAGCCGTATAAACCAAGTATGCAACCCCAGCAGATAGGCCAGCAGTCCCCTTATCAGCATCTGCCAAACCTACAGCAACACCAATTGCAAAAATCAATGCTAAATTCGCAAATACCGCACTACCTGCCGTACTCATGATAGTGAATACAGCTTGCAACCACGCTTGATCCAATACAGGAAATTGTGCTACAGCATTACTATTTGATAAAGCGCCTCCAATTCCCAGTAAGAGACCAGCAACAGGCAAAATTGAGATTGGCAGCATAAAGGCCTGACCTAGCTGAGAAAACTTCTTAAAATTCATACTCCATTCCTTTCTATAACCTATTTATTATTTATGTAAAGCACTAATAAACCGCTCTGCGATTTCCTTTGGACGTGTGATCGCACCGCCTACAACAATTCCTGCCACACCTAAATCATGAATAATTTTTACTTGGTCAGGATAGTGTATTTTTCCTTCCGCTATCACATCGATACCTGCTCGGCACAAGCGGTCAACCAATTCAATATCCGGTCCCTCCTCCTGCCTACTATAGGATGTATACCCCGAAAGTGTTGTCCCAATGAAATCGATGCCTGCTTCATAAGCAGTTAATCCTTCCTCAAAGGTTGAAATATCTGCCATAAAAAGTTGTTCGGGGTATTTTTCCTTGATTTGCTTAATGAAATCAACAATATCGAGTCCGTCATAACGCTCACGCTTGGTACAATCAAGAGCAATGACTTCAATATCTAGAGCTGCTAACTCGTCTACTTCTCGCATCGTAGCCGTAATAAAGGGCTCTTGTGGAGGATAGTCTCGCTTGATAATTCCGATAATTGGTAAAGTAGTTACTTCTTTTATCTCCTTAATATCTCGTACACTATTGGCCCGAATACCGACAGCCCCTGCTTCTTGGGCAGCCTTGACTAGTAAAGGCATAATACCGCCTTCTTCCCTATACAGAGGTTCGCCTGGCAAAGCCTGACAGGAAACGATAATTCCATCCTTAATTTGTTGCTTTAAATCTGTCTTACTAATAGTGCCCATTATGTCATTCCTTTCTGCTCCATACTAGAGATAGCGCTTACATTGTTTATTATATAGTATATTATTATTTTTTCAATAACCTCTTTTTATTTAGAATGTAATTTCGATTTTTGTAGAAATACAAAAAATCCTGAAAATAGTTTCAGAACGAGTTCTCATACCTAAAAGTAGTTTTTAGGAAAATATAAAAGATTCTACCCAAAATTTGAATAGAATCCTTATTTTAATACCATTTTCTTGTGATAAGTTTCTGACGAATAGTGTTTAGCTCCTAGCCTCTGTGGCTAAGAGAGTATAATACATTGCCAGATTACTCTATCACCTCATCCGCATACTGTGGGTATAACGTTGTTCCCCAGATGGTTATTTTACGTTGACCAACAAGTGGTAAATCTTTGTCATAAACTGTTCTCCACCACTCCCATGCTAATCCTGTACATTCTTGAATATTGACATGAAGATTGCGAGCATTTCCTGGAATTTGAATGGTTTCACTCCAGTGTGAGGTCAGATTTACACCATTCTTATCCCAAGCTTTTGGTTCCCAAACTTCTTCTCCAGCTTCATTGTAAGATACTTCTTCCCAAGTAATGTTGTATTTCGCAACATAAGCACCTGAATGATCCAATGTCAATGCACTGCTATTATGGACTGTTGAAGTTGTTTCTATGTACTCTGAATTGCTCAAAATCTGAGCAGGTCTATTGTCTTTGACAAAGTTGGTTGAATACGAAATCGGAACACCTGGATTGAGTTTTCCGTATCTTGCACCTTCTTCAATAATCTTCTTCAGTGTTTCAATATTTCCGCTCACAACAGTAGCCGCGCTACCTGCATCCCCACCAAAAATATAAGCAGAGAATGAAGTATTTTTCAGAATGTCTTGATACTCAGCATTGCCACTAATATCAACGCCTTTGATGGCTGCTTTAAATGCGGCTTGAACTTGGGTACTCCTACTGCTAGTTTCTAACTTGATGAACATAGAGCGTCCATAAGAAACGCTGGAAACATAAACAGGAGGTACCTCATCTGTTATCCCATTTCGTTTCAAATCTTCTACAGTTGTCCCTTCTGCAAAAAGCTTGCTTGGAGATTCTGGTTCATCAACACTAACTGTATAATAAATTTGTTTAAAGTTAACAATCTGAACCTGTTTTTCACCCGAATTCACGGCATCAAAATTGATATCTAATGGTACAGCAATTTTTTCAAAAGAGGTTCCGAACTTCGTTTTCAATTGTGACATACTGTATGCCATTGTTTCATCATATTGAAGCTCTGCTTGGGTATTGCCATACTCTCCAGCATACGTATTATTCCATTTAGACAGAAGGTTATTCACCCCTGTTCGAACAGTACTTCTTGTTGGAGAATTTACAACAGTGTGGCTATCCCCATTGGCCAAACCAGGTAAATTCAAACTAAGCGTCAGATCTCCCCGCGCAATACTGATAAGCGTTGGATTATTATCCAGAAGATTTTGGTCAGCACGCAATAAAGCACCTGGATAAATATTTGCAGCCTTAGCATCAATAACAGCAATATCTGCACTATTGTTCGTAATATTCTTCTTTTCTCTGCGAAGTACTACAAAACGTCCGTTTTCTAACATACCAGTTGTTGCTGGCGGATTATCAATGTATTCTCCCTCATTTGTAAGAATCTCTTGTGGCTCGTAAGTCAAGCTTTGAAAATACTGATTAATATCTTGTTTGGAATCTGCAAGAACACTCAATGGTGTGACCCCTACGAGTGCCAAACTGACTATTGAGCTTAAAATCAAGTGCGAACTTTTTCTCATAAGTTTTATCCTTTCATGTTTTCACTAATGAAATGAATAGACATAAAAAATGGTATTAAAAAAACAAACGTTTGCGAGTTCATTCTGCACCTTTTTAGATAAGTTGTCAAGACTCCTTGAGATGAAAAACAGACAAAAAACAGATTACGCCTCTCTATTTGTTGTTTTTCCAACAATTTCCGGAATATTTCTGTAAACAACCTATTCATTTTCTGTTTTTTCTGAATTTCTGTCAGTTTTTTATACACATTATCACTTATAAATATTTGCAATGATAACCAGATATTATAGTTGTTTAGTTCGCTTTTAGTACAAGGCAACGAGCTGCAGGTTGCTAGAACAGCCTAGAGGCTGTTCTAGGTTGGAAATAAGACATGCGAAGCAAGTCACTTTCGTGGAGTACGGCAAAGCGAGTTCAAACAATCCAGTGGAGTGTTTGAAGTAGGAAATAAGAAAACGGAGTTTCCTCTTGCGTCGAAGTAATTAAAGATAAACTAAATGACTATACCTCCTCTTTTTGAACACAAAAACTCCCCCGACTAGCTTCTAATCCTATTAAAAACTTGTTAGGAGAGTTATTCCATTTTATTTATCCAATCGGCTTTATGATGTTTTTGATAAGGGAATCCAGATTGAACCATTCGTCAATCATATAATCTGCCTGAAAGGAACTTTCTGGCTCTGACCGTTTTCTGTGATTAAACCAGACCGCTTGCCAACCAGCTGTTTTTGCCCCGATGATGTCATTTTCAAACGAATCCCCTACCCTAGATAACAAATATCTTCGCCTGACATCCCCAAACGTTCTTCCATTAGTTGAAAAATAGCAGGATTTGGCTTTGTGATACCAACTTGTCCAGAAATAAGGACATGTTCTAGCTCAAACCAATTAACTAACCCCATCGTGCGTATCTTTCTCAACTGATGTCTATAAGGTCCATTCGTAATAATCCCCATTGCAATTCCTTGCACCTGACACCACGAAAATATTTCTGGAAACACTGGACTGAGCTCTATCTGCCCTTGAAAATAATCATAATCTATTTGAATAGCTAAGGCTGTTGCATCAGACACCTGATACCCAAAATCTGCCAAAGCATGTTTCATCCGATAAATATGACTGTCTTTCAAACTCATCTTTCCAATTGCTGTCGCTTCAAATACTTCATCCGCATATCTGCGAAAGGAAAGGTAGAGTGGTTCAATTTGCTCCCTTGCTACTTCAATGTGTCTTTCCAAAGCACGTTCAAACGGTTGAATCTGATCATAAAGCGTATCATCTACATCAAAAATTAAGGCTTTCATGAGTCAATTATAGCAAAAAATTCCAGCAAAAGCTTGGAATTTTTAACTGCTTATTACACCTTTGCTTGAATCTCATGCATTTGAGCATATACTCCACCACGTGCAACCAATTCTTCATGCTTCCCATGTTCAATAATTCGACCTTGATCTAAGACAAGAATCTGGTCTGCATTTTGAATGGTAGAAAGTCGGTGAGCAATAATAAAGGTTGTCCGACCTTCTTTCACCACTTCCATGGCATGTTGGATAATTTCTTCCGTCTCCGTATCAATATGAGAAGTTGCTTCATCCAATATCAGAATTTTAGGATCAGAGTAGAGTGTCCGCGCAAAGGCAATCAATTGACGTTCCCCACTTGAAAAGGCCGCCCCCTTCTCAACAACCGGTTCATCAATCCCTTTCTCTAAGCGAGATAGCATAGGCCCTGCACCAACTTTTTCTAGCGCCTGCATGATTCTTGTTCTATCTGCTTCCTCTTCATTCATGGAAACATTGCTGGCAATCGTCCCTGTAAAGAGATAGGGATCTTGCAAAACAATCCCCATGTGACTGCGCAGGCTTTCACGAGAATAATCACGGATGTTTTTCCCATCAATCAGTACACATCCCTCCTGTGGATCATAGAAACGATAGAGGAGATTCATAATAGAAGACTTACCAGACCCAGTATGCCCAACCAGAGCAACTGTTTCTCCTTTTTCTGCTCGAATGGTAATATCTTTCAAAACTGGTCTGTTTTCTTCATAGCTAAAGTTCACGTGTTCAAACACGACTTGCCCTTGTTCAACTTCCAAAATACGATCACAGTCGTCCTCCAGCTCTTCTTCTAGAAGGGCCATTAGACGCTTACCTGTTTCAAACGAGCGAAGCATATTTGGGAACTGTTGAACCAGCGCTCCCAAAGCAATGAAGACTCCTTCGATATAGTTGACATAAACAAAGAGTTTCCCAGCTGTAACTCCATCCTGTCCCGCAAGAAATTGATAGCCGACTACCGTTAAAATCGCAGCAATGACCAAATTTTGCAGAAAACCACTCAGATTCCACGTGGCAAGAGACTGGGCCCAGATAATCTTATTATCTGCCCGACGCATCTTGTCAGCAGTCACTTCAAATTCTTTCATGATGCGCTCTTCTTGTCCAAAAAGTTGAATCAAACTTGCACCATTCATGGTCTCATTCACCTGCGTATTGACGTCACTCCTTGCATCATAAAAATCCTTCATCGGCTTGTCTGTCATTTTCTTGTAAGCAAATTGAATACCGATATAGAGTGGTATCAAGAGTAACATCAGCCAACCAAGACTCCTATTCATATAAAATAGGACACCGTATGTAAAGAGCAAACGAACAATATTGTTAAAGGCATTAACTAAGGTCCCATAAAATTGTGTCCGCAGAGTTTCTGTATCATTGACAATTCTAGTTGCAATTTTTCCAGCGGGCTTATCATCAAAATAAGAAATAGGCAACCGTTGCATAACATCGTAGGCTTGATTACGTAGATTTTCAGCAATACGATTGGCGCAATGCATGAGTAAACGCATAGATAAGTAGAAGCCAATAGCTCCCAGAATAATCATTCCCATGTATTGAACTGACTGGTTTAAGAAAACAGCTTCATCAAAAGGCAAACCCTTGCTCAAATCCGTAATCGGCCCATCAATCGCCTGCTGAATCAGCAGAGGAGCCAATCGAACCATGGTCGAAGCCAATAGATAGAAGCCGACAGCTACTATAAATAGACACTTGACTCGACGGATTTGTTTTAATAAAAAACCTAAAATAGTCATTACTCTCCTCCTTCCTGGCTTTGTTGTCGTTGGTATTGTTCATAGTACCAACCTCTTTGGGCAAGCAAATCAGCTGGACGCCCTTCCTCAACGATACGCCCCTCATCCAAGACTAGTACCCAGTCTGCATGGTTGACAGCAGATAGACGATGGGTCACGATGACATTGGTTTTGCCTGCACGTTCTTTTTGAATATTTTGGATAATCTGGCGTTCTGTCCTAGCATCCACTGCCGACAAAGAATCATCTAGAATTAGCAAATCTGGCTCTCGCAGGAAAGCACGGGCAATGGAAATCCGTTGTTTCTGACCACCAGAAATAGACACACCACGCTCACCAATCATGGTATCAAGACCATCACTCATCCGTTTTAAATCTTGACTAAAAGCTGCTGTGGCAATGGCTTGTTCAATCTCCTCAGAGCTACTAGCTACTTTCCCTAGGGCAATATTTTCTCCAACAGACCTTGAAAACAAAATGTGTTCTTGTGGAACATAGCCAATTTTTTCCTCTATACTAGAACGTTTAAAGTCTAAAATAGATTGATGATTGATGAAAAAATTTCCCTGACCAATCGGATACTGGCGTAAGAATTGGCGAACCAAGGTCGTTTTTCCCGAACCAGTTTTCCCAACGATACCTACAGTTTGCCCTGCTTTCAGTGTCCAATTGATGTCCTGTAGGCTGGCTCTTTCCGCCTGTGGATAACTAAAGCTATAATTTTTGAAGGAAATACTAGACAGCTCTGCAATTTCCTTAGAAGCATCAGCCTCCAAATCATCACCCGTCTCAATCAGCTCTTGCAGTTTTTCGAAAGATGTCTTACCAGTCTGATAAACAAGGATGAAATCTGCTAGTGTCCAAAACGGCTCTAAAAGCGAACCGACATACAATTGAAGGGCAATTACTTGTCCCAAGGTCAGTTGCCCTGCTTTCACGGCTTGTGCCCCCATGAGAAGTACGAAAATAGTAGACAATCCCAAACAGACTGTGGCTAATGGATTATACAATGATTGCAAGGAAGTGATGCGATCCCCACCTTGAGCCAATTGCTTGGTACGAGCTTGAAATTGAGCCTTTTGATTTGCTTTTTTACTATAAGCCCGAGTCACTCGAATGCCTTCGATGACCTCCAAAACTTCATTATTGAGCTGGGCTACAGCTTCTCTATTGGCATCAATCGCCTTATCTTGTTTTCTCCCGATAAAAAATATACATAGTGTCATGAACAGCATCGGTAGTAAAGCTACTAGCGAAATTTTCCAATCAATAAAGAACATCGTGGGAATGATAAAAGCCAACATACCGCCTGCATAGACGACAATCATAAGACCGTAACCCACCATCTCCATCAGGCCATCCACATCCGTTGAAAAACGAGTCATGACATCTCCTGAGCGGAATTTTTCATAAAATGGAGTCCGCATGGTCACTAATTTTTTAAAGGCACGTTGCTGCATATCAAACTTGAAATTGACAGAGGCCTGAAATAATTTCAGATGCCAAATGAAGGCTGTTGCATAGTTCAGCACTGTTACCAATAACAATAAGGTCATCTCCTGAACCAATATGGCCTGTGTTAATTCATTCTTGGTTAGTATATCGACCATCCGCTGAATGATTTGCGTTGGTAGCAAAAGTGTGGCGTCATAAATAATCAAGGTCACAGCAACCAATAGGTAGAGCCACTTATGACGCTTGATATAGTCAAAAATTAATCGAAACATATATCTCCTTTACAAATCCATAACCTATCATTTGCCACTTTATTCAATAAGCTACAATTGATAGACCTTACTTTTCTAAGCTAAGCGCACAAAAAAGCCCAGGGAAGCATCTCACTCCACCTAGGCTTGCGTAAGTCCACAAAAATAGACCAGCTCTTGAACATAGTCGACAATTTTTATCACACCATACCCACAGTGCTTGATTGTCTCAATGTTTCAAAATATAGCCCACGAAAAACGACAAAAGTTCATCAATGAGCTTTGTTTTCCTGCTTAGAAAGGAGTGTATGATAAAAAATAGCTTGCTGAATGACAAGTTGCTTGTTCATTTGTTTTACTCCTTTCATATTTCTAAGCCCTATTCTACCATAATAAACATTCATGTCAAGGGATTTTTTGACAATAAGGGCGAATTTAGGACAAAAATAAGAAAAAACCTTGTCAAACAAGGCCTTTCGATAGTATTCGATGCTAGTTGCCGGGATTGAACCGGCGACCTCATCCTTACCATGGATGCGCTCTACCGACTGAGCTAAACCAGCAGTACTTGACTAGTATATCATATCTCTAAAAAAAGTCAATGGATTTTTTGGAAATATTGAGAAAAATAAAGAGAAAATAAGTCATTCCTAAAAATTGTCTGACACTTTTAAGGAATTGTGCTATACTATTGTTATAAAAATCACAAAGGAAACGATATGAAACTGCAAAACCTTCAAGTTGGACAATCTTATTTAGTCAAAGATTGTCTAACGCAAGATGATATTCGTAAACACTTAGCACACTTGGGTTTAAAAGTCGGAGAAGAGATTCGCATCATTTCAAAAACCAAGACCAATGCAATTTTCCAAGTCAAGGCAAGCCGTCTAGCCCTAGACAGAGAAATTATTGAATCTCTGGTTTTAACAGAAAAGTCAGCTACGGAAATAATCAATCTATCCGAGGCACCTATTGGTAGCTCAGCTAAGGTTATGGACATCTATGCAACAGGTGCACTCCGTCGTCGCCTCATGGATATGGGACTTACAAAGAACACGCAGCTATTTCTCAAAAAAGTCGCTCCCCTGGGCGATCCAATCGAAACTACCTTGAGAGGATACGAGCTGACACTACGCAAATCCGAAGCGCAAATGATTGGTGTTCAAATCACAAGCGAGGTGAGGAAATGACAAAACACATCGCCCTTGCAGGAAATCCAAATAGCGGAAAAACAACTCTTTTCAACCTCCTAACAGGAACCAACCAACGTGTCGGTAACTGGCCTGGAGTCACCGTTGAAAGAAAATCTGGAACGATCAAAAAGCGAAAACATTTACTAATTCAAGATTTACCAGGTATCTACTCGCTGTCTCCCTACACACCAGAAGAACGGGTTGCCAGAGATTATTTGATAGCGGACCAACCAGCTGCTATCCTCAACGTCCTTGATGCAACAAACTTGGAACGGAATCTCTATCTGACCTTGCAGTTATTAGAAATGGGCCTTCCTATTGTTATCGCCCTCAATATGACAGACGCCCTGAAAAGTCAAGGTCGCTCAATAAACAGCGACCAGCTCTCCTATCAACTGGGAGTTCCTGTACAGCCTATCAGTGCACTAAAAAAGCTAGGTATATCCCAGCTCCTCCATGAAGTAGAAAAAATTACCAATCAGCAAGCCGAGCCAATCTATCCTCAGTATGACAAACAATTTGAAGCCGGCCTCGCCCAAGTTATTGACCTATTATCGGATTCCATCCCAAATCGTCAAAAACGCTTCTACGCCATTAAGCTACTCGAACAAGACCAAGTCATTCTAGACCAATTGCAACTAAATGCACAAGACATGCTTGATTTGACCGAAATCATTGCCATTTTGGAAAAAATTTACGCAGACGATATGGAAGCCATTATCGTCAATCAACGCTACCAATTTATCGAGAAAATCACAGAACTGGTCACAAAAGACAGCGATAAGGCTTTTAACCTGTCTGATAACATAGACCGACTTGTTACCAATCGTTTTCTTGCCCTCCCTATCTTTGCGGCAGTCATGTGGCTGACCTACTTCCTGTCTATTCAAACGGTAGGTACAATGGGGACTGACTGGGTGAATGATGTCCTCTTCGGAGAGCTTGTTCCAGGCCTTATTCAGGCAAATCTAGATCGATTTGAAATCGCTGGCTGGCTACAATCTCTGGTCCTTGATGGCATTATTGCAGGATGCGGAGCCATTCTAGGTTTTGTACCACAAATTTTCGTCCTCTTCGTCTGCTTGGGAATCTTGGAAGACATCGGCTATATGAGCCGAGTCGCCTTTGTCATGGATAGGATTTTTAGACGTTTTGGTCTATCAGGCAAATCCTTTATTCCCATGTTGATTTCCACAGGCTGTGGCGTTCCTGGAGTCATGGCAAGCCGGACTATTGAAAATGAACAGGACCGAAAAATCACCATTATGACAGCAACCTTCATGCCCTGTTCTGCCAAACTTCCTATCATTTCACTGGTAGCCGGTGCTTTCTTTCCTGACAATCCTTGGATTGCTCCAAGCGCCTATTTTGTCGGTATGGCTGCCATCGTCCTATCCGGAATGGCACTAAAAAAGACCAAGCAACTTGGTGGAGTCGCAAGCCCCTTTATCATGGAATTACCATCTTATCACTTACCAAAACTCAGTACGGTTCTCCGGTATGCATTCGATAAGGCACTTAGTTTTATCAAACGAGCTGGTACCATTATATTTGTGACCAACATCATTATTTGGTTCAGCAGTTCCTATAATTGGTCTTTACAAATGGTAGAAACAGATGAGAGTATCTTAGCCTCCATTGGACACAGTTTTTCTCTCCTCTTTGCCCCACTTGGTTTCGGAAATTGGCGAGCAACTGTTGCAGCCATTACAGGTCTCTTAGCCAAGGAAACCGTCATTGCCACCTTTGGTATCCTCTATAAATTAGGAGAAACAACCGAAGAAAATCCCGAACTATGGGGGCTTTTACAACAAGACTATACAGCGTTATCAGCCTACTCCTTCCTAGTCTTCAATCTCCTCTGTGCCCCTTGTTTTGCGGCTATTGGTGCCATTCACCGTGAAATGGGAGAAGCCAAGTGGACATGGATTGCTATCGGTTTCCAAACGGGTTTAGCCTATGCAAGTAGTTTGGTTATCTATCAGATTGGTCTTGTACTTATCCACGGACAATTACCAACCGTCTGGACATTTATCGCTATCTTTCTAATTATCACAGCCATCTACAGCCTAGTGAAAAAACCAACCAACACTCTTCCAATCGTCACGCTAAAAACATTAGAAAAAGGAGAATATTAATGCCCACACTTATCCTCTTTCTCATCATCGTCATCTTATTTTCTCTTGCGATTCGCAGTCTCATCAAAGGAAAAGGATCCTGCGGAGATTGTTCCTGCGACTGTACTATTAAGCAAGAGATGAACGAATCTTCTCACCATAGACATCCATAACAAAAAGGTCTGCCTCATTATTGTGCAGACCTTTTTACATGTAGCTTGTCTATTAAATTTTTAAGTAGCGGTTCATGGAAATGACTGATCCCAAGGAACCAATAATAATACCAATTACAAAAAGTGCGCCAATCATTCCTGGAACAAAGACATCCATACTAATCAGAGACAAATCTTGACTAGCAAGACTAGCATTTACCGAAGTATAAATCATCTTATAAAAAGAATAGACTAAAGCAGAAGGCAAAATAGCTCCGAGGAGACCTACCCAGGCACCTTCCCAGAGGAATGGTCCACGGATATAACTGTTTTTAGCACCAACCAGACGCATAATCTGAATTTCACGGCTACGAGAAATAATGGTAATTCGAATAGTATTGGAAATCAAGAAAACAGCAGTAAAGAGCAATAAGCCAGTTGCTGCCAATCCCCATGTACGAACTAGATTAGCTAATTTAAAAATACGTTCCGTTTCAACTTCCCCATCCTGTACCTCTGTAACACCATCAATTTTAGCAATCTCTGCTGCAACAGTTTTTACATATTGCGGTTCAGTCGTATCAATGATATAAGCATCGTAAAGTGGATTGGCATCTCCTTGGAATAGGTTCCAAGTATCTCCCAAGGTAGCTGTTAATTTCTGTAACTGTTCATCCTTACTTGAATAAGTGACAGATTGTACATTTTCTAAGGCTGTAATCTGATTATACACCTTTTTATAATCTGGATTAGCTACCGTCTCTCCTGCTTCGTTCACAATCGTCTCAGCTTGATCGGTTGAATTCGCTCTCAAATACACATTGATGCGTACATTCTGTTCCAAATCCGAAGCGAGCTTTGCTGTGTTCAAAATAACTGAAGCAAATAGACCAACCAAGGTAAGGGTAATGGCTACAGATGAAATGGCTGCAATCGTCATCCAACCATTTCGCTTCAAACTCTTCAATGACTCAATAAAGTGTCTAAAAAATCGATTACTCATCGTATCCATATTCTCCTTCCGCTTCATCACGTACTACACGACCATCTTCAATCGCAATAACACGATGACGAAGTGTATTTACAATCTGACTATTGTGTGTCGCCATCAAAATCGTTGTCCCCTGTAAGTTAATTCGCTCCAATAGATTCATGATTTCCCAAGAGTTTTCAGGGTCCAAGTTACCAGTTGGTTCATCAGCAATCAATACTTTAGGATTATTTACAATGGCACGGGCAATAGCAATACGCTGTTGCTCACCACCTGAAAGTTCATTTGGGAAAGAACGAATTTTGTGTTTCAAACCAACCAAATCTAAAACTTCCATTACACGTTTCTTGATATTCCGTGGTTTCTCACCGATAACTTCCATCGCATAAGCAATATTTTCAAAGACAGTCTTTTTAGGTAAGAGTTTGTAGTCTTGGAAAACCACTCCTACACTACGACGTAGAAGAGGAACATCTCTCTTTTTAATTTTTGCAAGGTCAAACTTACCAACCTTTAGACTCCCCTTATCGAGCTTTTCCTCCCGATACAAGAGTTTGATAAAGGTTGACTTACCTGCACCAGAAGGACCTACAATGTAGGCAAATTCTCCCGCTTCAACATTGACTGATACTCCGCGAAGGGCAGTCGTTCCGTTTCCATATTTCTTGGAAACGTCTTTCATTTCTATTATTCCCATAGGATTTCCTGTCTTAGACAGTCCTTTCTTTAGATTTGAGAACGTTTTTTTCAAAATACAGTCCGTATTCTCTAAAAAAACTTCCTTGATGAGCGAAAAACTATCTCTTATTTACAAGCACTTCACTTGTAAATACAGGTTCTTAGCTAATTCGCCATTTTAAATAAGCATCTATAAAGCCGTCCAAGTCTCCGTCCATAACCTTATCGACTTGAGCCACCTCATAACCAGTACGGTGGTCTTTTACCATTGTATAAGGTGTAAAGACATAAGAACGAATCTGACTTCCCCAAGTGATCTCTTTCTTGTCACCCTTAAGTGAGTCTACTTCTGCCGCTTTCTTCTCCTGCTCCAATTGATACAATTTAGCCTGCAAGAGTTTCATTGCACGGTCTCGGTTTCCATACTGAGTACGGTCAACTGTGGACTGAGTCACAATCCCTGTCGGAATGTGCGTCAATCGAACACCCGTTGAAACCTTATTGACGTTCTGTCCACCAGCACCTCCTGACCGGAAGGTATCCATCTTCACTTCATCATCTCTGATTTCAATTTCAATGGTATCATCCAACTCAGGCATTACCTCCACAGATGTAAAGGAAGTATGACGACGCTTAGCTGAGTCAAAAGGTGAGATGCGCACCAAACGATGAACACCCATTTCTGACTTAAGCAAGCCATAGGCGTTTGGACCAGTAAAGCTTAGAGTCACAGACTTAATACCTGCCTCATCACCAGCTTGATAATCCAATGTTTCTACTATAAAACCTTTGGCATTTCCATAACGCTGATACATCCGCAGGAGCATTTCTCCCCAGTCTTGTGCCTCGGTACCACCCGAACCTGGATGGATTTCCAAGATAGCGTTATTGTGATCATAGGGTTCTGATAAGAGCAAGGTCATTTCGTAAGCAGTCATGGTTTTGTCCAATTCCACTAACTTTTCAACCAACTCATCCCGCACAGACTCATCTTCTGCTAGAAAATCTAGCAAAATTTCAGATTCATCATATAAATCCAACATCTGATGGAAATTTCCATAAGTATTTTTTAATTCATTCAACTCCTGAGACGTCTTCTGGGCTGCCAAATTATCATTCCAGAAATCTGGCTCCGTCATCTTGTTCTCAAGAATGGCAATCTCTTCTTCCAGACCTTCTAAGTCAAAGAGACCCCCTAAAAGAAGTTAATTTTTTGCCAAGTTCTTCAATCTTTTGGCGAATTTCTGCTGTATCCATATACACCTCATTTTTATTCATAATCTTTATTATATCACATTTGCAAGTCCTTGACCATGTTGAGAAAGGCCGCTTGCTCTGCTATGACATCATCATTGTCTGATGAAATACCTGCGATAAAGGAAACCATCTCATCATTGGGCTGTTTGACCAATTGCCCCAAGGCCCAGATAGCCGTTGCCATGTGGACCGGATTTTGTTTTTTATCGATGATTTCTAGGAGTTTGGGAATGGCAGAGCGATCATTACTATTAGCCAAGGCTATGATGGCATTACGCTGGAGAATATTTTTCCCCCGCCAAGAACCTGCAATCATACCAAATTTTTCCTTGAATTGTCCATTTGACAAGTCCAAGAATGGAATCAGCTCAGGCTCAGCCAAATCAGGGTCAATCTCCACCACAGGTGGACTGGAAATTCCCTTGTTGTAAGGACAACAAATCTGGCAAATATCACAACCATAGATGACCGTCTTGATTTTCTTACGAAACTCCAAGTCCATCATCCCCTTATCCTGGGTCTGAAAGGACAGACAGCGACGGGCATTCATGGTCGTGTCACCTAATAGACAAGACGTCGGACAGGCTGCAACACAGCGATTGCAATCACCACAATCATAATCTACTGGTTGATCTGGTTCGATGTCCAGGTTGGTCACTAATTCTCCTAGAAACATATAGGAACCAAATTCCTTAGAAATGACTAGCCCATTCTTCCCGATAAAGCCAATTCCTGCACGACGAGCGACCGCTGTATCCACCAAAGCTCCTGTATCTACCATAGCCTTGTATTCCAAACCATCCGTCAGTTTCTCAATTCCCCGTGCCAAACGCTCCATCTTATCTTGCAAGATATAGTGGTAATCAAGCCCCCATGAACTAGGGGTAATCTTCCCACGTTTGTATTGGGTCTTCTGCGGTTTGACAGGCAAATGTCGAGGATAAGCTACCGCGATAGAAATGATAGTTTTTGCAGATTCTAACGACAGTTTGGGACGGATACGTTCTTCAATATTCTTGTGTTCAAATCCTGACGAACGCCCCTCTTCCTGACTAGCACGAAGTGATTTCTCCAAATAAGCAAAATCATCAGCCGTTGTAAAACCAATCTTCGAGATTCCGATTTCCTGAGATAATTTAATAATCTCTTCCTTAATATTCATTATATTCATTTTAGCAAACTTTGAATATATTTAGCAAGACCTACATGGCTAAATAAGTTATTAATATAACAAAAAACGTTAGCACAAAACAAAAAATATTCATACGAACATAGGCCTTCTCCCGCCAAATACTGGTCAAGACATACATGATATTAATACCGATTGCTCCCCCTAAGCCGTTAGCCAGTAAATCAGTTATATCTGCAACCCCAAGTAAAAGAAGATATTGCAGAACCTCAAAGCAGAGACTCACTAACATAATCAAACATAGATTAGTCACCCACGATGCCTTGCGAAATAGCATTTCCATATAAATACCAAAGGGAATAAAACTTACAATATTAAATAGAATTTCTGGAAAATCCAGCACTCCATCATAGACCGCTGTTCCTGCAAACGGAATTAAGTTTATACTAGCATAACCATAGCGTCCATATACGATGCTCAAGTCCATCTTAAAGATAATCATCCAAGTAAGTAAAAGGAGATAGGCAAAAAATAAAAACATACTCATTTTCTTTGTCTGCATAGAAATTCTCCTCTCAACTAGCATATTTTATCATTATATCATAAATGCTGTTCTATAAAATGTCACTTCTGTGACAAAGCTCGTTCCATATTACAAGTACTTTACAGCCTACTAAAAACAGAAAAGGAAGACACTACCAAGCCTCCCCTTATTCCCAAAAATATCTTACTTAAAATGTCTGATTGCTATGCTGAAAAGCCTTATATTGATGGATTTGTAGCATCAAACGCTCAAAGTTCGCTTCCTTACATGCTCGCATGATCAAGAAGCAATCAATAAACTTCCACAAATAAAGTCCCAAAAATAACAAGAACCCAATCAAGATAAATAGCGTAACAAAAGATACTGCAAAAGCAATCAGCTTGGCAAATCCCAATTCTTTATTCCCGACATAAAAACGGTCGACACCAAACTCACCGAAGAAAATAGCCAAAATAAGAGCGACAAGAGGTTGACGCATCTCAACCATCATAAGAACGTTTAAAGCCTCATCATCTAAATCTTCTAGTTCTTTTTGCAGAATGAATAACTTATCAGATGGCAAATAACTGCTTTTACTTAAAATATAATTCTGAAGATAATTCATATAAACTCCTACCTCTTCAAAATTATAGCAGTTTCTTATTCTTCAAGCAAGCCTGTAGGGGAAAACAGTGTCAGAAATCGTTTACATTTTTTTCTTTTTTGCTATAATGAAACTAGATTACAAGGAGGTTCATATGAGAGTTATTATTCATTATCCAAAACCTATCAAACAACTATCCTCCCAAAAACTTCCGCTCCTGGTAGATGGAAAAATTGCTGGGACAGTTACTCAAGGTAAAATTCTAAGCTTACCAATTACACAACCATCTGTTACACTAAGCATTCGAGGGGATAAAAAATCGAGCATTCAAGTTAAGGAGGGCGATAGGGTCTAAATAATATAGTCGAATGAATTAGCTTTCAGACAAGGAACTGAGGCGCAGGCTGTACTGAAGTACGGCAAGGCGAAAGTGACGATGTATCAAAGCTAATTCAGATGACTATGGAAAGTAGCAAATACTTCACTCCCTACTATTTCAGCTTGGCTATCGTACCAATCGCCTTACTGTTTAACTTACCAACTCTTGTCAAAACCTTCCTCCTCATACTAGCACTAGCCATTACTTTATTGGGACAAGCAATCTTCCCAAAATACATTATCAGTACAGAAAAAAGCTCAGACCACTAAATCTGAGCTTTTTCAAATGATATTTGCTTTTAGTACAAGGTAACGAGGCGCAGGCTGTACTGAAGTACGGCAAGTCGAGTTAACGAAGTAATAAAAGATAAGCTGAATAACTATATTAGATAGCTTTTTCATCCAATCCCAACTTACGTTGAACAAATTTAACAATTTCTACAACGACAACCATGAGACCTGAACCGATTACTGTTACCATCCACTGAGTTGGTGTCAAGATAGATACCTTGAAGAAGGTATTGAATCCTGGAATCACAACAGTCGCCATCAAGAGCAAGAAGGCAGCTACGATAGACCAGTTAAAGAGTTTGTTCTTGAATGGACCAACGGTAAAGATAGATTGGTAAACAGACTTAACGTTGAAGGCATGCACCAACTGAATCAATCCAAGAGTAACATATGCCATCGTAAGAGCATCCGCATGAATGGCATGATTATCTCCAGCGTGCTCTGGGTAAAGAAGTGCAAAACCATATACGCCCAAGACAAGTGCTGTTTGAAGGATACCTTGATAGATAATCGAACTCAAGACACCACCTGAGAAGAAGCTTGAGTTACGACCACGAGGTTTGTGCTGCATAACACCTGGTTCAGCAGGTTCAACACCAAGGGCAATCGCTGGAAGTGTATCTGTTACCAAATTGATCCAAAGAAGATGAACTGGCTCCAATACGTCCCAACCAAAGAGGGTAGCAAGGAAGATACACAATACCTCAGCAGTGTTAGCTGACAAGAGATACTGGATGGTTTTTTGGATGTTTGAGAAGACTTTACGTCCTTCTTCAACCGCCACAATGATAGTTGCAAAGTTGTCATCTGCAAGGACCATATCAGAGGCACCTTTCGAAACTTCCGTACCTGTGATACCCATACCGATACCGATGTCGGCTGTCTTAAGTGATGGTGCATCGTTAACACCGTCACCAGTCATGGCAACAACCTTACCATCATTTTGCCAAGCCTTAACGATACGAACCTTATGTTCTGGAGATACACGAGCGTATACTGAGTATTGTTTGAAGACTTTCTGGAACTCTTCATCCGTCAATTCGTTGAGCTCTGCACCTGTAAATACATGGTCTTCTGTATCATTTGGATCGATGATACCAAGACGCTTTGCAATCGCCTCAGCTGTATCTTGGTGGTCACCCGTAATCATGATTGGACGGATGCCCGCTTCCTTAGCGACACGAACAGCTTCTGCCGCTTCAGGACGCTCAGGGTCAATCATACCAACCAAACCTGAGAAGACAAGGTCGTTTTCAACAACGTCAGATTCCAATTCAGGAATAGCATCAACATACTTGTAAGCCATCATCAAGACACGAAGTGCTTGCTTAGCCAAGTCCTTGTTAGTGGCAAGAATGGCTTGTTTATCCGCATCGGTAATCGGACGAATTGTACCGTTTTCTTCAATTTGCGTTACACGTTTGAGCAATTGGTCTGGAGCACCTTTAACAGCTACAAAGAAGTTTCCAGCAGCTTGTTGGTGAACAGTTGACATCAATTTACGTGTTGAGTCAAATGGCAATTCAGCCACACGAGGCTCCGATACCAAGACTTCACGAACGTCAAAGTTTTGATCCAAACCAAATTGAACAAGTGCCGTTTCAGTTGGGTCACCAATCAATTTACCAGTTGGGTCAACTTTTGTATCGTTGGCAAAGTTCATAACACGAAGCGTTGTATTGCTTGCATCCAAAGCTTCTTTAGCATCCACCAATTGACCGTTTGTATAGACTTTTTCAACAGTCATCTGGTTCATAGTCAAAGTACCAGTCTTATCTGATGCGATGATTTCAGTTGAACCAAGTGTTTCAACAGCAGGCAACTTACGGATGATGGAATTACGCTTAGCCAAGACCTGTGTACCAAGTGAAAGAACAACTGTTACAATAGCTGGCAAACCTTCTGGAATGGCCGCAACCGCAAGAGCTACAGAAGTCATAAGAGCAGGCAAGATACCTTCACCACGTACGAAGACTGAAACAGCCATCGTTACCGCTGCAATTACAAGAACTGCATATGTCAAGACTTTTGATAGCTGGTGCAAGTTTTGCTTCAATGGTGTATCAGTCTCATCTGCATTAGCAAGCATGCCAGCGATGTGCCCAACCTCTGTGTACATACCTGTATTTGTAACCACACCAAGACCACGGCCGTAAGTAACGTTAGAGTTTTGGTAGGCCATGTTGACACGGTCACCGATTGGTGCATCTTCAGCCAAAACTGCGGACAAATCTTTATCAACTGGTACAGACTCACCTGTAAGAGCTGCCTCTTCGATTTTGAGGGAGTTAGCTTCCAACAAACGCATATCGGCAGGGACAACATCACCTGCTTCAAGCAAGACGATGTCACCTGGTACCAAGTCTTTAGAATCAACTTCGACTACATGATTGTCACGAAGCGCACGCGCAACTGGGCTTGACATGTTTTTTAGCGCCTCAATGGCTGCCTCAGCTTGACCCTCTTGATAAACACCAAAGGCAGCGTTCAAGATAACCACGGCCAAGATGATAATGGCATCTGTCAAACCGTGTGAACCTTCTGTAATCACCGTCAAGATTGCTGCTGCAATCAAAATGATAATCATCAAGTCTTTGAACTGATCCAAGAATTTAGCTAAGAGTGTGCGTTTTTCACCCTCATCCAATTCGTTACGACCGTAGTCTGCTAGACGTTTGCTTGCCTCATCACTAGACAAACCGTCCAAAGAAGACCCCATGCTTGACAATACTTGCTCTTCGCTCTGTGTATAAAACAAATCGCGTTTTTGTTCTTTTGACAATTTCCTTCTCCTTCTCGGTCCCTTTTTTACCTAACAAATAAAAAAGAGACCTGTTTTATTAAAACAAGTCTCGCTATTTAATATATTGCCGGAAACAAGTCGGATTGACGACAATATCACGGAATTTTCCGCTAGCTACTCCCTCGATTTGTTAACTATTATATCAAAAATCCCGAGAAATTCAAGAATATTTTTCTGGAAATAAGAGATTATTTCCACGAAGTAAATTCCCAAAGTAAGTTCTAGTCTGTCTTAAAAACTGGAAATTAGACTGAGACAAAGAAATAAGGTAGAACTTACTATGGGACAAGTTGGTAACTGACAATGAAAAACAAACACTTAACTCTCTCTGATCGCAATGATATTCAAATAGGAATTGAACAACTTAAGCCCTTCTCAGCTATAGCAGCTAAGTTAGGAAAAGATCCGTCCACAATTTCAAAAGAAGTTCGGAGAAATAGGGTGATAAAAGAGAACTCTAGTACCTCCAATTGTGAGGCCTGCCCTCTACTCAAAAAGACTCCTTACGTTTGTAATGCCTGTCCGAAAAAGAGAAGCAACTGCGGATACCAGAAACAGTTCTACTACGCAAAAAGAGCTCAGCTTGATTATGAAGTTAAGCTCTCAGATTCGAGAACAGGTGTTGCACTAAACAAGGAAGAATTCTATCGCATGGATGAGATTGTTTCTGCTGCCATCCAAAAGGGACAACACCTCAACCACATCATCGCCTCAAACGAAATGTCGGCATCCAGAGCTTCTATCTACCGATACCTTGAAAAAGGCTATCTGTCCACAAAGCCCATTGATTTCCCCCGTGTCGTGAAATTCAGAAAGCGGAGAATCAGAAACCTACAACCCATTCCTAAAATCGCCAAAGAAGGACGGTCTTACGAGGACTTCCAACGCTTTCTCACAGAGAAAGGAATCAGCTATTGGCTGGAAATGGACACCGTTACTGGACGGATCGGCGGAAAGGTACTTCTCACCTTTAACCTCTCCTTCTGTAACTTTATCTTCGCTCAATTACTTGATAATAAAACAGCTAATGAGGTCGCTAAACATCTCTACGCTATCAAGAATGACCTGCATCAGAAAGAGATGGACTTTTGCGAAATATTTCCTGTCATTCTGACCGATAATGGCGGTGAATTCGCTAGAGTGGACGATATCGAAATGGATGTTCGCGGAGAATCTAAGCTATTCTTCTGTGACCCCAATCGTTCTGACCAGAAGGGGAGAATTGAGAAGAATCACACACTTATCAGAGATATTCTTCCTAAAAGAAGTTCTTTTGACAACTTGACACAGGAGGACATCAACCTGGTTTGTTCGCATATCAACAGCGTCAAACGAGCTTCTTTCAACGGAAAATCAGCCTATGAACTCTTTACATTTACCTACGGTGAGGAATTGGCAACACTTTTGGGAATCTCTAAAATTGACCCTGAGAACGTCATTCAATCACCTCGATTATTGGATAAGTAATCGCTAGTTTTTATCAAAAAATAATTTCAAAATAGAAAGGAACTTGTTCCATCCAAAATTCCAGATAGCTAGAACTTACTTTGAGACGTCTCAGAGCCAGTAACTTTAGTGTACTCTTTTTTCAACATTTTCAACCCTAAAACTCACTATTATCAACATTTTTAGTCAAAAACAGAACTTAGTCTGAGACTAAATTCTGTTGATGTTATGCAGTTTTCTCAGAGTAACTTCTGGAAGGACGGGAACTAGAACTTACTTTGAGAATTTACCCTTTCATTTGTTTTCAGTTGTATCATTCACAGACAAAAAAAGAACGACTATCAGTCGTTCTTCAATAACATACGGAAGACATGGGATTCGAACCCACGCACGCTGTTACACGCCTACCGCGTTTCCAACACGGCCTCTTGAGCCTCTTGAGTAATCTTCCATATATGGAGCTGGTGGGAGTCGAACCCACGTCCAAACACCTGCTAACTTATTCGTCTACAACCATAGGTTATGTCTTGCTTTAACTTTAACTTGAACTCGATACATAACTCAAACCTAGACCAAGCGAGTCAGTAAATCTCTTTTGGAACTGCCTGACTCAATCCCAACGTAGCTTGCTATTTTAAGACCAATCAGCAAACACAAGCAATTCGCGACTGGTCACGCAGGCAGGTTATTAAGCTGCTAATGCGTAAGTGTTTGTATTTTTTGCAGTTATATTTAACTGGCATTTTTACATCTGCCGATGAGTTGCAGAACAAGCCTCATAATGCCTGTCGAATCCGTAACAACCCCGTAGGATTTGATACAGGAATTATTATAGCAGAATTTTTTATAAATAGCAAAATTATTTTACATTTTCCTTACAATTTAAAAAAATTTTGAAATATGGTAAAATGAAAGTATGTATAAATTTTGGCAAAAAACCATTCAAGTATTAAGTATTTTGACCCTTATCGGGACCGCTATTTTTCTATTTTGGCTCTATAAGATTGGCATTTTGAACGACCAAAATGTCTTAAGCGATTTAATCAAAAGCCAAGGTGCTTTAGGTAGCCTCTCCTTTTTAGCTATTCAGATTATTCAAGTTGTATTTCCGATTATTCCAGGCGGTGTTACGACTGTTGTGGGTTTCCTCGTATTTCATTTTTGGTGGGGATTCTTTCTCAATTATCTTGGAATTTCAATCGGTAGTATCATCCTTTTCTGGTTGGCTCGTCGCTATGGAAAGAAATTTTGTCTCCTCTTCATGTCTGAAGATACGTTTTACAAATATGAAAGCAAAATTGATAATAAACGTAGTTATGAAATTTTCTTTATTCTCTGCATGCTTTCTCCCATTTCTCCAGCTGACATAGTGGTGATGATTACTGGATTAACAAGCATGAGTTATCGGAAATTTATTATGATTACTTTACTTTGTCGCCCTTTCTCAGTTGTGGCCTATAGCTTCTTTTGGATCTATGGCAGCCAATGGTTGCAGCAATTGTTAGGATAAAATCATAACCACCCGTGAAAACGGGTGGCTTGTACACCGGCTATAAGCCGTTTCTCTCCAGCGACGTCTAAAGACGTTCGCTGAACTTCGTTCAGGTTAGTGCTATAATTACTTGACTAATGCCCGTAACAACGGGCTTTTATCTTGTTCTAAAACTACTATCTGAAAATGAATCTTCATATTCTTTAACACTTAACTTATCAAGTGCGATGTCATTTTTCTCCTGCTCGCGAATATATTTCGCTACCGTCTTTTCGTTCAGTCCAACGGTACTCACATAGTAGCCTCTAGCCCAAAACTTTCGATTTCCATACTTATATTTTAAATTAGCATGTTTATCAAATATCATGAGAGCACTTTTACTTTTCAAATATCCCATAAAATCGGAAATACGAAGTTTTTGGGGGATATCAAGACAAGCATATGAACATGGTCTGGCATCATGTGTCCCTCAATGATTTCCACCACACCAAACGCATGAAGAAAAAAACGTTTTCAGAAAGCGAAAATCATAACCAAAGATCAATCAAAGTAGTACACTAGAATAGAGGTGAACTACAATAATTGATTTTCTTTTATCCATAGAAGAGCACAAAGAGGAGTACAACAGCCGTCAAGCATGGAAAATTCGTTATCCCTTATCCACTATTCTGTTTCTAGTTTTCGCTTGTCAATTGGCAGGGGTTGAAACGTGGAAAGAGATGGAAGATTTCATAGAAATGAACGAGTCTGTTTTGGGAGAATACGTTGACTTGAGTGTCGGCTGTCTTTCTCATGACACCTTGGAACGTGTTGTGAGTATGGTCAATCCAGATTTCTTAAAGGAACTGAAACTGTCCTTCGAAGCTAGTTCGGAAACAACTGATTTTTCAAAATTGATTGCCGTTGACGGAAAAACGATTCGGGGGAACCGAGGGAAACACCAATCTCCTACTCATATTGTCACTGCTTATGATGGTGGTAATCGGATTAGCCTTGGGCAGGTAGCTGTTGAGGATAAAAGTAATGAAATCACAGCCATTCCTCGCCTCTTGTGTCAGCTAGACCTTCGTAAGAGTGTTGTCACGATTGATGCCATGGGCACCTAGACAGACATTGCGGATGTGATTATCAGCGGTAAGGGTGATTATTGCTTGGCAGTCAAAGGAAATCAAGGCAATCTCCATGAGGATATTGACCTCTATTTTAGTGACGCCAAATTGTTATCTACGTTGACAGAGAAAGGCTGTCATTATCAGACCATTGAAAAGGCACGCAGTCAGATTGAGGTGAGGGACTACTGGGTTTCTCACGATGTGAAATGGCTGAGCCAACGACATCCGAAATGGAAAAAACTTCGTGGGATTGGTATGACTAAGAATATCATTGATAAAGATGGTGTCATCACTGAAGAGGTCCGTTACTTTATCCTTAGTTTCAAGGGCGATGTGCAAACTTTTTCTCAGGTTGTTCGTGGTCATTGGTCGGTTGAGAGCCTACATTGATTGTTAGATGTGGTTTACCGAGAAGATAAGAACCAAACCTTAGATAAACGAGCTGCTTTCAATTTAAATGCTATTCGTAAGGCTTGTCTTCATCTCTTACAAATGATGACCTTCCCTAAGGAGAAATTGAGTTACCGCCGCAAACAACGCTATATTTCTGTCCATTTGGAGGATTATTTGCCACAATTATTTGGAAATCGGGGATAAGGTGCTTGTAAAAAGGTAGATACTAAGTTTAAAGCAGTTATTTCCGGGGACAAAAGGAGAGAAGAAATTTTTCATGCGTATGACGTGATGTCCACGCCTTTGCATCGACATAGATGACGGAAAATATCAATTAAGTCCTGCCTTATTTTGTAGTAAATGGATTTTCTACGGTACTTAGGTGTGAAAACTATGTGATAGAGCACATCCATTTAGTATGTGATAAACTGTAACTGGTTTTAGCCATTTCTTTTTCCTCCTTGATCTAACCTGAACAATTAGATTATAACAGGAAAAAGAAATGGAAACTCAAAGCCTTGGCAGCCACCAGCATAGCTGGTGGCTTTCTTGTTTTTCTCTACGAGAAAAACTGGCTCGAAGCCATAATAAAAAAACGGCTTCAAACGTTCGAAACCATTTTGTTTTTTTATTTAATTCCTAATGCAATTCGAGCATAACGACTCATTTTTTGAACGGTCCAAGCTGGTGACCAAACCAGTCTCACATCTACTTCTGTTACTTCAGGGACATCCTTCAATACATCATGAATTTGATCGGTAATTAGATCAGCTAATGGACAACCCATGGTCGTCAAGGTCATATCAATTTCAGCCTTGCCCTCAATAAATCGGATTTCATAAATTAGCCCTAAATTGATAATATCAATACCTAGCTCAGGGTCAATCACATCTTCAAGAGCATGAAAAATACGCTCCTGAATGTCTTTAATTTGATCTTCTGTGTACGTCATTTTTCTCTCTTTCTTTTTCACAAGTTCAATACTAGAAAAGAAACAAACGAAGTTTGTGTCAAAAAGTCCACTGGACGTTACGCTCCCTTTCTAATTTCAAGGGGAGCGGTTAAAATCTCGCTCGTTTCCTGTTTTCAGCGAGCGGTTGATTTTGTCTCCCAGACAAAATCAATCCTCAATAAAATCTCTTAGTGGTTTGCTGCGGGATGGGTGGCGGAGTTTACGGAGGGCTTTGGCTTCGATTTGGCGGATGCGTTCACGGGTTACGTTAAAGACTTTACCAACATCTTCAAGCGTACGCATTTTACCATCATCTAAACCAAAACGAAGACGCAATACGTTTTCCTCACGGTCAGTAAGAGTATCCAATACCTCATCTAACTGTTCACGAAGAACGACACGAGTTGTGTAATCAACTGGATTTTCAATGACTTCGTCTTCGATAAAATCTCCAAGATGACTATCATCTTCTTCACCAATTGGGGTCTCGAGTGAAACAGGCTCTTGGGCAATCTTGAGGATTTCACGAACTTTCTCAGGCGTCATATCCATACGCTCAGCGATTTGCTCTGGAGTTGGATCTTGGCCCAATTCCTGCAAGAGATTGCGTTGTTCACGGACCAATTTGTTAATGGTTTCTACCATGTGAACAGGGATACGGATTGTACGCGCTTGGTCCGCAATGGCACGAGTGATAGCCTGACGAATCCACCAGGTTGCATAGGTTGAAAACTTGAAACCTTTAGAGTAGTCGAACTTATCAACAGCCTTCATCAAGCCCATGTTTCCTTCTTGGATAAGATCAAGGAACTGCATACCACGGCCGACATAGCGTTTAGCAATGGATACAACCAAACGCAAGTTGGCTTCAGCCAAACGTTGTTTCGCTTCTGGGTCACCTGCCTCAACCGCCAATGCCAATTCTTGCTCTTCCTCGTTGGTCAAAAGAGGTACAACACCAATTTCTTTCAAATACATGCGGACTGGGTCGTTCACTTTTGCAGAAGTGCTTCCGAGCAATTCTTCATCAGATAATTCTGGTTCTTCCTCTACCTGCATAGCACGAGCAGAAGGGTTCCCTTCTTTATCAACAATCGAAATCCCTGCGTCCTGAATACGTTGGAGCAAATCATCGATTCCGTCAGCATCAAGCGTAAATGGAATAACCAGTTGGTCATTGATTTCATCGTCTGTAGCTGAACCTTGTTTTTTATGGTTACGGATAAATTCGGCAACTTGTACATCAAAAGTAGTTACTTCTGTTTTTTTATCTTTTTTATTTGTCATATTTACTCCATTTGTCTTCTTCTATCGAGGAGTTTTTGCAACTCATCGAGGGCAATATCTGCATTTCCCACATGGGAATGTTCACGGATTTTCCGTGCTAGGTGCTGGTTCTCCTTCTTTAACAATTCCTTGTCTCGCCGAATTTCTAATTCTTCGATTTCGTGTGGAGACACTTCATCAGGTAAACGTTCTTCCTGCATACGATACCAAGCCTGTTGAGCGGAATCGTTCAACTGTGATAGTTCAAAACTGGTAATTTCCCCAGATTTTTTTAACATATCATAAATAGCTTGCAATTCTGGCGTCGCAAAATAAAAATCTTCTCGTAAACGGAACTCATTGAGAATATAAGGATGTTCAACCATCCGATAAAGTAAATGGTTTTCTGTTCGAATAAGACTCGTTATACGAGCAATCGTTTGGACTGGTGGCAAATAAGACTGACCAGTCTGTGATTGAAATACCTGTTGTGTTCTCTCCTGGCGCTGATTCAGACGAACAGCATTTACTGCCTGTTCCACCTGATTATAATCAAAGTCAGAAAGTAAATCCGCCACCTTATAAATATAAGAATTTTGAGCTGTAATGGATGATACTTTGGCAATAATTGGTGCAATCTTATCTACAAACTCAATCTGCATTTGTAGATTGTCAGGATTTTCAGGTTTCAAGTATTGAATCAAAAATTCTACATCGCTGATTCGTGACTTGGTTAAAACCTGTTGCAAGGCTTCTTCCGAATTTTTCTGCAAAAATTCATCTGGGTCCATATTATCTGGCAAGCTCACGATTTCAACCTGAAAATCTTGTAGTTCGTCCAACGCTTTCATGGTAGCAGCCTGTCCAGCCTTATCCCCATCATAAGTCAGAACAATTTTCTTACAAAACTTAGCTAGGTGTGCAACATGCTCTCTTGTCAAAGCTGTTCCCATGGAAGCCACTGCATTATCAATCCCTACACGATGAGCAGCAATAACATCTAGAAAACCTTCCATGAGATAGGTTTCACGTTGCTTCTTAATAACCGCTTTAGCCTTGTCCAAATGATACAATTCATAGCTTTTATTGAAAATCGCAGTACTACGAGAGTTTTTATACTTGGCTAATTGTTTATTGTTTCGATTTTCTTCGGTCCAAATCCGACCTGAAAAAGCTACAATTCGACCATATTCATCCGCCAAGGGGAAAATAATCCTCGCTTGAAAGGCGTCATAAATAATATTATTCTCACTTGGATTGAACAAACCCGAATTCAATAGACTTTCTTCGTCATATTGACCTGATAGTTTTTGGTAAAGAATATTCTGTTCGGCAGGAGCTAAGCCTAGCTGGAATGTTTTTATGACATCATCTGTCAAGCCACGTTGGTGTAGATAAGCTCTAGCTTCCTCACCCATTTTAGTTGTCATCAAAAGGGCATGATAAAACTTTGCAGCATCCCGATGAATATCATACAGTACCTGATGCGGACTAACCCTTTTCTCCTCTTGATGATAGGAAGGAGTTACATCTATTTGAAACCCTGCCTTCTCAGCTAAGATAGCTGCCGCATCTGCAAAAGAAACACCACGAACTTCTTCGACAAACTTGAATACATCTCCGGACTTACCACATCCAAAACAATGGTAGAACTGCTTATCTTCAATCACATTGAAAGATGGGGTTTTCTCCCCATGAAAAGGGCAAAGACCGACATAATTACGTCCGGCCTTAGTCAAAGCAACCGTTTCACCAATAACATCAACGATATTGAGAGCTTGTTTTATTTCAGTAATTTTATCCTTTGAAAGCACATTCCCTCCTCATATCATACTAGCTAATTTAAAAAGTGAACACTCTCCCCTTAGTTTAACATACTCTATTGTATACTAAATATGGGAAAATGTAAAATTTCTAAAACAAATTGCTTGTAAAATATTTTTTTATGGGTATAATAGATAAAGTAAAATATTTATGAAAGGACATATTTAGGATATGTTGAAAGATTTAAAAGCATTTTTGTTCCGTGGGAACATTGTTGACCTTGCTGTAGCAGTGGTAATTGGCGGAGCGTTCGGCGCAATTATCAAATCATTTGTAAATGATATCATCACTCCATTGATTTTGAACCCAGCTTTGAAAGCGGCAAATGTACAGAATATTGCTGACCTTGCATGGAATGGTGTGAAGTACGGTAGTTTCTTGAGCGCTGTTATTAACTTCCTAATCATTGGCACTTCAATGTTCTTTGTTGTTAAAGCAGCTGAGAAAGCAATGCCTAAGAAAGTTGAAGAGAAAGCTCCTGCTGGTCCAACTCAAGAAGAGTTGCTTGCAGAAATCCGCGATTTATTGAAAAAATAATCAATAATATATTGAAAAACAGGTCTCCATACCTGTTTTTCTCTTCCATAATTACAAAAATAAGATGTGAGCCTCCACTCACATCTTTTCTTATCCTTCGTATCCATTTGGATTTTTCGATTGCCAGTTCCACGTATCTTGACACATGTCTTCAATTGTTTTTTCTGTTTTCCAATTTAACTCTTTCCAAGCCTTGTCTGCGTTGGCGTAACAGGTTGCCACATCACCTGGACGACGGTCAACAAGTTTATAGTGTACTGGAACGCCATTTACCTTTTCAAAGGCTTTGACCAACTCCAATACACTTGTTCCTTGACCTGAACCAAGATTGTAAGTATATACACCTGTAGTAGTTGAAATTTTTTCAAGCGCCTTGATATGACCGAGTGCCAAATCAATCACATGGATATAATCACGCACTCCAGTACCATCAATTGTATCATAATCGTTACCAAAAACGCTGAGTTCCTCACGTTTACCAACTGCTACCTGTGCAATAAACGGCATCAAATTATTAGGAATACCAGCTGGATCTTCCCCAATCAAGCCAGATTCATGGGCACCGATTGGATTGAAATAACGGAGCAATGCAATACTCCACTCCTTATCTGCTACTTCCACATCACGCAAGATTTGTTCCAACATAACTTTGGTATAGCCGTACGGATTCGTTGCGCTAGTTGGCATAGTTTCAACCAAAGGCGATGGATTATTGAGACCATAAACAGTCGCACTTGAGGAGAAGACAATTTTCTTAACACTAAATTCTGTCATGACTTCTACCAAAGCTAGGGTTGACATGATATTGTTTTCATAGTACATAATTGGCTTAGCCACTGATTCTCCTACTGCCTTGTAGCCAGCAAAGTGAATGGCTGCCTCAATGTTTTCATTTTCAAAAACTTGGCGCAAGGCTTCCTTATCTGCCACGTCCAACTCATAGAAAGTTGGGCGCTTGCCAGTGATGGTTTCAATGCGATCTAAAACCAAAATACTTGAGTTTGAAAGATTATCCACGATAACCACTTCTTTCCCCAACTTCAACAATTCGACAACCGTATGACTACCAATATAACCTGCACCACCAGTAACTAAGATACTCATCTTTTTACTCCTTTTCACCTGGACAAAATTCTATATCCCTATTATATGTTACCTGTTGTAAAAAGTAAACAAAAAACAGCCTTTCGGCCGTTTTCAAATTCAATTAGAATTTTTTACGCTTGCGAGCTGCTTCTGATTTACGTTTACGTTTTACAGATGGTTTTTCGTAGAATTCGCGTTTGCGTGTTTCTTGAAGAGTACCAGCTTTAGTAACCGCACGTTTGAAACGACGAAGAGCATCATCAAGTGATTCGTTCTTACGTACTACTGTTTTTGACATTTTTTTCACTCCCCTCAATTTCAAAGTCTTTATCATTTTACTATGATTCAACTCATTTGTCAATATTTTTTTCATTCTAAAATATGAATTTTACGCTCTTATCCTATCCTATTCTTTTTTCCTGTCCACGCCAGTATTGTCCAAAAGAAGAATTCGTAAAGGACAAAAAATAATACAAAGCAATGCAAGAAAAACTCTTGGGGCAAAATATATATGACAGGATCCTTTGCAGGGTCAAATAGCCATGTAGAATCTCCTGGAAATAGCACCGTATGAAACAATGCAAAAAACTGATCAAAGCCAACAAGAACTCCTAATAAACCGATTATCATTGGCGTAAGCATGGTCCAGAAAATGACCTTTTTAACCAAGTCTCCATAACCTTTTAGCAGAATGTTTTTTACAAAAAGCACAAAGGCAGGGAGGGTGAGGATAAAAATTCCCTGAGTTAGATGGAATAAATGTTTCACATCCGCAAAATGTTTCAGACCATCAGCTGAGGATGAAAAATTTGGCATGTCTAAAACACTTGCAAAAGGATTTGTTAGATAGTTCATCAGGATATTGAAATTGTAGGAAATATCTGCCACCTTCATGTAGACCACTTTTTCCAACCCCAAAAAAGAAATCTCAAGCGGATAAACTAGCCAAGCTAGGTAGATGGTTCCTAGAACTGCTGCCGATAAGACAAATAAAATCGTTCCGATAATCTGTAACTTAGTTCTCATCAAAACTCCATTCATCTAGGCTGTTGAGGACATGGGTTGGAGCCAGGGGTAAGTCTGCTACTTCTTCTGGCTTGGTAAATCCTGTCAGGACTAAAAGAGTTGGAAATCCATTGTCAATCCCTGCACGAATATCTGTCAGGTAGTTATCTCCTACCATAACTGTCTGGCTGCGTTCTGTGCCTAAAATCTCCAGAGCCTTGTCCATGATAATGGCTTCAGGCTTACCGATAAAGGTCGGCTCTACTCGGGTAGCAGCTTTCAAAAGCGCAATAAGTGAGCCTGCTCCTGGCAAATGACCTCTTTCAGTCGGAATGTTCAAATCAGGATTGGTACCGATAAAGGTCGCTCCCTTTTGAATAGCCAAGGTGGCAATGGTCAGTTTTTCATAGGTCAACTGAGTATCCAAACCGACAACAACATAGGCTGGATTTTCCGTGTCTTCCACATAACCTGCCTCAAAAATGGCAGACTTGAGCCCGTCTTCTCCAATGACATAGACTGTCTTTTCCTTGCCCAAGTCATTCATATAATCTACTGTCGCCAGACTGGCTGTATAGATTGTTTCAAGCGGTGTCTCAATGTTAAAGTTTTCAGCCAACATAGCCTGCACCATCTCAGGACGGCGGGTGGTATTGTTGGTCACAAATAAATAGGGAATCTGACATTCTTGCAAGCGATGAATAAAACGTTCACCAGCAGGAATCCGCTTTTTCCCTTCATAAATCGTACCATCCAAATCAATCAAATAACCTGTATATGTCATTTTTCCTCCTTAATCAAATCGTGTTTCCCAATGCTCAGACCGACTAGCTTCCAAGCAAAGTGCTAACTGCTCAGCTGTATTTTTCCCAAGGTAGAGCGGTGGTAAGTCATCTAGACTGAAAAAGCCACTGGCAACTGTTTCCGAATTGGGCTGAAACTCCCCGCCAAGGAGACGACATAGAATGAAGACCTTGGTCACGCGGTGGGCTGACTTGGCAGGATTGTTCTTGTGTTTGTCCAAAATCGCCACCACACGTTGAGCCTCCACATCCAGCCCCGCTTCTTCCTTTACTTCCTTGACTACATTGTCCTTGACAGACTGGTCCACATCGCACCAACCGCCTGGTAAGGACCAGAGCCCATCGTTTTCCTGAACCAGTAGGATTTTATCCTCTTGGAAAATAGCTGCGCGGGTATCCAGCTTGGGTGTCTGATAGCCTGTTTCATTGCAAAACAAGTCTTTCACTACTTCCAAAGGCTGTCCAGATGGCTCTACCAACATTTCCGCCGCAATCTGTCTGATTTCTTCGAAACGTTCCATGTCATAAACATCTTTTCCATAGGCCAAGCCTGTCTGAGCCAAGGCTTGTAAACGTACGGCCCATTCCAACCACTTATCCTGCGACATGACGTTCCCTCCATTCTATGACAGCTTGCGCATGGATATGCCCATCTACCACAATCTCATGCTGACTACCACCAGCTTCTGCCACCATACGCGAACTCACCAAGCTAGTTGCCTCTACCTCTTTAAGATACTTGAGTTGTATTTTTTTAGGGACATGGCAGAGCAGAAAATCATAGCCCAGTGCTTCATACATCCATTCCAAATACTTGCCATTATTGACATGCCCATTCATATCCAAGTCAAAATAGCGAACAGGAAATTCTTGGACAGATGGATTTTCCAAGAGCTGATACTTGGGAGCCCGAGGCAATTTCTTGACCTGCTCAGACTGATAAGGAGCAATCAAATCTTCTGGCACAGGCGCCACCTTGCGAGTTTCAAAATCAATCAGGACAAAATAGCAGAGAATGTCCAACAAAAGATTGCCTGCTGCATCGTAGATATAGAACATCCGATGACAGAAAAACTTGTTGTAGGCAACCGCTTCTGTCTTAATGGTAATGGTTTCATTGTACTTAGGTAAACGTTGAATGGTCAGTTCATAATCTGTCACCACCCAAATCAAGCCAAATTCCTGAAAAACATAGAGGTCACTGCGACCCAGTTCTTCCGACTGCCGACCTGATACACCAAGACAGTAGGAAATAAAGTCAGGTAGTTTGATTTCTTGTTTGACATCCACCATATCAAAAGGAATGGTGAACTCTTCTTGGTATGTTAGTCCCATAATGTTGATCTTTCTAGTCTTAAAGTATAGTCTTTCAGTTCACGTCAACAGCTGCAGGTAGCTTCAATAGTCCAGTGGACTATTGAAGGTTGGAAATCGTACTTACGATAGTAAGTAACATTCGTAGAGTACGGCAAAGTGAGTTCAAATACTTCAGTGGAGTGTTTGAAGTTGGAAATAAGGAAACGAAGTTTCTTCGCTCGTCGAAGTAATAAAAACAAACTGAATGACTATATGAAACGCTCTGCAACTGTATCGCCCAGAAACAATCCCTTTTTAGTCATCCGAAGCCAACAGTCTTCTTCTTGCAAGAGTCCTTCATTTTTCAAGTCTCTGACCACCTGACCGTAGCGGTCTTCAAAGGAGATACCAAACTTTTTCTCGAATCGCTCAATGGACACGCCAGTTTTTTTCCGTAGCCCTAAAAACATCTCTTCTTCCATCTGCTCGGTCTTGCTGAGAAATTCTTCGTGTAAGCGAGAATGGCCTTTTTCGCGGATGGACTTGAGGTAGTGCTGGATGGGGGCACGGTTGCGATAACGCATGCCGTCGATGTAGCCTGAAGCCCCTGCTCCCAATCCGTAATACTCGGAGTTGTCCCAGTACATGAGGTTGTGGTGGCTTTCAAAACCAGGCTTGGTGAAGTTGGAAATCTCGTAGTGTTCGAAGCCGTTTTTCTCCAACTCCTGAAGAATGTAGTCAAACATATCGGACTCCACATCTTCGTTGGGTAGATGAAGATTGCCGCGACGCTGGCGGTTCATGAAGACCGTGTGATTCTCCAAAATCAAACTATACAAGCTCATGTGGGGAATATCTAGCTCCAAGGCCTTGGCGACATTGTCCACCACCTGCTCCATGGTCTGACCAGGCAGGGCATAAATCAGGTCAATGGAAATGTTGTGGAAGCCCGCTTCCTTGAGGGCCGCAATGGTTTCATAAATCTGGGCCTGATTGTGGCTGCGACCAATTTTTTTCAACATACGGTCATCAAATGTTTGAACGCCAAGCGACACCCGATTGCACTTGGACTTTTTCAGAACTGCTATCTTATCCGCCGTCAAGTCACCTGGATTGGCCTCGATAGTGAATTCTTCCAGCTGTGACAAGTCCAGCAAGTCCTCCAGATTGGTCAGGAGGTAGTCCAACTGTTCTGCCGATAGAGCCGACGGTGTTCCGCCTCCGATGTAGAGGGTCTTGAGGGCTGGAAGGTCGTAAAACTTGACCTCTTCCATGAGGGCTACCAAATAGTCATCAACAGGCTGGTTCTTAATAAAAACCTTGGAAAAGTCACAGTAGTAACAAATCTGGGTACAAAATGGAATGTGGATATAGGCAGATGTCGGTCGTTTTTTCATAAGAACTATTATAGCACACTGTCTATAAAAATATTTTTTACAGCCATCACTTCCCCCTCAAAACAATGATATAATATAGTAAACTTACAAAATCTACAAAAGGGATTAAATCATGAACAAAGAACGATTCTATGATGTCATCAACGCTATCTTATCATTCTTATTCTGCCGCTGGCTCTTTATGACCTTTCTTTTTTACCAGTTCACGACCATTTTCATGACAGTTGATTTTTGGCCGACACTTGCCGCAATCCTGTTAATGACCGGATTTTGCTTTACCCTATTTCGACTTGTCTATAAACCCCACATTTCGCGACTGACACTTTGGTTTTTCTACGCTTGCTACGGGCTTCTGCTAGTCTATCTTCTCTTTTTCAAAAGCATGGGCGTCAGAGGTGTCAACTAGAATCTCCTTAGCACTTTTTCACAAGACCTATTTCTCAATCCTACTATATTGGTTTTTAACCTCTTACTCTTTTTACCACTTGGGTTGCTTTTTTCATTTTCTTGGAAAAAACTTTCTCTCTTTGTAGGTGCTATTTTACTGGTTGAAGCCTGTCAATTCTTCTTTTCACTGGGCTTCTTTGACCTTGGCGACATCTTGCTTAACACTTCTGGCTTTGCCCTTGGAAACCTTTTGGGAAAATCCGCAATCGCTCAATCTTTTAAAAATAGAATACAGAAAAAATGACCCCGCAAGGTCATTTTTAGTTTATTTATACTCAATGAAAATCAAAAGTAGCCTAGGAAACGAAGCCGACGATAGAACTGAAGTTCATCTAGGCTCTTGACAACGGATAATTTTGATTTTCGAAGAGTATTAGCTTACTTAACTTCCAAATGCCAGATGTCTTCGTTGTACTGTTGAATAGTACGGTCTGACGAGAAGAAACCTGCTTTAGCGATGTTGACGATGACTTTTTCCAACCAGCTGTCGCGATCTTCGTAGTCTGCTAACATCTGCTCTTTAGTCGAGATATAATCTTCCAAATCAAGCAGGGTCATGAAGTGGTCATTGTGCTTAAGGTTATCCTGCAAACGCCAGAGACGCTCATCGATCCCACCAGCATGACGAATGGTATCCGATGTAATAAAGTCAATCAATGGGCGAATGGCTTCACGTTCGTAGAAGGAATATGGATGGTAGGTCCCATTTGCATAGTGTTCGATAACTGTTTGGCTATCTTGACCAAAGATATAAATATTTTCATCACCTACCAACTCATGAATTTCCACATTGGCCCCATCATCTGTACCGATGGTCAAGGCTCCGTTGAGCATGAATTTCATGTTACCTGTACCAGAAGCTTCTTTGGATGCAAGAGAAATTTGTTCTGAAATATCTGCCGCTGGAATAATATAACTTGCCTCGGTTACGTTATAGTTTTCAATCATAACGAGTTGCAAGTGTGGCGCCACGTCAGGATCATTTTTAATCACCTGTGACAATACCAAAATCAAATGAATGATGTCCTGTGCGGTTGTGTAAGCAGGTGCAGCCTTTCCACCAAAGAAAACTGTTAATGGGCGAGTAGGGATGTTGCCTGCTTTAATATCCAGATACTTATGGATAACATAAAGAACATTCATCTGCTGACGCTTGTACTCGTGCATGCGCTTGATTTGTACATCAAAGATGGATTCTGGATTAACATGAACACCTTGTGTCTTGGCAATATGGCGCTGCAATTTGCGTTTATTATGCTGCTTTGTCTTTTCCAACCAAGATTTCAATTCCTTATCATTTTTGTAATCCAACAGCTTTTCGAGCTCACTTGCATCGTGATGGTAGCCATGTCCAAGTAGGCCGTCCAGGTAGCTTGCCAAACTTGGATTAGCATGCATGAGCCAACGACGGAAGGTAATCCCATTTGTCTTATTATTGAATTTTTCAGGATATAGCTCATAGAAAGCTTTCAACTCTGAAGTTTTCAAAATCTCTGTATGAAGTGCCGCCACCCCATTGATGGAATAACCATAATGAATATCCATGTGTGCCATGTGAACACGGCCATGTTCATCGATGATATTGACAGCAGGATCATCCTTCACTTCTTTGGCACGACGATCCAATTCTACGATGAACGGTACCAAGTGCGGAACCACATAGTTCAGAAAATCAAGCGGCCATTTTTCCAGCGCCTCTGACAAGATGGTATGGTTGGTATAAGCAGTCATTTTCTTAACAATTTCAACTGCCTCATCAAACGAAATACCACGGAGCTCCAAAAGGCGAATCAATTCTGGAATAACAAGTGATGGGTGAGTATCGTTGATTTGAACAACGGCATAATCAGGTAGGTCATGTAAGTTTGATCCCTTAGCAACCGCTTCGTCAATCAATAGTTGCGCAGCGTTAGACACCATGAAATATTGCTGGAAGATGCGGAGAACTTTTCCTTCATCGGTCGAATCATCTGGATAGAGGAAGAGGGTCAAGTTTCGGAAAATATCTTCCTTATCAAATTCTATTCCGTCATAAATGATATTGTCATCAACTGAACCAAGGTCAAACAAGCGAAGTCGATTCTTGCGTTCCATTTTATAACCAGGTACATCGATGTCATACAACTTAGATGTCAAGGTAAAGTTAGCAAATGGCACCTGATAAGAAATCGGTGACTCTGTTAACCATGAACGTGGTGTAATCCACTCGTTTGGCACAGCAGACTGCTGATGGTATTCAAATAATTGTCTAAACAGTCCAAAGTGATAATTCAAGCCGACCCCATCACCGTTAAGACCTAGACTAGCAATTGAATCAAGGAAGCAGGCAGCCAAGCGCCCCAAACCTCCATTACCAAGAGACGGTTCAAGCTCCATGTCTTCAATAGCAATCAAATCCTTACCAGCTGCCACCAACTGGCTTTTAACCTCATCATAAAGACCAAGGTTGATTAAATTATTAGACAAGAGCTTACCAATTAAGAACTCTGCTGAAATATAGTAGACCTTTTTCTTTTGGTCATTTGTATACTTAGCTTCACTCTGCTGTTTTGCAAAAGCAAGCAAGGCGTAATAGAGTTCTTGGTCTGTACAATCTTCAATGCGTTTGGCATACATAGACTGAACAAAATTTTGTAAATTAATCATGAGGGCTCTCCTAGATATATTAATGTAATCATTCAGAAAGGTTTCGCTTTACCTTTGTAAACGTTTTCTTAATTATACCCTATTTATAAAAAAAGACAAGCCAACTTCCGTACAAATAGAAATTAGTTCGTCTTTTAAACGATTGCAGGTTACTACAATCAGAATTATTCTTAATTATTCTGCAATCAGAGTTTCCAAACCAACTTTCATCATATCCGTGAAAGTATTTTGACGCTCTTCTGCTGTGGTGTCTTCCTCTGGATTAACCAAGCTATCTGAAATCGTCATAATGGCAAGCGTTTGAACGCCAAACTTAGCACCTAGGTAATAAAGTGCAGCTGCTTCCATTTCTACAGCCTTGACACCTAGTTGACCTAATTCTAAGTTGCGACTAAACAATTTTGGAGAATAGAAACTATCTGATGATAAAACATTGCCAACATGCGTTGTCATGTTGAGTTCTTTGGCGATATGATAAGCCTTATCTAAAAGATCAAAATCAGCGATTTGTGGCAAATCGTACTCTGGCCAGTCAATATTGATCATACGAGAGTTGGTCGCAGCTGCCTGAGCCAAGACCAATTCACGGACATGGACATCCTCATTCAAAGAACCTGCTGTTCCCACACGAATTAGTTTTTTCACACCATATTCGTTAATCAATTCATGAGCATAGATAGATATGGATGGTATTCCCATACCTGTTCCCATGACAGAGACACGATGACCCTTGTAGGTACCTGTGTAGCCGAACATATTGCGAACTTCGTTGAAGCAAACGGCATCTTCAAGGAAGTTTTCAGCGATAAATTTAGCACGAAGCGGATCACCAGGAAGCAAAATCTTATCAGCGATTTCGCCTGGTTTTGCGGAAATATGGATAGACATGTAATGTACCTCTTTGTTCTATTTTCGAATACTTACAACTCAGCCAAGATAGCCTTCACCAAGCCCTTGAAGTTGCCCTTGATTTGCTCGGTTACTTCTACAACTTCTTCGTGATTAAGTTCAGATTGGAAACCAGCCGCAAAGTTTGTGATAGCAGAAATACCCAAGACTTTCATGCCTGAGTGAGCTGCCACGATAACTTCTGGTACTGTTGACATACCGACTGCGTGGGCCCCCATGGTCTTGAAGGCCAAGATTTCAGCAGGTGTTTCATAGGTAGGGCCTGTCACACCGAGGTAGACACCATCGTCCAACTTGATACCCAATTTTTCCGCAACGGCATGGGCTTTTTCACGGTATTCTTTAGTGTAGGCATTGGACATATCTGGGAAACGTGGACCAAATTCTTCCAAGTTTTCGCCAATCAATGGATTTTGGCCAGTCATGTTGATGTGGTCTGTAATGGCCATAAGGGTACCTGGACCGTAGCCAATACCACCTGCGGCATTAGTAACAATCACTCCTTCACAACCAAGAGCTTTCATGACACGGACTGGGAAAGTCACGACTTCCATCGGATTTCCTTCGTAGAAATGGAAACGACCTTGAAGAGCTAAGACCTTACGTCCTGCCAAATCACCGTAAACCAACTTACCAGCATGACCAACAACTGTTGATTTACCCCAGTTTGGAATATCTGCATAGTCGATGACAATAGCATTTTCAACTTCTTGGGCCAATTCACCCAAGCCAGAACCCAAAATCAAACCGAATTCAGGTTTTACCAAACCTTTTTCTTCCAAGAACGTTTTTGTTTCATTGATTTTTGCAAGTAAACTCATATTTTCTCCTTTTATAAATAATCCGACCAGTCATATTCTGGCATTTTTTCTTTAATGATTTCAAGCGGACGACAGAGGAAGGCTGTCTGCTCTCGCTCGATAATGGGGCGATTGAGAGTGGCAGGCTCTTTAACTAAACGCTCAAAGATTTCTTCTTCTGACAAGGCTAGTCGTTCTTCTTCCTTCAATCGAATAACTGCTGAAGGTTGACTGCCCATTTTTTCCAAGAGAGCTGTCAATTCAGTTCCCCTTAATGGTGTTTCCAAATAATTAACCCACTTGACTTCCATATCCTGGCTGGACAGCAATATTCTTAATTTTTTACACTTGCTACAGTTAGGATTGTAATAGACCGTTAGCTTCTCCATTAAACCAATTGTGACAAGAAGCTTTCGCCAATCATGGCTGTGTCCACTCCGAAGTTTTCCGCAACGGTTGCTGAAATGTCCGCAAAATGGCCTACTGGCAAAACACCGCTACCTTTGAAAGCCTTGCTGTATGCTAAGAGTGGCACATATTCGCGTGTGTGATCTGTTCCAGCATAGGATGGATCATTGCCGTGGTCTGCAGTAATCAAGAGCAGGTCATCTTCACGCATATTGTCAATAATCTCTGGAATACGTGCATCAAACTCTTGCAAACAATCGCGGTAGCCTTCGATATTGCGACGGTGACCATACACAGCATCAAAGTCAACTAAGTTTGTGAAGGAGAAACCTTCCTCGAAGTCTGATAACTTCAGAGTATCAATCAACACATCGACACCGTGCATGTTGGACTTGGTGTGACCCATATCATTTGTAATACCTGAACCATTGAAAATATCACTGATTTTACCAACTGAGTAAGTTGGTACACCCGCATCTGCCAGTTTGTTGAGTACTGTTGCCTCAAAAGGTGATACTGCATAGTCGTGACGGTTGGCAGTTCGTGAGAAATTGCCTGGCTCACCAACGTATGGACGGGCAATAATCCGACCAAGAAGAGCTGGGCGTTCAAGGGTAATGGAGCGAGCGTATTCACAGATACGATACAATTCATCCAGCGGAATAATGTCTTCGTGGGCTGCAATCTGAAGGACTGGGTCTGCGGAGGTATAGACAATTAACTCCCCAGTTTCCATTTGGCGAGGGCCAAAGTCATCAATGACAGCTGTACCTGAATACGGCTTGTTTGCTTCGCGGATGATTTTACGACCTGAGAATTCTTCGATTTTTGTCAAAATCTCTTCAGGGAAACCATCCCAGAATGTATCAAATGGCTCAGTAATATTGAGACCCATAATTTCCCAGTGTCCAGTCATGGTATCCTTACCAAGCGATACTTCTTCCAACTTGGTCACGTAACCAGTTGGATGGCTTTCAGCAGGAACTGTCGCAAGCGCTGTATCTCGAGGGATATTTCCAAGACCAATCTTGGTCATATTAGGCACCTCAAGCCCAGCTTTTTCAGAAATGTGGCCGAGAGTGTCAGATTCTGTATCTGCTACACCCGCATTGAAAAATTTATCTGAGTCTGGTGCTGCGCCGATTCCGACAGAGTCCATAACTACCAAGTGAACACGTTTAAATTTAGGCATAATTGTCTCCTTTATTTGATATAGTTAGATTCAACCAAAATCAGCGTCCAACCAAGTTGCTAGACTGGAAATTATCATCACCACACCTAAACATTTTAATGGGGTGCAATACTTATACAGTCAAAGCTCTCGGCATCAAACTTCTTAACCATCAAAACTAGATACTGTTACTCGCTTCACTGCCTGCTGTTCAGCTATCGCTTTTTCAGTACCTATCATCTGACTGCTACGAGGTAAGGGGATAGATTTTTGAAGAGTCTAAACGTTCGTGTTTTCATTATACCATAAAAACGCCTCTCATTGTACCAAAATGAGAAGCGTTTTCAATTTATTTCTTTTCGATGATGTTCGGTCCTTCTGGTGTACCAACAATTACCTTGGAAATCAATCCAATAAAGAGACCGTGTTCTACAACACCGACGGTCCGATCCAATTCTTCCGCCAATGCATATGTGTCTTCTATTCTGCGCAAATCAAGGTCAATGATAAAGTTCTGCATATCCGTGATATGTTTTTTTCCATTACGCATACGAAAACTTGGACGATACCCTTTTTTCTCAAATAGTCGGAAAAGATTTTCCGCACCGTACTGCACGACTTCCACCGGCAACTTGAAGGCTCCTAGGGTTTGAACCATCTTAGACTCATCCACAATCCAGATGCAGTCCTTGCTATTGACTGCTACCACTTTCTCCATGAGAAGCGCTGCACCACCGCCTTTAATCCCATTGAAGTCACCATCAACCTCATCTGCTCCATCCACCGTCAAGTCCACATATTCGACTTCGTCGATATTTTTTAGGGGAATCCCAAGGGACGCAGCGTGCTCAGCCGTGGCATGAGAGGTCGTTACGCCTGTTATCTGTAGCCCTTCTTCTGCAACCCGGCGGCCAATCTCCTGCACGAAATAGTATGCCGTCGAACCAGTTCCCAGCCCAACAATCATCCCGTCCGTCACAAATTCCGCCGCCTTAATCCCAACCTGCTCTTTTAGGTTTATCATCTTTGTCTCCTTTGAAGTAAAACGAATACATATAGTATAGCATGGAGAGGGAGATGGGACAAGAGTGAGTTAGAAATTCAAAAAATAATGTCTTAAATCCTAAAAAATTTTTTTCATTTGTTCAAATATATTTGCTACTAACTTAGGGACGTAGGAAACCTTATGAGAAGTTAGCTGATGGGACAGTCCAAGAAATTGAAGTGCCTTATGATATACCAGAGAGCTGGGAGTGGGTGAGGTTGGGTGCTATTGTTACTGCTAAAGGTGGAAAAAGAATACCTAAAGGGTACAATCTGCAAGAAGAAGATAATGGTCATCCATATCTTCGAGTTACAGATATGAAAGATGGTACGATAAAACCAACTAATATAAAATTTGCTCCAGATAATGTATATACAATAATAAGAAATTACACTATTTCGAGTACTGATATATATGTCACGATAGCTGGAACTATTGGTGATGTTGGAATAGTTCCGGAAAATTTTAATAATGCTCTATTAACCGAAAATGCCCTTAAACTGATGCTGACAGAAAGTATCAATAAAATGTTTTTGGCTCATCTCTTGAAGTCTCCATTAGTTCAAAAACAATTCAAAGAAGTTTATAATCAAGTTGCTCAGCCTAAACTGTCCATTCGTAGCACAAACTCAACAATTATCCCTCTCCCACCCCTAGCCGAACAAAAACGAATTGTTGCCCAAATTGAGCGAGCCTTGGAACAAGTTGAAGTCTATGCTGAAAGTTACAATAAACTCCAAGAGTTAGATAGAGCTTTTCCAGATAAACTGAAAAAATCTATCCTCCAGTATGCTATGCAAGGAAAATTAGTTGCACAAGATCCGAACGACGAACCCGTCGAAGTCTTACTTGAAATGATTCGTGCTGAAAAGCAAAAACTCTATGAAGAAGGCAAGCTCAAGAAGAAAGATTTGGCGGAAATAATGGTCGAAAAAGGAGATGATAACTCTCCTTATGGGAAGATTCCGAGAAATTGGACTCTTCTTTCTGTCAAAGATATTTTTTCAATTACGACAGGGTTATCTTATAAGAAAACAGATTTAGCTATCATCCAAAGAGGTGTGCGGATTATTCGTGGGGGAAATATCGAACCCTTAGCATATAAATTATTAGATAATGACTACTATATTGAGTCAAAATATATTACATCAGAATCTGTTTACTTGAAGCGAAATCAACTAGTAACCCCGGTCTCTTCATCGTTAGAACATATCGGAAAATTCGCCAGAATTGATAAAAATTATTCAGATACAGTAGCTGGAGGATTTGTATTTCAACTAACACCATTTATCTCGTCAGATACTTTATCAAACTATCTATTACTTTGTCTCTCATCGCCACTTTTTTACAAACAACTACAATCAGTAACCAAGCTGTCTGGACAGGCTTTATATAATATTCCAAAAACAAAGTTGAATGATCTCCGTATTGCCTTAGCTCCTGAACAAGAGCAAGAACGTATCAGTAATAAAGTTGGGCAACTTTTTCAAAAAGTAAATCTACTTTAGTTACAATATCTTTCATTTCTCGATAGTTAGAAATAGGTATCAATAATCCTGAAATACTAGTACTATTTAACGTTTTTCCTTTTATAGCATCCTTTGAATTACCAGTGGTTGAGATTAGGGGCAAAAATCGCATCAGATAGTCTCTTATGATATTTTCTTTATCTCCGTACGGAAATATTGAGATTATCGCTTCATTATGGCTAGCAGGGACCTCTAATGCTACTTTACCAATAGTTAACTTAAAACTCATCAACAAGGTGCCTGCCGAAGCTATCTTTACCTTCTTCTGATTAATAGCAAAATCTGATAGATATTCTTTTGTTTTGAAGATGTGACCATTGTTAGACATATCTGAAATAGATACCCAAGGAATATCGTCTCCCCAATAATTCGGCTCACTTCTTGGAGGTGTTTTTCCAATATTAAATAAAACTAGACCACCAAACTTAACGTAGCACCAAGAACTAGGAAGTTTAAACAAAGTTGAATTACTAAAACCAATATTTTCCTTGTTCTTCCCATAAGGAGAGTTATCATCTCCTTTTTCGACCATTATTTCCGCCAAATCTTTCTTCTTGAGCTTGCCTTCTTCATAGAGTTTTTGCTTTTCAGCACGAATCATTTCAAGTAAGACTTCGACGGGTTCGTCGTTCGGATCTTGTGCAACTAATTTTCCTTGCATAGCATACTGGAGGATAGATTTTTTCAGTTTATCTGGAAAAGCTCTATCTAACTCTTGGAGTTTATTGTAACTTTCAGCATAGACTTCAACTTGTTCCAAGGCTCGCTCGATGTGAGCAACAATCCGTTTTTGTTCGGCAAGCGGGGGAAGGGGGAGAAGTGTATCTCCAAAACCTGAAGCAGAAATCTCCTTAAATGTCGTACCTGATGATCGTAGAATAATATCTTTTGTTCGAAATTGCAAAATCCAATACATAAAATCTAAATTTACTAGTATTGGCGTTACGGATTTACAACCTTGATTTGTAGTAAAGTCATAGTTAACAATGTTTATATGTCCTATTGGAGCTCGACTAGAATAAACAATAGAGTTTTTTGAAATTAGTTGAGCAGAAGATTTTTGTACGCCTAATTCGGTAATTTTTTTTGATGAGGTGGCAAATAATTTATTGTTTTGCTGTTTACCCATATCTGCAGGAGTTATCCAAGTGATATTCCCATCATAATAAGTAGATTCAGAAGATTTCGGTGTGCCTCCCGAAGTAATAACTCCTAAATTTCTTAACCTCACCCACTCCCAACTATCTGGAATTTCATAAGGTACTTCAACTTTTTTAACAGTCCCATCAGCTAACTTCTCATAAGGTTTCCCATCATCACTACGAAAAAATTCTGTTTCCTTTTTATCTCGCTTGACTTTTCCTTCCGAAATCAACTTCTCTTTCTCTTCCTTGATACGTTTCAAAAGTTCACTTGCAGGCTCATCATTTGGGTCTTGCGGAACAAGCTTACCCTCCATCGCTCTTTGCAGGATACTTGCTTTCAGTTGTTCAGGAGTCATTATTTCTCCTCCAAAATTTCTAAAATTTCCGCCAAAACAGTATCAATTTTTTTATTTAGGACAGCTCGTTCTTGCTGATAGTTTTGGATAAGTTCAAGTGGCTCTAAAATTTCTTCCTCTTCCTTTGGAAAACCGCATTGATCAAAATTATAGTTTAAACTAGCTAACTCATCTGGTCTAAACGATTTAGATTTGTAGAAATTCCCTTCTAAAATCTCTTGTCGATTTTTCCACCATTCGCGAACAGGATTAAAGTGATCGTTTCTCATTGGTTTAGTTTTAGAGAAATTTTTATAGCCTTCTGGCATATCCAATCTGTAAAACCAAGTTTCTTCTGTTTTTTTCGTCTTATCAAAAAAGAGAATATTCGTATGAATTCCTGTATATGGAGCAAATACGCTATGTGGTAAGCGAATAATAGTGTGAAGATTAAACTCCTCAACCAATTTCTGCTTTAGTCGTGTTTTTACTCCTTCACCAAAGAGGAATCCATCTGGTAGAATTACACCAACACGACCATTTTCTTTAAGTCGATACATAATAACAGCCATAAACAAATCTGCTGTTTCAGAGCTGCGTAACTCTGCTGGAAAATTATTTTTTATTGTTTCAAGTTCAGAACCACCAAATGGAGGATTCATCATGATGATATCGAACTTTTCATCCTCAGTGTAATCCCTCACATTTTTTTCCAACGTATTCCCGTGGATGATTTTCGGATCATCAATTTCATGCAAGAATAAATTTGTCACCGCTAATAGGTGGGGGAAAGCCTTTTTCTCAATACCAAAAACTGCTTGATTGTATTTTTGAACGTCTTCGCTAGTCTTTCGCTGTTGGCTTAAATGATTTAAGGTAGATGTCAAGAAACCACCTGTCCCACATGCTAAATCTGCCATCGTTTCCCCTAATTGAGGATTGAGCATTTCAGCAATAAAATCTGTTGCTGCACGTGGTGTGTAAAATTCACCAGAATTTCCTGCACTTTGAATATCTTTGAGAATCTTCTCATAAATATCATTAAATGAGTGACGATCTTCTGGACTGTTAAAATCAACTTCGTCAATCACATTAATCATTTGCCGCAGAAGAACTCCATTTTTCATATAGTTGTTAGCATCTTCAAAAGCAGATTTTACAATTGATTTGCGAATTGGCATGTTTGGAGTGATTTCGAGTTCTTTCAACTCTTTGAACAATTTATTATTCACAAACTCAAGTAAGTCATCTCCAGTCAAGACCTGCTCACCCTTCTCAGCATGAGCCCAGTTTCGCCACTTCAACTCCTCGGGAATAATTGACTCGTATTCTTCTTCCTCCAACTCCCAATCTAACTCTCGACTGTCATAGATTTTTAAAAATAGCATCCAAGACATTTGTTCAATTCTCTGGGCATCACCATTTATCCCTGCATCGTTTCGAGTAATATCTTGTATTCGTTTAACAAATGATGTAATTGACATTTTTTCCTCTCATTAAGCTACAGCAAATAGCTTTTCTTCTAATTCTTTAATTACTTCTAAGTAATGTTTTCTATTTCCAAAATAGGTATTAACAATCTTGGAAGGAGTACCATAAACATGAAATTCTGGTAACTTTAAAGTTTCGATACTTTCAAGCTCACCGATTCCCTTATCCATATACTTATCTAGTAAAACCTCTAATACAGCACGCGCTTCTTCGCTGTATTTAAATAGATATCCACTTTGTTTCACATTTCTGATTCGCTCGGTTTTAGTCAAACTTTTCTGCCCGTATGCCAGTTTCAAAAGTAAATCAAAATCATCGATTTCTTGCTCCGAAATATTTTCTGCTTCACGAATTGCATCCAGATATACACCTTTTTTATAGAGTTCTTCTAAAATAACTTTTTTCTTATCTGCTGAATGCCATGCAGTAATAAAATCGGTTAATGTCGCATATGTTCCTAAAATATTTTTACGTGTATAATCTGTTAGACTCTCAGTTACTAATTTCCCATTTTCATCCAAGACTTGAACTGTCGAATTGAGAATATCCACTTTCCTATCCGCAACTCGATATTTTTCTATAGGATCACCTACTGTAAATGATGTTGAATCCTGTCCAGTTTTCAGATTAGGATCTAATATTTTCGCCGGCTCACCATCAAATCCAGGATCAGCAAATAGATTTGTCACATTCCTAAAATCAATAATAGTGAAAAACTCTTTCCCTTTTTCAGGATATAAACGTGTTCCACGACCAATAATCTGTTTAAATTCTGTCATTGATTGAATATTTGAATCTAATACAATCAATCGACAAGTTTTTGCATTAACACCTGTGGTTAAAAGTTTAGAAGTTGTCACAATCGCCGGAAACTTAGAGTTAACATCCATAAAATTATCTAGTTGGGCTTTTCCTTCAGGATTGTCACCTGTCACCTGCATAACATAACGATAGTCCTCCCGTACCAAATCCTGATTTTCGTTGACAAATGCTTCACGCATACGTTCGGCATGATCAATATCAACACAAAATACAATTGTTTTGTCAAAGCGTGCATTATTTTGTTTCATATAATCTGAAACAAATTTTGCAACCTTTCGTGTACGATCATCAATGATAATTGTCTTATCAAAATCCTTGCGACCATAATACCTATCTTCGATAAGCTGTCCCTTAGCATCAACTTTTCCATTTTCCGGACGATAGCCATCTACGTCCACATCTAGATTGACTCGCATAACTCGATATGGAGCGAGAAATCCATCCTCTATCCCTTGCTTCAGGCTATAAGTATAAATTGGCTCACCAAAATACTCCATATTGGAAACTTCTTTAGTTTCTTTTGGTGTCGCAGTCATACCAATTTGCGTTGCCGATGAAAAATACTCAATCACTTTACGCCAATTACTATCTTCTTTTGCTGAACCTCTATGAGCTTCATCAATCACTATCAAATCAAAGAAATTTTTATCAAATTTTTGATAGTGAGTTTCGGTTCCATCTTCTCCCATTAATTGCTGATAAAGACCTAAGTATATTTCAAAAGAATTTAATTTTTCTGGCGCATTCAGCAATTTTGATGTGATTTTAGTCATCACTTTTTCAAATGGCTTGAAATCTTCTGCCATTGTTTGGTCAACTAAAATATTCCTGTCTGCTAAAAACAAGACACGCTTTGCTAATCCGGCTTTCCTAAGTCGGTGAATAATTTGAAAAGCCATAAAGGTTTTTCCAGTACCTGTTGCCATTACAAACATGACTCTGTTTTGCCCGCTTGCAACTGCCTCAATTGTACGATTAATTGCAATTTGCTGATAATAGCGTGGTTTCTTAATCGAAAAAGCATCTGTATAGTAAGGAGTTGTTATTGCTTTCGAAACCTCTGGTGCCATTTCTTTTTCAGCCTTTAATCGCTCAAATAATTCATCACGGGTTGGAAACTCTTCTAAAGAGAGTTCCCTCTCTTGTCTAGTAATTCGGTCATGCTCAACAAACCCATCACCATTTGAGGAATAAACGAAAGAAACATCCAAAATTTCACCATATTCAATCGCTTGTTGTAAACCTGCACGAATACTATGCTTATTATCCTTAGCTTCAACGATTGCAATTCGCTGTCCAAATTGATAATAGAGAGCGTAATCTGATTTTTTTCCCTCTTTTCGACGTCCTTTATCACCTCGAACTTCTATTCGACCATCTGTGAAATATTCTTCATAAGCAATCTGTTCTCCATTTTTCCAGCCTTTTGACAAAATAGCTGGTGTAATAAAGTTTGCTTTAATGTCTTCTTCACTCATCTCTTTTTTAGATTTGATAAATACAACCATAATTTTCCTCTTTCAGTATGAATAATAACTTCAGGATAATAAGATTATCAGAACAAACTATATTTCTATTATACCACACCTAAATAATCAAACTACAATATTATAATAAAGTAATTCTCAAAGTAAACATAAATATATTTACATCCCCATCCCTCATCTGTGCTTTTTTCATCATTCCATGATACACTAATAGATAAGACAATTTTAGAAAGAAAGATATATGATTACCAAAGAATTCGACACCATTACCGCTATTTCCACCCCTCTCGGTGAGGGCGCTATCGGGATTGTCCGCCTATCTGGGACGGACGCTTTTGCCATTGCCAGCACGGTTTTCAAGGGCAAGGACTTGGCGACTGTACCCAGCCACAGCCTCAACTACGGTCATGTCATTGATCCTGCAACGGGTCAAGTGCTGGACGAGGTTATGATTGGAGCCATGCGTTCTCCAAAGACCTTCACCCGCGAAGATGTCATCGAGATTAACACCCACGGAGGCATCGCCGTTACCAACGAAATCCTCCAGCTCCTCATTCGCCAAGGGGCTCGAATGGCTGAGCCGGGTGAATTTACCAAGCGGGCCTTTCTCAATGGTCGTGTGGATTTGACCCAGGCCGAAGCCGTCATGGATGTTATCCGCGCTAAGACCGACAAGGCCATGCATAATGCCGTCCGCCAGCTTGACGGCTCCCTCTCCCAGCTCATCAACGACACGCGCCAGGAGATTCTCAACACACTGGCTCAGGTCGAGGTCAACATCGACTACCCCGAGTACGACGACGTCGAGGAGGCGACGACAGAGCTGGTCCGTGAGAAGACCCTCCAGTTCCAAGCTCTTTTGGAAAATCTCCTCCGCACTGCCCGCCGTGGAAAAATCCTGCGTGAAGGCATCGCAACCGCTATTATCGGTCGTCCAAATGTGGGAAAATCCAGCCTGCTCAATAACCTCCTCCGCGAGGAAAAAGCCATCGTTACAGACATCGCAGGAACAACCCGTGACGTTATCGAAGAATACGTCAACATCAAGGGCGTCCCCCTCAAGCTGATTGATACAGCAGGTATCCGTGAAACAGACGACATCGTTGAAAAAATTGGTGTGGAACGGTCCAAAAAAGCTCTTGAGGAGGCCGACCTGATCCTGCTAGTCCTCAACGCATCTGAGCCCCTGACCGAGCAAGACCGCAATCTCCTAGCCATTTCCGATATGGCCAACCGCATCGTCCTGCTCAACAAGACCGACCTGGAAGAGCAGATTGAAGTAGACCAACTGCCTGAGGATGTCATTCGCATTTCCGTCTTGCAAAACCAGAACATCGATCAGATTGAAGAAAAAATCAATCAACTCTTCTTTGAAAATGCTGGTCTGGTAGAGCAAGATGCCACCTACCTCTCCAATTCTCGTCATATTTCCCTCATTGAGCAAGCCGTTCAAAGCCTACATGCTGTCAATGACGGACTGAAAGTGGGCATGCCAGTAGACTTGTTACAGGTTGACCTGACACGCTGTTGGCAAATTTTGGGAGAAATAACAGGTGATGCTGCTCCAGATGAACTCATTACCCAACTCTTTAGCCAATTCTGTCTTGGAAAATAAGAACAAAAGTCATGTAAGAAAACTTGCATGACTTTATTTGTATATTAACACATAATTTCTTGTCTAAGATGACAAATTTAGATATACTAAACAGTGAAAGGCGGCATTCCCATGAAAAAACTTCTTATTTGTATTGTCCTTCTATCCTGTCTTGTCTTTCCATTTATCGGCTGGAAACTATATGCCTATCAGCACAATACGATCACATTAACGTCGGAAGCTGATTTTTACTTGATTTATCCTGGCAAGGTCGAGACTTTTCAGCTAAATGGGCAAGAGCCTCAACTCCTTCATACACAGAAAATGAATTCTCAAGGGTATTTTGGCTCTGGTGAAAATTATGTCATAGACAATCGGTATCTAGTCTTTGCCAACGATCAGCAAAAATTCATTAACGACAATCTGATATCCATCGATTTCAATACTGGCACTGTCTTGCGAAAGCCAAGTCAGTATAGTAGCTATATCAGTGGTACAGATGGACAAGACTTTTATACAGTGGGGCCCTATCACATACTAGCGCAATTTGACAGGAATTTTGATACTATTCAAACCCACGTTTTAAACGATGACTTCATCCCAAGTGCTCCAGTCATGGTAGACCAAACGTCAGTCTATTTAACTGGTTTTGTGAAAGATTTTACCCAAGAAGGACCCGAAGAAAATGTCTTGATTGTATTTGATAAGAAAGATTTTTCAAAACAAGAGGTATTCAAGTACGACAATACCATTGCCACAGGAGAAGGGCTTTGGGTCAATGGAACCATCTATCTCCCAAATTTAGGGAAAAAAACAAGTGAGTATACGGAAATTGAACAGTCATCCGAACTCCTAACCTTTGATACAAAAACAAAAACATTTTCGTCAGTAACTTTAGAACACCCCTCACCAAGCACACTACATGCTCTCAAAGACCAGAAGCTTCTCCTCATCGAACATCAAAATGGTATGTTTAGCCCGATCTCATTTACCATTTATAATACCCAAACAGGTCAAGAGAGCTACCATCGTCTAGACGAGCTTAATCCTCGTCCTTATTATATTGACCATGTCCGCCAACTAGACGGTAACAGATTATTATTGATTCTGGCTGGTAAGGCACTCATCTATGACTGGCAAGCAAAAAAAGTTTTAAGCCAAACTATTCTATCTGAGGATTATGTTAGCGGGGTGTGGGTAAATGACTGATAAACAAAAACGAATCTCAATAAAGATTGTAAAAGTCCCAAGATGACTCTTTCTTGGGACTTTCGCATATTCTATCGAAGTTGCACAGCACAATCAATGTACTTACAAATCCTAGGAACCACTATCTAATCGAAGTAAACGCCATTCCCAAAGCAGAACCAAAATAATATTTCCACCTTTCTTGCTCTAAATAGCGCTTAAACATCTTTAATTTATCCGATTGAATCCTATTCAAAGCTAGTTCTTCCAATACCCATGGATAAATTTTATACGAAAGATAGCTAATCTTACTACCTTTTTCACACAACTCCATTGCTTCCAACAACTGGAATTTCAATGCTTTGCTCAACTTTAATTCTGAATCAGATAATAGTTCATTTATTTTTTGTATAAACAACTTACTTTTTTTACTGTTTCTAAACATTTTCATCTTCGTAGGGATTTCTGAAACAATCATGCGATGGAAATGATGGTGCAAACCTACTCAGTCACCCATCTCTTCCAACTGCTTATTATTTTTCTTTGTCCCCTTCCACTTCTTTTGTTTCTTGGGCAGTCAGTAAACCTGTTGACATGGCACGACCAGTTAGGGTTGCGCTGATTAAATCACGGACATTGAGTCCTAGACCTTCTGTTGTCTTGTCCATGGTCGTCATCAGGTCTCCCACCATTTTTGAGGCATTCCCTTCGCCGTACATGGTAATCTTATCAACATTTCCAAGTGGTGCTGCAATATTCTTGGCGATTTCTGGAAGAACATTAACCACCATTTCTGTCACCGCTGCATCATTAAACTTAGCCATGGCATCCGCCTTCTTGCTGAGTCCTTCTGCCTCGGCTTCGAGTTTCAAACGGATGGCTTCTGCTTCGGCACGTCCTTTGGCCTCAATACCTGCCGCTTCTTGCTCCGCAGCATACTTGGCAGCTTCTGCACGCGCTTTTTGAGCTTCCGCTTCACGCTGCGTTTCGTAGAGTTCTGCTTCTGCCTTGCGTTGACGTTCAATCAAATCTGCTTCTGCAGCTTGTTGGCGAGCGTATTTTTCTGCCTCTGCCTGTTTGCGGATAGTAGCTGAGAGCTCTTGTTCACGGACCTTAACTTCCTCTGCTTTTACTTCTGCTTCTTTTTGTTGCTTGACAATATTGGCTTCAGCAGTTGCACGCTCGATTTCTTTCCGTTGAGCTTGCTCCTCAATGCCATAGGCTGCGTTTGCCTGTGCCAGTTGGACATCGGACCGACGTTTTAGATTAGCTTGCTCAATAGCTAGTTCATTCTGTTTCTTGGCGATTTCTAAGTCTGCAGCAACACGCGCATCATTAGCCGCCTTATCCTCACGGGCACGGACTTCTGCTTGTTCCCGCTCTGCTTTGGCGCGAGCATTTGCGGCATCCTTCTGGATGGTCACAATATTGTCAATACCCAAGTTTTTAATGACATCGTTGTCATCTGTGAAGGATTGAACCGTAAAGGCAATGATTTCCAGCCCCATTTTAGCCAAGTCAGGAGCTGCGTTGGATTGGACTTTTTCTGCAAAAGCCTGGCGGTTATTGACCATGTCTCGCAGTTCCATCTGACCAATGATTTCACGCAGATTTCCTTCCAAGACATCTTGAATAGAGGCAGAAATATCTGCAGTTTTCCAGTTAAGGAAGTTTTGAGCTGCCGCATTGAGCAATTCATCGGATACCCCAACCTTTACTTTTACGACCGCGTCAGCTTTTACGTTGATAAAATCAAGAGTCGGCACAAAATCTGTGGTCTGCACATCTGTTGAAAACTGCTCAATAGAGATATAGGAGCGTTTTTCGATAAAGGGAATCATAAAACCAGAACGACCAATTAAGGTCCGAGGTTTGCCCAAGCCGGTAATGACAATCGCTTCGTTAGGCTTAGCAGACACATAACCAAATACAAACAATAAAACAAATAGTACAACAACAATAATTGGTATCATAATTGCCAATATATCAAATCCAAAGTCCATATTTATCTCCTTTATTCCTTATCACTCAAATCCACACTTGGCACGGTTGTCGCCGCATCATTTGTTGCTTGGAAGAGCTCTACTTTTTCATATCCGAATAGACCTGCATAGATGGAGGTCGGGAACCGCTTGATTTTTTTATTGTAGGTAGTTGCTACCGCATTATAGTCTTTACGGGCTACCAGTATCCGATTTTCCGTACCTTCAAGCTCTGTTATCAGGTCAGATACCTGTTGGTTGGCTGTCAATTGAGGATAATTCTCAGCCACTACCAACAATCTAGACACTGCCGAATCCAGCTGACTTTGTGCCTGATTGTAGTCGCTGGTTCCTACTTGACTGGAGCCGATTTTAGCACGCGCTTCTGCAATAGCAGTAAATATTTCTTCCTCGTGTTCCATGGCGCCTTTGACAGCTGCGACTACATTGGGTATCAAGTCATAGCGACGTTGCAACTGTGTGTCTACATTGGCTTGCGCATTTTCAACCTCAGCATAACTGTCAACTAAGCCATTGTATTGCCCAACTGCTCCCATTCCTAAAAACAGCAGAGCTAGGACTGGAATGAGAATAACCAACCATCTCTTTTTCATAAGATTTCCTTTCTAACTACGATTAAACATTCGTAAAAAAGCAAACAACTATCAGAAGCCTTATACGATGCCTTACCATCCAGAAGAGGCTCCGCCACCGCCGCCTCCTGACCAACTACCTCCGCCAAAACTAGACGATGAGGAATTAGACGAGTGATGATTGTGATAGTGATGATGATCATCAACCAACATCCAGAGTAGATTGCCTGGACCTCCACCACCACGACTAGATTTGTCAATGATACCAAATAGGATAGCGATCAGAATAACTATGAGAAACAGCCAGAAGCCGTCATCCTTCTCACTTGTACCTTCTTCTATAGCAGCTAACTGATTTTTACCAATGCTTGTACCATAAAATCTATCCCCAATGGAGTTGACGATATAGGAAATTCCTCTACTGTAGTCTTCCTGTCGAAAGAATTCCCTTGCATTCTCTAAAATATCCTTGGCTTCCACATCTGTCAACACCGTTGCAGCATTGTCTGAGGTTTCTATCCGAAATGCTCTGTCAGCTATGGCAACCACTAAAAGAACTCCGTTGTCCGTTCTTGCAAAACCGACCTGCCAGTGACGAAAGGTTTCATTAGCCAAACTTTCAATATCACTGGACAGACTTTCTGTTACATAAACACCAACCTGTAAAGCTTGCTCGGTGCTTGCCCAACTTCGATTGAGTTGATCAATTTCTGCAATGGTCTCACTCGAGAGTAACTGCGTCTCATCCACTACCGTTGTACCTGTGGGGCGGTCTGGGATCTGATTTGCTCTAGCTAGTGTGGGTGCAAATAGCAAGCAAACCGTTAGAATAGCGAAACAGCCGATGATAATTTTTTTCCATTTTCTCATCAGAACACCTCCTTCGATGAACAAAGATAAGAAAAATTTATTAGGTATATATATACAATTATATCATATTATCATTTTCCCAACAATATATTTATGTTGTTTTTCAGTATCGGTAGAGTCTGTTCAACAAACCAAGGATGTTTAGCTTGCCAGATATTGTTTCTAGGTGATGGATGGGGCAAAGGAAAATAGGTGGGTAGGTAATCATCTGCATGTTTCACTCTCTCCGTCAGGTTCCTTTGGGATTTTTCCAAATAATAAGTTTGAGCATAATTGCCTACCAATATGGTCAGCTCAATCTGGGGGAGTTGCTTCATAATGAGTGGGTGCCATTTGGGCGCAAAATCCTTGCGAGGCGGCAAATCCCCAGACTTCCCTTTTCCTGGATAATAGAAATCCATAGGAAGAATGGCAAAATGACCCGATTCATAAAAAGTCTGTCGATCCACGCCCAACCATTGACGAAGGTTGCTACCACTGGCGTCGTCAAATAAACGCCCTTTTTCCTGGGTTTTCAAGCCAGGTGCCTGTCCAATAATGAGAATTTTTGCGGTCGAAGGGGCTTGGAAAAGGGGAGCTATTCCCTTGTTCGTAAAATCTCGGTTAGCAACATCCTCAATGATGGCTTGACGAATATCAGCAAGTTCCATGATGTCCTACTTTCTTGACTATGGTCACATCTTCTTCTAAGGCTCGGAAACCGCATTTTTTGTAGAAAGAATAGGCTAAAAGGTTGCGTTCGGTTTGCAGAAGAATATGAACAATCTTTCTATCAGCTAACTGCTTCTCAATATCAGCTAATAAACTAGCACCATGTCCTTGCCCTTGGTAATCACGGGAAATACAGAACTCTTCAATTCGATACTCTGTTCCCTCATACCAATAGCGAATGTAACCAAGTGACAGCCCTATCAATTTTTCTTGGTCAAACAAGCCAAAACAGAGTGCTCTTGAGTGTCCCAGTAAATCGCCTATGTAGCAATCTAATTGTTCCTCATCTGACCAATCATCATTCCAAGGTTCTTGGCTGAAAACAGATAAAAATAATTCTTTAACCATTTCCATGTCTGAAAAATAAAGTTCTTTCAGTTCCATATTTCCTCCTAAAAAAGACGGGCGTACCCGTCTTCATGTATTACTTAATGAGTTCGTAGATAGCTTCTGCATAAATGGCAGCGGCGCGGTAGAGTTGCTCAACTTCGATAAATTCGTTGGCTTGGTGCATGGTGTTGACATCGCCTGGGAACATAGCTCCGTAGGCAACCCCGCGTTTGAGCAAGCGTCCGAATGTACCACCTCCGATAACTTGTTCGTGACCTTTCAAGCCTGTGTGTTTTTCATAAACAGACAAGAGGGTTGCGACCATTGGGTCATCGATTGGGCAATAATGTGGAGTATGGCCATGCTCAGACAGGCTAACAGCTTCCACGCCCAGTTTTTCCAAACCAGCCTTGATGGTTTCAGGGTTGGTATTTTTTGGATAACGGAAGTTGAGGGCAATGGTATTGTCTGATGAAGTTTCGTCAAATTTGAAAACACCAGCGTTCATAGAAAGAGCTCCCATTTGCTCATCGTAGATGGCTACGCCGAGTTTTTTAGCGTCATGGTCTTCCAGAAGGACTTGACCTGCCAAATCCAAATAGGCTTTGGCTGCTTCGTCAAAGGCGAATTGGCTGAGGAATTTTGCCAAGTAGGTTGCTCCGTTGACCCCTTCTTCTGGGGTTGAACCGTGGGCTGATTTTCCGATGACGGTGACTTGAACTTGACCGTTTTCAAGGGTTTCCGCATCAGCTTTTATGCCATAGGCTGCTGTGAAATCTACTAACTTGCTGTCCAGATCTGCTAGGTCGCCAGAGATAATAGCTGTCGCAGATTCAGGCACCATGTTCTCACGCAGGCCGCCTGTGAAGGAATGCAGTTTAGCAGCTCCGCTATTTTCCCCCGCAAAATGAAGATAAGCTGTGATATTGCCCTTTTCTCCGTTGATAATCGGGAACTCAGCGTCTGGAGAGAATCCGAAATCTGGCAGGGGAAGGCCGACGTGCTCGAAGTAGTAATCCATGTCCGCCCAGCCTGACTCTTCGTCGGTACCGACGATGAAGCGGACTTTTTTAGAGGTCGAAAGGCCCAACTCCTTGATGATTTTCAAGCCGTAGTAGCAAGCCATGGTCGGTCCCTTGTCGTCAGAAGATCCGCGGGCAAAGAGCTTGCCGTCAATGATTTGCGGCTCGTATGGATCAGTGTTCCAACCGCTTCCTGCTGGCACCACGTCCAAGTGACCGAAGATACCGAGGACTTCGTCACCCTCGCCAAATTCAAAGTGACCTGCGTAGTTGTCAACGTTCTTGGTTGGATAACCATCACGCTGAGCAATTTCTAGAAACTTATCCAAGGCACGCACTGGTCCAGGTCCAAATGGGTGTTGGGCATCTGCCTGGCTATCGTCACGCTCAGAATTGATGCGGAGGAGGTCAAAGAGGTCCGCTAGAAACTCATCTTTGCGTTTGTCAAACTCTGCTCTAAAATTTACTGTCATATGTTCTCCTTTTCAGTATCAAAGTAAGTCTATTTTATCACAAAATGAAAGAGATTTCACAAGTAAAGCGAAGAAAAAAAGTTGGTCTCCCAACTTCTTTCTATTTTTTCCAAGCAGATCGTTCTGCTACAACTGTAAACAAAACATCAGTTGATGAGTTGAGGGCTGTTTCACAAGAGTCCTGAATCACTCCGACCACAAATCCGACTCCAACTACTTGCATGGCTAACTCATTTGGAATACCAAAAAGACTACATGCTACTGGGATGAGGAGAAGCGAACCACCTGCTACCCCAGATGCTCCTGCTGCTGATAGTGATGCAACAACGGATAAAAGAAGAGCTGAGCTGAAATCAACACTAATGCCAAGTGTATGAACAGCTGCCATTGTTAAAATATTAATCGTAATAGCCGCGCCAGCCATATTAATTGTGGCACCGAGCGGAATGGATACTGAGTATGTATCTGGATCCACTCCTAAACGTTTGCAGAGCTGCATATTGACAGGGATATTAGCTGCTGAACTTCTTGTAAAAAATGCCGTAACCCCACTAACTCGAAGACATTCAAATACCAGCGGGTACGGATTTTTCTTCATTACAAGAAAAGCAATCAAGGGATTGACAACAAGCGCGACAAAAATCATGCTTCCAACCAAGAGTAAGAGCAGTAAACCATAGTCTTTTAAAGCTGTCAGACCATTATTTGCAATGGTATCGAAAACCAAGCCCATGATACCAAATGGTGCCAGACCAATAATCCATCCTACAACTTTAGAAGTCACTTCCGCCGTAGATTGCAATAAATCTTTTGTTGTCTTGCTTGCATGACGAAAGGCCAAGCCAAACACTGCCGCCCATGTCAAAACACCAATATAATTAGCCGTTGCAAGAGCATTGATTGGATTGTCAACGACCTTCAACAAGAGGTCTTGGAATACTTCAGCAATCCCTTGTGGAGGAGTAATGTCCGTAGTCGTTGTAGTAGAAAGAACCAGTTTAATAGGGAATAAATAGCTTGCTCCTACAGCAATGAAGGCCGCCGCAAAAGTGCCAAATAGATACAAGCAAATAACTGTCCTCATATTCGATTTTTGACCAGCAGGAGCTTGTGATAGAGCATGTGCAACTAGTGTCAGAACCAAAAGAGGGGCTATAGCTTTCAATGCTCCTACAAATAGACTACCAAAGAGAGCAATGACCGTTATTTTGGGAGCAATTAAGCCTAGTAACACTCCCAAAACAACACCAATTCCGATTTTTCGGATTAAATTCATTTTTTTCCATACAGATATTATTTTATTCACTCATTTACCTCCAAACAAACATTTTTCAATCATAGCAGAAAAATCCAGTCAGGTCAATAGCCTTGGCTTCTAAAATCTATTTTCTGCATGATGCAATCTATGTGTGGCGCCCATTTTTTTACGAATAAATATGCATCTGTAATCAAAATAAAATACTTTATAAGCTTTATCTACTTACTGCCCAGACCTCAACGATTTACGCAATCATTTTGTTACCTAAACAGCTAACTCCACTACTTACTTTTATTTCAAATGATAGCTAGGTAACACTGACCTGTAATTTTTCTTTATGTGCGAAAAATGTGTTAGGATTGCAATGAAAAGCCCTGCCTTATCAGTAAAGCAGGACTTTGATGGCTCAAGAATATCGCTAGTAAATATCAATATTTTTGATACCATTCTTATCAAATAATTGTGTTTTCATCTCCGTAGTCAACGGAGTAATAACGATTTTTGAATTAGAATCAATATTGGATACGACACCGATAATGCGACCGTCTACAACGACAGGTGACCCGGATTGCCCCTTAACACCTGTGATATTGGTTTGAAGCAAACCGTCATAACGGACTTCCGTAATGGTTCCATATTCGTATTCCCAACGTCCGTAGAGATTAATGCTGTTGCTGACCATTAGAAATTGTCGGCCAACTAGGTCATAGGTGTTACGGTAAATTCCTAGCCGAGCATTTGCCGTATTGGCTGTCTGTGTTTTTCTGCTAGGGGTGGTGATTTTCACAAGGGCTACGTCTCGACTAGCATCCCATGTTCCACCATATCATGGCATCTGAATGAAGGGATTGAAGGGATTGGTTCTCTTAATTTCTGACAGTTCATAGTATGGTGAAGCATCGCCCCAAACAGCATTTCCAGACCAAGTTTGGCTGGTCACACGTCCAGTCCCATCATCTGCCACTACGTGAACTGCGGTTAATAAAGTATTCGGAGCTATTAGAATAGCTGAACTTTTTTGGTTTGACCGGAACCAACATTTACTTCCAAATAATGAGATAAATTATATGGATAACTATTGCGTAGAGCTGGATCTGAAACGTGAGTCGTCTGTGCTTCAACCTCTACTATTGTAGGAGGAGCTACCGATAGACCGACACTAAGAAGGGCTACGCCAAGCAGTAATTTCGTTTTCATTTGAAAACCTCTTGTTTTTTCTTTCATTATATCAATCCTAATTATAAAGTGCAAGCGTTTCCAAGTGTTTTTTGTTCAACAATTTAGGCTCTTCTCATCCATTGACAATAGCTCAAAAATAGGACCAGTGCTTATCTAACTAGCCCTGTTAAAATACTTTCTGTCAGAAGTATTTGCCTACCACTTTATCGATAAATTCGCTAGGTAATCTGAGGCAAATTGAGTCAAGCGATTGCGACTGTCTTTGGATTCATAAAAATCAATCATGGCAAAACCAGCTCGTAATTGCCCAGCAATCTGTTCTTCTAAGGTGTGGCTAAATTCATAGCCATATTCTGGATCAATCGTAATTTGTCCTGCTTCTTCTAATTGTCGTGCGTTGAAAGGCAGGCTGTACTTTGGAACCAAGGTTTTGTCTGGATGCTCCCAAACATCATCAGCATCAAAGACATAAATCCAAGGGTTCATATAACCGACCATGAGCAGACCACCTTTTTTCAAAACCCGATAAGACTCCTGCCACATATTGGCCAAATCTTCGATATAAATATTTGAAACCGGACAAAAGATGATGTCAAAACTCTCGTCTTCAAAAGGAAAGGCTTGTGTCATATCTGCCTGGACCGTTTGCAAATCCAGATTTTCTCGCTCAGCAACTAGCCTATCCTTGTCCAACTGTTCCTTGGAGAAGTCCAAAATAGTTGTCTCATAGCTATGAGCCGCAGAAATTGGTCCCTGTTGACCACCACCACAGGCCAAACCCAGCAATTTCTTACCTTTGGCTTTTTCAAACCAGTCAAGCGGTACTGTCTTTCCAACCGTCAAAGAAACGGATAAGGGCTTATCTTTGGCAACAAGAAATTCCTCATGACTGAGCGGAACTGTATAGGCATTTCCCTGTCTAGCTGAAACCCGATTCCAACGTTCTTGATTGTAGTTTACATAATCTGTCATTTTTCTTTCCTCGCTTGAGGCCTAGCCAATATGACCTCGTTCTGTTCTTTTCATTTTTCACCTCCTTTACTATGCTAATTCTATTATGGCATAAAGAAAGAGAAAAAGCTACCTATCGATAGCTTTTAGTCTACGTCAAGTCGTTAAAATCCCAGACATCGTCCACCCAGCCTTCATAGAAATCAGGCTCGTGGCAGACCATGAGAATTGAGCCCTTATAGGCTTGAAGGGCACGTTTGAGTTCATCCTTGGCATCCACATCCAAGTGGTTAGTCGGCTCGTCGAGAACCAGGACATTGTTTTCACGGTTCATAAGCAAACAGAAGCGAACTTTGGCCTGCTCACCACCTGAAAGAACTTGAATTTGGCTTTCGATATGCTTGGAAGTCAGACCACAACGAGCCAAGGCTGCCCGCACTTCTGCTTGATTGAGGGCTGGAAAGGCATCCCAAACGACTTCCAGTGGGGTCTGACGATTGCCGCCAGCTACTTCTTGTTCAAAATAACCGAGTTCCAGATACTCCCCACGCTCCACAGAGCCACCGAGCGGTGGAATAATCCCCAGCAAACTTTTAAGAAGAGTAGATTTACCGATACCGTTGGCACCGACAATGGCAATCTTCTGGTTGCGTTCAAAGGTCAGATTGAGCGGCTTACGGGTCAGGACACGGTCGTAACCAATCTCCAAGTCAGTCGTCTGGAAGATAAAGCGGCTTGGCGTCCGAGCCATTTTGAAATCAAATGATGGCTTTGGTTTCTCTGCTTGAAGTTCAATAATCTCCATCTTGTCCAATTTCTTCTGACGGGACATGGCCATGTTTCGTGTCGCAACTCGGGCCTTATTACGGTTAACGAAGTCCTGCAAGTCTGCGATTTCCTTCTGCTGGCGCTCATAGGCCGCCTCCAACTGAGCCCGCTTCATAGCATGTACTTCTTGGAATTGGTAGTAATCCCCTGTGTAACGGGTTAAGAGTTGATTTTCCACATGGTAGACAATGTTTATCACATCATTCAGGAAAGGAATGTCATGCGAAATCAAGACAAAGGCATTTTCATAGTTCTGCAAGTAGCGTTTGAGCCAGTCAATATGCTCTGCATCCAAGTAGTTGGTCGGCTCATCCAGAAGCAAGATGTCAGGCTTTTCCAAGAGCAATTTTGCAAGAAGAACTTTAGTCCGTTGTCCCCCTGATAACTCCGTAACATCCTTGTCCATGCCATAATCCATGACACCAAGCGCACGCGCCACTTCGTCAATCTTGGCATCAAGCGTATAGAAATCACGGCTTTCCAGACGGTCTTGCAGCTCACCAACCTCTTCCATGAGGGCATCCATATCGGCACCCTCTTCTGCCATAGACATGTAAATGTCATTGATACGAGCTTCTGTCTTGAAGAGTTCATCGAATGCTGTCCGCAAGACATCACGGACTGATTGACCCTTTTCTAGTTTAGCATGCTGGTCTAAATAACCTGCCGTTACATAACGTGACCATTCAACCTTACCTTCATCTGGCTGCAATTGACCTGTCACGATGGACATGAAGGTCGATTTCCCTTCACCATTTGCACCGACAAGTCCGATATGTTCCCCTTTCAAGAGACGGAAGGAGACATTTTCAAAAATTGCGCGGTCACCAAACCCATGACTTAAATTCTTTACTTCTAAAATACTCATAATTTCCTCACAACATCAAAGAACTGGAGTAACCAAACTCCAGTTTTTACTTTTATTCTCGCAGTATTGAGCGGAACTTCTTCGCCTATCAGCTGTGAAATTCCTACTCAACCTTGCGGGGGTTAGACAACAAAATCAAACTCTACGAGTTACTGATTTCTGTCTAACTCCCAATTTCCGCACGAACCACATCGGCAATGGTGTCCACGTAGTAATCGACTTCAGCATCCGTTGGCGCTTCTGCCATGACACGCAAGAGGGGCTCAGTACCACTTGGGCGAACCAAGATACGACCGTTGCCAGCCATTTCTGCTTCCATTTTTTCAATGATAGCTGCAATAGCAGGCACTTCCATTGCCTTGTCCTTCATGCTATTTTCCACACGAATATTGACCAATTTTTGTGGGTAAATGGTCACTTCTGCTGCCAATTCTGACAACTTCTTACCAGTTTCTTTCATGATTTTGGTCAATTGCACAGCGGTCAACTGGCCGTCGCCTGTGGTGTTATAATCCATCAGAATCACATGTCCTGACTGCTCACCACCGACATTGTAGCCTTCCTTGCGCATTTCTTCAACCACATAACGGTCACCAACTGCGGTCACAGCTTTTTCAATCCCTTCACGGTCCAAAGCCTTATGGAAACCAAGGTTAGACATAACTGTGGTCACAATTGTATTTTTGGCCAATAGACCTCGATCAGCAAGGTATTTACCAACGATGTACATGATGCGGTCGCCATCTACCAAAACACCATTTTCATCGACGGCAATCAAGCGGTCACTGTCACCATCAAAGGCAAGTCCAATTTGACTACCTGTTTCTTTGACCAGTTCTTGCAATTTTTCAGGATGAGTTGAACCAACACCCTCATTGATATTCAAACCGTCTGGCTTTTCAGCCATTACTGTCAAATCTGCTCCCAAATCTACAAAAATTTGACGTGCAGATGTTGCAGCAGCACCATTAGCTGTATCAAGTGCAACTTTCATACCGTCCAAATCTGTACCAGTTGATACCAAGAATTGCTGGTACTTACGTAGACCTTCTGGATATTCTACCACATCTCCTAAACCTTGAGCAGATGGGCGTGGCAATGTGTCTTCCTCAGCGTCAAGAAGAGCCTCAATTTCCGCTTCCAATGCATCATCCAATTTGAAACCATCACCAGCAAAGAATTTGATACCGTTATCTTGCGCTGGGTTATGACTTGCAGAAATCATGACACCTGCACTTGCTTTTTCAGTTTTGACTAGGTGGGCAACACCCGGTGTCGCCAAAACTCCCAATTTATACACATGAATCCCTACTGATAGAAGTCCTGCAATCAAGGCAGCCTCTAACATTTGACCTGAGATACGTGTGTCACGCGCCACAAAGACACGAGGAACATCTGTCTCATGCTGGCTAAGGACATAACCTCCAAAACGACCCAATTTGAATGCTAATTCTGGCGTTAATTCTACGTTTGCTTCTCCACGGACTCCGTCCGTACCAAAATATTTACCCATTTTCATAACCTCTTATTTTGTTTTTGTAAGTATAATTTGCATATTTGCTTCCGTCTGAGACAGTACAACTGGCAAGACATTGCCGTCGCTATCTACAGCCTGTAATTTAGCTGTACCACTATAATTCTCAGACAGATTGCTCACATCCATCGCAACAGCTTCGACCCGATCAATCTTAGCCATTGTTTCTTCATCCGTTGTCACTTTAACGGTATCTACGTTGACTGAAACCTTAGACAGACTGTAACCTTCTGCCAATTGATTACTATAGACTCGACCTGCTACTGGGAATGCCTTGCTAACTTTTTTACCAATCTTGACGGTAATCGCATCAGGTGCTAGTGTCGCACTCACTCCAGCCGGCAAATTGGTCAATTGTAGCTTGACAGTCTGTGTCCCATCACTCAACTCTCTCAAATCCGCAGTCACTTGAAAAGTCCGAGTTGACTCATCTGATTCTCTCTGTAGGAGAACACGATTAGAGCCCCTTAATTCAACTGCCACCGTCGAAGAAAATCCGGAAATAAAATACTTGTTTGTATCATATTCAATCTCAATCGGTACATTGCTCAGTGTGTGAACATAGGTTTCTGACTCCGTGTTCTGTGCAGCTGATTCTGAATTTTTATAGTTGGTGGTTGTTGCATAGAAAAAGAGCAACAATGCTAGAAAAATAGATAAGGCTAAGTGACCTACAGCTTTAAACTTATCATTCATGTTTGCCACCTCCTAATCGCTTCCAGATGGACTTCTTCTCTACATTTTCAGAAATAAAAGTCGCTCGCAACTCTGCTTCAAACTCATCCAAAGTCAAATCATGTTTAAATATCCCGTTTCGTGCAATAGAGATACTGCCAGTTTCTTCAGAAACAATAAATACAAACGCATCAGATACCTCCGATAAGCCAATGGCTGCACGATGTCGTGTTCCAAATTCCTTTGAAATTCCTGCGCTCTCTGACAGGGGCAAATAAGCACAAGCAACAGCTACCTTGTCTTCCTTGACAATTACAGCCCCATCATGTAGCGGTGTATTCGGGATGAAAATATTTATTAACAATTCCTGAGATATATCCGCATTGAGTGGAATCCCCGTTGCTCTATATTCTTGCAATGTTTGGGCTTGTTCTACTGCCACAAGTGCACCAATTTTACGCGGAGACATATAAGCAACCGATTTGAGAAAAGCAACAATTAACTTTTCTTCTGCACTCACTGTATTTGTCCCAAAAATCTGAGTTGTTCTACCGAGTTTTTCAAGCATAGCGCGCAACTCTGGTGCAAAAATAACTACTGCTGCAATAACCCCATACGTGATTACTTGATTAATCAGCCAAGCAATCGTCTGCAGACCGAATAAACTAGCTATAATCTGAACAATAATGAAGAGAAAAACCCCTCGAATCAATGTCATAATTTTAGTACCTGCAATAGACTTACTAAAATTATAAATCAAATAAACAACTATACTAATATCAATTAGGTGCAACAGTGCGGTCCAAGGACTGGCTATCAAACTCGACCAATACCCTGTATCCAGTAACTGGTTTAGGTTTAACATATCATTCTCATACTTTCTAACTCATACATAGTAATGTACTCATTATACCATATTTTTTCCCCTTTTCTTTAGAAAATAGTGACCTTCCTGTTAAAAATATTACAGATTTACTGCAGGAATATATCATGTTCCAACATACTCCATTCTAGAAAATCCCCAACCTTTATGATAAAATAGTCCCATGAAAATAAATACAGCTTTGGGTATTCTAGCAGGAAAAAGTTCCCAGTTCATTTTGAAAAAACTAGGACGTGGTACTACCCTACCTGGAAAAATTGCCCTCAAATTCGATAAACATATTTTAGATAGTTTGGCTAAGGATTATGAAGTCGTTGTTGTGACAGGTACTAACGGAAAGACTCTGACCACCGCCCTGACAGTTGGTATCCTCCAAGAAGCCTTTGGCGAAATCACGACCAATACCAGCGGTGCCAATATGATCACAGGAATTACGGCAACCTTTTTGTCTGCCAAGAAAAATAAAAACGGCAAGAAGATTGCCGTCTTGGAGATTGACGAAGCAAGTCTTGCCCGTGTAACCGACTTTATAAAGCCTAGTCTGATTGTCTTTACCAATATCTTCCGTGACCAGATGGACCGCTACGGTGAGATTTATACCACCTACCAGATGATTTTGGACGGGGCTGCAAAAGCTCCGCAGGCAACTATTTTGGCCAATGGTGATAGTCCACTTTTCAACTCAACGAACGTTATCAATCCAGTAAAATACTACGGTTTTGCGACGGAAGAGCATGAGCCACGTCTGGCCCATTACAATACCGAAGGCGTTCTCTGTCCTCATTGCCACCAGATTATCCAGTACAAGCTCAATACCTACGCCAACTTGGGTAGCTACATCTGTACCAACTGTGGCTTTAGCCGACCTGAACTGGACTACAAGTTGACCAAACTAAAAGAAATCACCAATACTTCTTCTACCTTTGTCATTGACGGTCAGGATTATAAGATTAACATCGGAGGCCTCTACAACATCTACAATGCCCTAGCAGCTGTCAGCGTAGCAGAATTTTTCGGCGTATCTCCTGAAAAAATCAAGGCAGGATTTGACAAATCAAAGGCAGTCTTCGGTCGCCAAGAAACATTTAAGTTGGGTGATAAAGATTGTACATTGGTCTTGATTAAAAACCCTGTCGGTGCAACCCAGGCTATTGAAATGATGAAACTGGCTCCATACGATTTTAGCCTGTCCGTCCTTCTCAATGCCAACTACGCTGACGGAATTGATACCAGCTGGATTTGGGATGCTGACTTTGAACAAATCACCCAAATGGACATTCCACAAGTCTTTGCAGGCGGTGTTCGTTCGTCTGAAATTGCCCGTCGCCTCCGTGTGACTGGCTATCCTGAGAACCAGATTACTGAAACACCAAAACTAGAAGACATCATGACCTTGATTGAGCAATCGAGTAGTCAGCATGCTTATATTTTAGCTACTTATACAGCTATGCTCGAATTCCGTGACCTGCTGGCTCAACGCCAAGCCGTTGGAAAGGAGATGAAATAATGGTCTATACGTCATTAAAAAGTCCTGAAAAAGACTACACTTACGATCTCCACATCGCCCACCTCTACGGTGATTTGATGAACACCTACGGTGACAATGGCAATATCCTCATGCTTAAGTATGTGGCTGAAAAGCTGGGGGCTCGTGTCCAGGTGGACATCGTTTCCCTGACAGATGAATTTGACAAAAATTTCTACGACATCGCCTTTTTCGGCGGTGGACAGGACTATGAACAATCCATTCTTGCTAAGGATTTACCGACAAAAAAAGACAGCCTAGCAGACTTTATCGAAAACGATGGCGTCATGCTAGCTATCTGCGGTGGCTTCCAGTTGCTCGGTCAATATTATATTGAAGCTGGCGGTCGCAAGATTGACGGTCTAGGAATCATGGGCCACTACACCCTCAACCAGACCAATAACCGCTACATCGGTGACATCAAAATTCACAATGATGAGTTCAACGAAACCTACTACGGTTTTGAAAACCACCAAGGGCGTACTTTCCTAGCTGACAACCAAAAACCGCTGGGCAAGGTTGTCTACGGCAATGGCAATAACAAGGAAGACGGCGGCGAAGGTCTGCACTACAAAAACACCTTCGGTAGCTACTTCCACGGACCAATCTTATCCCGCAATGCCAACCTGGCCTACCGCCTGGTCACTACTGCCCTCCGCAAAAAATACGGACAAGACATCCAACTTGCCAGCTACGCCGACATCCTCAGCAAAGAAGTCGCTGAAGAATACGGCGATGTAAAAAGCAAGGCAGAATTTGATACTCAATGAAAATCAGAATCAGACTAGGCGACGCAGATGCAGATAGAACTGAAGTTCATCAAATCAAGTCAACAACGTCTGACTTTGATTTTCGAAGAGTATGAGAAATAAAGCAAAACCGCTTCTGATATCCAGAGGCGGTTTTATTTTATATATAGTTAAATGAAACAAAAACAGTACATTTATGATATAATGTATTTATGGCATATTCATTAGATTTTCGTAAAAAAGTTCTCGCATACTGTGAGAAAACCGGCAGTATTACTGAAGCATCAGCTATTTTCCAAGTTTCACGTAACACTATCTATCAATGGCTAAAATTAAAAGAGAAAACCGGCGAGCTTCATCACCAAGTTAAAGGAACCAAGCCAAGAAAAGTGGATAGAGATAAATTAAAGAATTATCTTGAAACTCATCCAGATGCTTATTTGACTGAAATAGCTTCTGAATTTGACTGTCATCCAACAGCTATTCATTACCCCCTCAAAGCTATGGGATATACTCGAAAAAAAAAGAGCTGTACCTACTATGAACAAGACCCTGAAAAAGTAGAACTGTTCCTTAAAGAATTGAATAACTTAAGCCACTTGACTCCTGTTTATATTGACGAGACAGGGTTTGAGACATATTTTCATCGAAAATATGGTCGCTCTTTGAAAGGTCAGTTGATAAAAGGTAAGGTCTCTGGAAGAAGATACCAGCGGATATCTTTAGTAGCAGGTCTCATAAATGGTGCGCTTATAGCCCCGATGACATACAAAGATACTATGACGAGTGGCTTTTTCGAAGCTTGGTTCAAAACATTCTTACTACCCACTTTAGGTAAACCATCTGTTATCATTATGGACAATGCAAAGTTTCATAGGATGAGTAAGCTAAAAGATTTATGCGAGGAGCAGGGACATAGACTTTTACCACTTCCTCCTTACTCACCGGAATATAATCCCATTGAGAAAATATGGGCTCACATCAAAAAACACCTCAGAAGAGTATTGCCAAATTGCGATACTTTTCTTGAGGCACTTTCGTCCTGCTCTTGTTTCAGTTGACTATACTTCCAATCAAAAGTAAGCCCTCCACCGTTATCTCCGTCAATTGACTCAAATCCAGCTTGGACTGGTCCACTTGGAAAAAGAGGGGTGTCATGTCTGCCAAAATACGAGCCTGCTCTATACCAATCGGCAGGGTCCGGCTGACCACCTCTTGCTCCACCTGTCCCATGTAAGACTTGAAATGGTCCACGATATCTTGGTTGTCATAGGACTCCTTGCGGAGTTGGTCTTTGGCTAAATGGCGGAGCTCCTTGAGGTGATTGGGGCCTGGGACTAGTTTGAGAATAGCCCCACCAGCTTTCAGCACTCTGGCAAATTCCTGATAATTGGCTGGGGAGAAGATGTCCAAGATCCCGTCGATGGTCTTGTCTTGAATGGGCAACTTGGTCAAGTCACCGACAAACCATTTGACCGACTTGGTCCTGTCTGTTCTGGCTGCTAGGAGAATAGAATCCTTAGAAATATCAAAAGCAAGAATGTCCAAGTCCATTTTCTCGGCTAATTTACGGGAATAAAAGCCCTCTCCACAGCCGATGTCCAAGACAGACCGCAATCCCAGCTCTGCTATTTTTTCCTCCAAAGCCTCGTAGAGATGATCGTAATAGCCCGCCTCTAAAAAGGCCTGACGGTTTTCAAAGCTAGACTTGTGGTAGTTGGCGGACTGCTTGACCTGGGGTGCCAGGTTGACGTAGCCCTGCTTGGCAATGTCGAAGGTGTGGCGGTTGGGGCAGCGAAGGCTGTTGAGGTCAAGACCAAGAGCCTGCCCACAATGTGGACAGGCGAAAAATTGGTCGCTATTGGCAAAACGTTGGTGTTTGGTCATCTTATTTGTGTTCTTTTCTAAAGCGGTGCAGGGCTAGTCCTGATAGGAGCGTGGCAAGGGCTCCTGTAAAGACCAGCAAGTAGCCGACTGGAATGAGATAAAAATTTTCATGCAGAATGCCCTCGGCATCAATATACTCGACCGAGTTTGCCTTGATGACAAAGCAGACGAAGCCGAGAAGCATGAGAAAACTACCAATAATGGTAATGGTCAGGTGCATCTGGGTACGGCGGCCTTCACGACCGTCTTTTACAAGTTTTTCTGTCATGTTGTTCATATCAGTTCCTCCTAAGATAAGTTGATCTAAGGAGATCGAAAAGACAGAGGACATGAGAATCAAGAGCTCCAAATCAGGTAGATTCTTGTCATTTTCCCAGTTGGAAACAGCCTGCCTGGTCACATTGAGTTTGAGGGCAAACTGTTCCTGAGTCAAACCTTTCTTTTTTCGTAAGTCTTTGATTTGCTGTCCAAAGTTCATTTCTTTCTCCTTTCTGGGAGCGGGACAGAACTCGAAAAATGAAAAAAAGTTCGTCAACAATTTTTCGTTTTAAGTTGTTGAGCTGAAACAGTCTATCCCCAGACTGTTTCACTCCCACCCCCGCACAGCTTAAACTGTCTGGGGGACAGTTTAAGGTTGGGAATAAAGCGAACAAAGTTCGCAACATTCGTTAGGCCAGATTTGAAGTGTGCAACACGAACAAATCTGCCAATCAACCACTGCGCTGAGATGTTGACACCACCTTCGAGAAGTGATGCTAATCTCTATACTTATCTTAGCTTGTCGGTCGATGTTTTCCAAGAAAGACTGGCTTGCTCTGGACTTTTTTAGCGAAAAGTGGTCGTTCTAACTCCGCAAGACTGGCTTGCAAGCTTGTTCTATCAAGGGTTTGAGCCTCTTGTCAACTTGCTGTCAACCTAGCCCATCTGCTCAGATAATTCTTCCCATTCTTCCATGAGACTTTCTTGTTGGCTGGTCAGTTGGTCGATTTCTTTCTGGTAATCGGTCAACTGGCCGATGTCGTTGGTTTCTAGCATGGCTTGGTTGAGCTCGTTCAGGCGGTTTTCGATGCTATCGATTTCTGCCTCGATTTGCTCGATGCGGCGGGCTAGTTTGCGTTGCTCTTTTTGGTTTTCCTTTTGGGCTTGGTAGTCCATGGCTCCAGCTGATTGGCTGGTACTTTCTAGCTGGTCAGGCTGGGCTTCTGCTTCCAGCTCTGCTTTTTTCTCCAAATAATAATCATAGTCGCCCAAATAGAGCGTGGAGCCAGTTTCCGAGATTTCCAGCACCTTGGTGGCGACGCGGTTGATGAAATAGCGGTCGTGGCTGACAAAAAGCAGGGTGCCGTCAAAGTCGATGAGGGCATTTTCCAAGACCTCCTTGCTGTCGATATCCAAGTGGTTGGTCGGCTCATCAAGGATGAGGAAGTTGTTGTTTTCCATGGACAGCTTGGCGAGGAGCAGTCGGGCTTTTTCCCCACCCGATAGCATGGAAACGGACTTTTTGACATCATCTCCTGAGAAAAGGAAAGCTCCAAGGCGATTGCGGATTTCCACTTCAGGTGTAGTCGGAAAGGCGGACCAGAGCTCCTCTAAGACCGTATTGGAAGGTGTCAGGGCCGACTGGGTCTGGTCATAGTAGCCCACTTCCACATTGGCACCGAGCCAGGCTTCCCCTTTGATAAATGGCAGAGCTCCGACGATGGATTTGAGCAGGGTTGTTTTTCCGATTCCATTCGGACCGACAATGGCAATGGCATCGAGTTTCCGTTGGTCAATAGAAATGGGCTGGGAAAGAATGTTTCCATCGTAACCCACCGCAGCATTTTCCACTGTCAAGACGATATTGCCAGAAGTCTTGTCCGACTGGAAGGTCATATTGGCAGACTTCTGACCAGTTGTCGGCTTGTCCAATCGATCCATCTTTTCCAACTGCTTGCGTCTAGCCTGAGCGCGCTTGGTGGTCGAAGCACGGACAATATTTTTCTGGACAAAGTCTTCTAGTTTGGCAATTTCCTTCTGCTGCTTTTCATAGTTTTGCAATTCTGTTTGTAACTTCTGCTCTTTGAGCTCAACAAACTGAGAATAATTGCCCACATAGCGATCCAAGGAATGCTTGGTCAAATCCAGTGTCAGTGTCGCCACCTTGTCCAAGAAATAGCGGTCATGGCTGACAATAATCAAAGCTCCCTTGTAATGCACTAGGTAGTTTTCCAGCCAAGCAATCGTGTCGATGTCTAGGTGGTTGGTCGGCTCGTCCAGGACCAATAACTCTGGGCTTTCAAGAAGCATTTTTGCCAGAGCAAGTCGAGTATTCTGACCACCTGAGAGTTCGGAGATCTTCATGTCCCACATGGTCTGGTCAAACTTGAAACCATTCAAAATAGCACGGATGTCTGCCTCATAGCTAAAACCACCTGCCAGACGAAATTCCTCCGACAGACTATCATAGGTCTTCATGAGCTGGTCGAGTTCATTACCAGAAAGACTGCCCATTTGCTCTTCCATAGATCGCAGGCGTTTCTCCGTCATCCGCAGATCGTCAAAGACATGGAGCATTTCATCGTAAATGGTATTTTCCGACTCAAAACAGCTGTCCTGTGCCAGGTAAGAAAGGGACAAATCTCGCTTGGTAGAAATCTCGCCGCTAGTCGCTGCTTCTTCTCCGACAAGGATTTTAAGCAAGGTGGACTTACCTGCCCCATTTTTTCCGACAAGAGCAATCCGATCCCGCTCATCCACTTGAATGTTGATATTGTTAAATAAAACTTCGCCCGCAAATGAGCGTTCAATCTTGTTTCCACTTAAAATAATCATAAAAATATTGTACCATAATTTAGGGTAACAGTGCGGAATCCTTTTTCTGATTTCAGCAAAAAACAGCGACTTTACCGTCACTGTCCTTCTCAAAAAATATTTAGACCAAACCGCTAAGCAATTCCTTATTCTGCCAGAGTAGATAAAGACCACCGCCGATAATAATCAGCATAATGACAAACTTAATCAAGCCCTTAACAAAGCGGATGACCAACATCAATATCATAGATACAATCAGCCATCCCCAAGCAGAAGAATTGAGTAAGGTTTGCATACTCTCTAGACTTGCACCTGTCCAGGCCTTAATTGGTTCAGGGATTTTATCAAACCAGTTGCTATCTATACCGATTTGTTCCATAATCGAATGACTGGTAGACTGCATCCATGCAAAAATTCCAGCATTATAGAGAAAGAGCAGAGCTTGCTCAGGATAACGTTTTATTGTGTTTGTAATTGTTCGAAGCATATTTTCCCTTCTATTCTGAATACAAGGCAAGGACCGCATCAATATCTGCCTGCTGGATACCATGATTAGAACCTGCCGATTCCATAACAGAGGTCTGACTATCTTCATGATCTAGGCCAATAGCATGGCCCAATTCATGCTCAGCTGTATGGATAATTCTATCCATATCATAACCATATTGGTCGTTTAATAAATAAAAACTATTCAGACACACCGTTACCGAGCTATAATAATTCGTCAATAAATTAGTCGTTGAATTGGCCTCACCTGCTGCCTGGGTATTTCCATCATTCATCTCAGTAGCAATAATATCAGCCTGATTTGGATCACTTGTCATCACAAAAGTAAATGCCCCTGTCGCATTCCAATTTGCAATGGCTGTTTCATAGGCAGCTACAAATGTTGGATTCTGAGTTTCAATGTAAACAGTCGCAGTATTGCTTTCCCATCGACCATGATCGGCTGTATTGACCGTATCAGTCGTCACTTCAGACTGTCCTTTAACCATCAGTTGCACTTCTTGAGGTAGAGTTTGTAACATCTGAGGCGCTGCTTCCTGTTGAAAATAGAATAATAGACCTAGACCACAAGCCAATAACACCATTGATAACCAAATCAGACCCCAAAATGTCCGCCAAATCCACCGTAGAATATTTCCAATAAGTTTCATAGACTATACCTCTTTCTAGAAATAGGTTTTAGTATAGCCATAATTTCTGAAACTTTTCTTAAAAACTAGGACAATCTTTCTTCCAATTTGAAATCAATTGGCAACCAAGCCAATACTTTCTCAATCTGCTGATTCCAGTAGTACCACTCATGTTTACCAGGTCCGAAACTTGCCTCTATATCAAATCCCAGCTCTTTCAACTCCTCAACTGCCTTTTGATGCCCTTCAAAGAGAAAATCTTCCTCACCACACCAGGCATAAAATTTGGTCTTTTTATCGGATTGTTTAGCAATTTCTAACAAATTATTTGGATTCTGTTTATCAGAAATATCACCAAATACTCCTTGCCAATACGAAAGACTTCCCAATTCTGCTGCCGCTGGATTATCAAAATCAAAATACAATGCGCCTGAAAGCGAAGCTGCGTGTGAAAAGCGATTGGTCATCATGGCAATCTTGAAAGTCCCATATCCCCCCATAGACAAACCAGCAATGAAATTCTTCTCCCGCTTGTCAGACATATTTGGGAAAAACCGCTTGAGGATTTGAGGCAACTCAATCGCTATGGCATCATAATAATTCATACCATAGGTGGTATTGGTGTACCAAGCCTTATCCGTATTAACCATAACAACAATCAAATTAGTATAACGAACCAAGCGTTCAATTGTAGACCGATTGAGCCAGGAATCCTGGTTTCCTCCCATACCGTGCAAAAGATATAGGACAGGAATGTCGTTGTCATCGGGATTTTCCACACGATTTCGATCTGGATATAAAACCGTAACCTGTCTAGACATATCTAGAGCTTCTGAGTGGTATTCAATTTTCATTATTGCCATAAATCTTCTCCTTATGGTAAAGAGCCTGAGTTTCCCTCGGCTCTTCTTATGTATATAAATCAGCTTACTTGACTTCCATAATCACCGGCAAAATAGCTGGGCGACGTTTGGTTTGGTCAAAGAGGAATTTTGCTAAATCATCGCGAACAGCACTCTTAAGCTCTGCCCAGTCAAAGCTATCCTTTGTAAAGTAATTTTCCACCGTTGTATTCACCAATTCTGATGCCTCACGCAAGATGTCCTTGCTCTTTTTCACGTAGACAAAACCACGAGTATTGACCTTGGCTTTAGAAATGATTTTTTTCTCACGGCGGTTGACAGTGATAGCCACGATAAAGATACCGTCTTCTGAGAGGATCTTACGGTCACGAAGGACGATATTTCCAACATCGCCCATGGCATTTCCGTCAATCATGACATCACCAGCCGGAACCGCTCCGCTATGGACAAAATCCCCCTCTTCAAAAGCCATGACATCCCCACGCTTAACGATGATAATGTTTTCTGGATACATACCGATTTCAAGCGCAGCCTTAGCGTGAGCATCCAATTGACGATACTCCCCTTGAACTGGGAAAAGATATTTAGGCTTCATGATGTTGAGCATGAGCTGCAAATCACGCGCATTCCCATGCCCAGAGACGCGAAGATTCTTTGTGATAGATTTTACGGTACCACCAGCCTTGTAAATCAAGTTCTCCACACGAGCAACAACCGCTTCTTTTGAAATACTTGGAGTGGTAACAATATAAACTAGATCACCTTCTTTGATTTCAACATAGCGATGTCTACCGATAGACATTTTACGCAATCCATTTAACGGCTCGCCCATACGACCAGTTTCTAAAATAATCAATTCATGGTCTTCATACTTGTTCATATCCTTTGGTTTTACCAACAAGCGTTCGCTGACCAAACGAAGTTTTTTCAATTGAATCGCTGTTCGGACAATGTTTTCCACATCATGTCCTGTCAATACGACACGACGACCAGTTGCTTCTGCCGCGTCAAAAATCTGTTGAATACGTACAATATTGCTGGCAACTGCTGCCACAATAACACGCCCGTCACAGTCAGCAATCGTATTGAGAATTTCCTCCCCAGCCTCATGCATGCTCGCTACTTGAACATTGCTATCTGCATTAGCTGAGTCTGACAAGAGGGCCAACACACCTTCGTTACCGATTTCAGCCAATCGCCCAAAATCCGTACGATAAAACTTATCTGCCGCCTGGTCAAACTTAAAGTCACCTGTGTAGACAATATTTCCTTCATCCGTCTTAACGACAATTCCTAAACTCTCTGGAATAGAGTGGGTCGTCTGAAAGAAAGATACCACTGAATCCCCGAAATCAATTTCCGTTTCAGCATTGATAACATGGAAATCATTAAATTTCTTAGTAGCATTATTCCCCTTGACAAGTAGCTTAGCCAATTCGATAGTCAAGTGCGAACCAAATACTGGCACTTTCACTTTCTCCAAGAGATAAGGAAGCGCTCCGATAGCATCTGCATGCCCGTGAGATAAAAAGACCCCTGCTACACGATGCTTATTTTCTTCCAAATAATCGAAATTTGGGACGACTACATCCACACCTAACTGTTCATTCTCAGGATACTTTGCCCCTGCATCCAAAACAAAAATATGTTCATTCACTTCGGCAATGTACAGGTTTTTTCCATTTTCCCGCACACCCCCAAGAGCCATAATTTTAATTGTACTCATCTTTACTCCTTTTGGACATCCCACAGGTGTCCATTTTATTTTTCTTACCAACGGTCCTTGGGAGCTCCAAGTCGAATTACAGTCTGCTATTTATCGTCATTTAGTTTTTCTTTTATTACTTCGACGTAAGAGGAAACTCCGTTTCCTTATTTCTAACTTCAAACACTCCACTGGACTGTTTGAACTCGCCTTGCCTGATTGAAACAGTCTGGGGGACTGTTTCAAGTCAATGCCTAGAAACAAGAAAACATTGAGTCATGCCTGCAGCTCGTTGCCTAGTACTAAAAGTAAACTAAAAGACTATATTTTAGCTATCGCTTCTATTATACATTTTTTCAAGAAAATTTACAAAAAACTCCGCTGAAAATCAACGAAGTTCTACATATACATTAGTAACCATATCCCTTATGTTCCCACTTACCACCAACATTCCGCACTAAAATCCATTTCCAATCCGTATGAGTACTATTAGGCTCTAAGGTGGGCTCTGCCCCCTCAGCTGCTACCTTAAAAGACGAAGTTAGGATAATAGCTTCCTCTGCACCATAGTGCTCCGCCCACTCATCAAATTCCTTTTCATTATCACCACTGTAACCGATAGTCAGCAATTTACAACTGTTAAAATGGTGATCAAAGTAATCTTGAACTACAAGAATAGCCGCCTCAATCTCTTTTTCCGTATACAATTCTGATTGTTCCATCGGTTCAATCTCTGCCTGATAAGCTGCTCCTGTCCGACATCCTACCAAAAAAAGGCAACACAACAGACTACAAATAGCTAAACATTTTCTCATCTTTGTTACCCCCAGTCAACAATCGTTGCTGAAAAGCCAATCTCTTCGACAAAACGTAATACATCCTCCGTTTTGACAAAAATTGTTTTCGTATTAACATTGGGGTGGAAGGTTAGAATGGGTTCGGATAGGATTTCTTTATCAAAAAAGACTTGAATATCCTTATCAACATTATGTAACAAGCCAAAAACAGATACCGCACCCGCAGGCAAGTGCATTTTTTCCATCAAGCTATCACTCGAGGCCATCCGAATGCGGTTGGCTCCCACCAAATCACGAAATTGGTCCATATCCAGCTGCTTCTGGTCATCCATGATCAGTAAATAAAATGCAGTCTTTTTCTTATTAGTCAGAAACATGGACTTGGTCCGTACTCCTTCTACCCCTTCAATGTAACGGTCTGCTTCCTCAGTTGTCAGAGCTGGTGGATGCTCTACAATGGTGTAGTCCATTCCTAAGTCAGCTAAGCTTTCAAAAACCAATTTATCCATGACAGCACCTCTTGATATATTTAGTATATTATACTGCTTTTTAACTAAAAATTCAAAGGATAATAAAAGCCTGGATTACTCCAGACTTTAGACCTGTATTCACAAGTGATCTGTTTGATATAAGATTCAGTTTTAGCCAAAACCAAACTTAGTTGGAAGTTGCGAACTATCCACACAGGTTCTTAATCAAACAACTTATAATAATCTTCCAGTTTCATCTTGGATTTTTCTTCAGCCGTTTGGTCCTGAATAATCTGACCATTTTTCATGACAATCAAGCGATTACCGTGACGCAGAGCATCTTCCATCTGGTGAGTGACCATGAGGGCCGTCATTCCCTTGGTCTCAATCAACTCGTCCGTTAATTGCATCAAGGATTGGCTGGTCTTAGGGTCAAGGGCTGCAGTATGCTCATCCAAGAGTAAAAGTTCAGGCTGTTTCAAACTCGCCATCAACAAACTCAATGCCTGACGTTGACCACCTGATAAAAGTCCTGCTGGCGTGTCCAGATGTTTTTCTAGACCATTTCCCACTCTCGGCAAAAGCTGGGCAAATTCTTCCGTCTGTTGGGCCAATCTGCGTGGCAGTAAGCCCCGTCCCTCGCCACGGTACTTAGCTATCAGTAGATTTTCTGCCACCGTCATCCGTGGCGCTGTACCCATTTTAGGATCTTGGAAAACACGTGACAAATACTTAGCACGTTTTTCTGCAGGCCAATTGGTCACGTCCTCACCAAGAATATGGACTGAACCACTAGTCAAGGGTAGGGTTCCAGCAATGACATTAAAGAGGGTTGACTTCCCAGCCCCATTGCCACCTAAAATGGTAATAAAATCACCCTGGTAGATGGTCAGATTGACATT